>JAHQWE010000108.1 GCA_019633985.1 Acidiferrobacterales bacterium | reverse complement strand
ATATCTATGCCGAGTGACCAAGATGTCTCCGGGTTCAAGAATCTCGGAAAGCTCTCTCTTAATCTCAGAGTTGATGTACTTTGGAGAATCAATATTTATTTCTGAAGCTGTTCTACCCAACCGTTCCAGGATTCCAAATAGGGTTTTTTGCTTCGCCGACGCAAATCTGCGTCTAAACGAATGTCGGAAAAACAGCGCCGTTCTTTTTAGATAATTTCGCTTACTTTTATCAAGGTATTCCTCGAATTCTTTTCTACGTGAAACAAATTCGCCTACAACAGGATCCTTGCGTAAGAATCGTAAGCGCCAGCTGAACAGGCGCGCGAACCAAATAGCCTCGTATAGTCTAAATGCCAGTGATGGATCGGTGAAGTGTTGGAATACGTTGGTGTAAGTTTTTGGCGGTATCCGATACTCTGGATATGCTTCATTTAATTTTCTCTGTATTAGCTTATGAGTGGCGAACTCCCACAAGAAATATCTGTCCAGCCGCACCAACTGACAGGCGGCCGTGTACCCAAGTACAAAGCAGCGCCAGTGTTCGAGTGTCGATATTTTTCTAAACGGTACCGACGCACGACTATCTACACTGCACACAATACCCAACAGCTCTGTGCGCACGGATAAATATCGCGCCAGCCAGTAAGCCAGGTCTTCATCTTCCTGAGGTCGAAAATAACCTCGTTCAAGAATCTGAGCCCGTTGTTCAAAATCAAGCGCATCTCCAATGAGTTGATCAATTGGATCATGCAAATTAACCAGAATATCGCGCAGTTCTGGGAGACTAAGAGTCTTATTCACGTTATTAGGTCAGGCATCAGAATCAACAAAATGGAAGCTTCGACATCTGTGAAGTCACGCGCTGCCAGGGTCGAACAGAGCGTCACGAACAGCCCCTGGCACGCACTGGAGTTGCGTCTCGGTCTATAATGACCATAAATCATCATTGTTAGCATTCTTTTTATTTCGACCTAAACTTTGGTCCATCAATAGCGTGACTGAGCTCTAGGTACTATATCTGCAGACAAAATAAAATCTTGTTTCTAAATTGTGAACTTTAATACTACCGAATAAGCTAAATCCGTTTCCTTTTAGCATTTTATTGAGCTGACATAACTTAATTACTCGAGATCTTCGTCATTGGAATACCAAGAACAATCGCCGTACCGCAGCTTTTCTATTGAAGAGTGGGCACCGCTGAGACGCAACACCCCTCAACCGCTTTCAGAAACTGAATTGCAGGAGCTCCGAGGGATTAACGAACGAGTCTCGCTGGATGAAGTAGAGCGCGTTTATCTACCCTTGTCTCGCTTGTTGAGCCTTCATGTAGCATCCGTGCAGAAGCTGAATGTCGGACTGCGGCAGTTTATGGAAATCGAAGCCGGCAAAGTACCGTTCATCATCGGCATCGCAGGATCTGTAGCAGTGGGCAAGAGCACCGTTGCTCGTATTCTACGATCACTACTCGCTAGATGGCCCGAGCACCCAAAAGTAGACCTCATTTCTACAGATGGATTTCTTTTTCCCACCGATGAGCTACAAGCACGAAATCTAATGCACCGTAAAGGATTTCCAGAGAGTTTTGATCGGCAACAATTGCTTCAGTTTCTCTCAGACGTAAAAAGTGGTAAGCGCCATTTGTCGGCGCCTGTTTACTCCCATCTACACTATGACATTGTACCCAATCAGTACTCAGAGGTTGATCAGCCCGATATTCTTATTGTAGAGGGTCTAAATGTGCTTCAAACACGTGGGGCAAAGCTCGGCGAGCCCAATGTTTTTGTTTCAGACTACTTTGATTTTTCCATCTATATAGATGCGAATGCCGACGACATCAGACAATGGTATGTGGACAGGTTTCTAGCACTAAGATCCACAGTATTCAACAAGCCAGGAGCTTACTTTAGTCATTATGCGTCTCTGGATACCGATAAAGCGACACAGACTGCCAACGAAATCTGGGGTTCCATTAACAACGTAAACCTAAAGGAAAATATTTTACCAACCAAGAACAGAGCAAAATTAATACTGCATAAAGGCTCAAATCATGCGATCAACAATGTCAGACTAAGAAAACTCTAATAGTATCTTTCCAGTCAAAATATCTGATGATCTACTTGCAGTAACCTAGCTCCCGCCTGAGTTCGTTTCGTCGATCATTTAGCGCTTCTTGCTCTGCTGCTGAACCCGCCGTACGCATGTCTCGATAGATTCCCTTCAACTCTTCAGTTAGCCTTGTTTTGCAATCGGCAGAGAATCCACCTTCGAAATCAGCGTCTGCACTGGAAGTTGGTTGCTGACGGTTACTGCTGCGATCAGCAGCTGGTACATTTGTAACGGCTCTCTGCTGAGTAGCTACTGCCGATCCAGAGCCTCCTTTCGTCAGAGCCTCACACCCACCTCCTGCCTCAATAAAGGAGTAAGGCAATGTGTCACAATCAGATATACCAAACGACCCCACTTCGCAGCGTGTACTGGTAAGCGAGGTCACACGCGATACACTAATAGAATCATTTTTATCGTGTGAGTACACGTAGTTGATTAGCGCCACAGTACTGGGATTCAGCGAGTCGATTCCGCCATAATCTCGAAATAGTTCATCCGATCTTTTTCCCTGCTTCATCTCCGTCGCTACTTTGAAGGCAAACTTTGTCGCGACACGGCAATCTTGCCGAGTTTTCGACTCGGACGAAATCTGTAAGATTTTGCTAGTTTCTTGTTCTGGCTCACAAGCTGACTGAGAATACGTCACACTGCCATCGCCATCTACGCACTTAAACACGCCGGCATTCGACATTGAAGACGCCACAAGGCCCAATGTCCCTACGCAGCCAAGCACTAACCGCCCCATCCCGTTCATCGCTGATTCCTCACTGAGTCGCTTAGTTCATCGGCGGCCCCAGCGCAGCCATTAATGCCGCAGATCCGCAAACCCTACTCTGATCACACTCTCTCCAGTCCCATACCGATATTGCGTGGCAGATTTATCAATGTTGAGCCAGCAATCAAATCAGATTCAAGCATTCCAACTACGCTCATAACTATCTGGAATCTTTACTAATTCTGACTCCCCGCAATCGATTTAACCACCCAACCCCAGAGGTCCACTAAACTACCTATCCTAAGTTTCAGTTCAGTAATAAGTCCATAGCTTCAGATTAGAGATTTTATAGTAGTGACCACACCGTTGATTGATTGTCTGCAATATGCCCAGTTTTCTGCATCTGTTTTCGAGCAGATGCATAAAGGTGGAGTACACGCCGTTCACGTAACCATCGCTTATCATGAAAATTTTCGAGAGATGGTTCTGAACCTGGAGCAATGGAACAGATGGTTCGAGCAATACCCAGAATGGATTTTTAAAGGCGTTGACGAAAGAGACATTACAGAGGCGGTAGAATCTAATCGCACAGCGATCTTCTTCGGTTTTCAAAATCCATCCCCTATTGAAGATGATATTGGCCTAATTGAAATTTGCCATCAACTAGGCATTCGTTTTATGCAATTGACTTACAACAATCAATCGCTTTTGGCAACGGGTTGTTATGAAGACGAAGACACCGGATTAACCAGATTTGGACGACAGGTAGTTCGAGAAATGAATCGAGTAGGAATGGTTATCGACATGAGCCACTCAGCGGACCGCTCAACGCTTGATGCCATAGAGTCGTCCCAAAGACCCATTGCAATTACCCATGCAAACCCCCATTGGTGGCATCCTGCCAGACGCAACAAGACGCACGAGGTTATTAAAGCGCTCACCAGCTCCGGCGGTATGCTCGGGTTTTCCCTCTATCCTCATCATTTAAAGGGAGGCTCACAGTGCAAACTAGACGACTTTTGTACCATGATCCTAGACTGCGCTGAACGCTACGGCGTAGAACATCTCGGGATAGGGTCTGACCTATGCCAAGATCAACCGGACAGCGTGGTGACTTGGATGCGAAATGGACGTTGGTCAAAAGACACAGACTACGGTGAAGGTACTGCAGATAATGCTGGATTCCCGCCCCACCCCAGTTGGTTTAACAATAATACTCATTTAGTTAACATTAAAAACGGTCTACTAACAGCCGGTATGAATGACGCTGATACAAAGGCAGTAATGGGAGGAAACTGGCGTCGTTTTTTTGCGTCTTCTTTTAAGCCAGGTTAGCCTGGGATGGAACAGTCAGATACTCAAAGAATTGCGCACCCACCTACAGCTTTTATAAATGTCGAGGTAGCCGTCGACGTATCGGACGCTATAAATACTGATTCAAAGCACTCTCAGTCGCTGATACATAATGACCACCGAATTTAATACTGTGTACGATCAGAGGAGCAAGTTGGTGCAGACTCACTCTGTTTTGCCAGCCTTTGGCCAGTGGGTAGTGCTCTGAATAACTCTCAAAACAGTTGTCAGAGTAGCCTCCGAATAGTCGCATCATAGCCAAATCGAATTCACGATGACCGTAGTGAGCAGCAGGATCTATCAGCCAGCTTTTCCCGTTGTCATCCACAACCCGATTCCCGGCCCATAAATCGCCGTGGAGGAGCGACGGAGGTTCTACAGGCACGGACAAATTGATCAAATCTTCTGCCACCAGTTCTATTTTTCGTATAACCGAGCGCGATAAGGATGATTTTTCGTGAGCTATTTTAGCCAATGGCAATAGACGATGTTCAGCATAAAATTCCTCCCAACTCCCGCATGGAACGTTTGGCAACGCAAGACTTCCAGTCGTTTTCTTATCTGGCCGACCAAATTCGGGGTGCGTATGCTGGTGAAGAGCCGCTAACTGAGCGCCAAATTCAGCCTCGTCAGCAAAAGTCGATGGTTCCAAGTCAACCCATTCCATGAGTAAATAGGGAGGCTCATCGCTAACCGCTATCACCTCGGGTACATTAACGGCTGTTGTCGCTCGCAACCAGCGTAGGCCTTCGGCTTCTGTAGTGAAAAAAAAGTCGGGTGGGTTTGCGTGGGTCTTAAGAAAATAGCACTGCCCGGAGTACAGCTCCAGCCGATAGGCTTGCGCAAAATCGCCTCCACCGATCGATGTTTGTCGCGCGATTCCATCACTTACAAAAGGTTGTATCGATTCAAGCACACGATCCAACATCAATATTCTCCCTAAGATAAACAGATTGATGAAGACGCATCAAGGTTTGAGTGGACTCACCTAGATAGTACTTGTTACTGAGCCCCTGGCCACGTATCTGACAAACGGTAGCCTCTTGGGTATGGATCTGTGCGATCTAAACGATACTGATGAGTGCCTGTTATCCAAGCACGCCCAGTCACCTCTGGAATTATACCGCGCCGGTTGCCGACAGACGTTTCAGACACAATGGATCCAGAGAACTGAGAATCAATAATGGAAGATGCTTTTAACGTATCTCCAAGACGCATGGTATTGTCTTCATACAACAAAGCCATTCGCGCACAGACTGCAGTTCCGGTAGGAGACCTGTCAACCTTACCCGGACTAACCACGACAGCCGACTTCGAAAACAATTCTGTGCCCTTTTTTGTGACCGGAGAGGCAAACAGACAAAAAGAAATGTGCCGCCAACTTTCAAGAACAGGATGTTCAAATTTCAGCTGTTCATTCGCCTGCTGTGTAATGGTTTCACCGAGCTCAGCAATTCTCTTAGCATTCTCTTGGAGAATCTCCAGCCCAATCTGCTCAACATCCACTATTACGAAGCTATCGCCCCCAAATGCCACTGAAACTGAGATCTCACCCAAACCCGGCACCGAGAGTACCTTATGGGTCTCTGCAACAAAGGACGGTAAATTTTGGATGGTCACAGATTCCACTTTACCGTTGTGACAACGCGCGGTCACTGGCACTAGTCCGCCAGGCGCTTCCAAAATAAGCTCGGTGATAGGCTCTTGCATCGCCACAATACCTGTTTCCAGCAACACAGTTGCTACGCACATGGAGTTAGATCCAGACATCGGAGGGTTATACATGGGCTCCATTATGATAAAGCCCATATCAGCCAGTGGGTCGACCGGAGGTACGAGCAAATTGCAATGCCGGAAGACACCCCCACGTGGCTCGTTAAGGACAAAATCCCTCAGTTCACCATTGTCAGCAATACTATCTCTTTGCTCCCAGATACTTTTCCCGACTGGTGGTTTGATGCCACCAACAATGACATCCCCCACCTCTCCTTCGGCATGACATGAAACGATGTGTACGACCCTATCAACAATCATTCTCGATCCATATCCAGTAAATCCGAAGTAAAAGCTACGCTATACAAGAATATCAAATAGGTGCAATAGCTAGTCACCCTCGTAAAGTTATTTCAGTGCATAACCAATCGATTCCAGTGTCCGTTTTCGCTTTCTGGCACACCCGCCGAGCTCTGATTGTATTCTGCGTGTAAACGCCAATCCACCAATGGCAAGACTTTCAGTCCATAAAGGCTCTCTCCGCGTTGAAACTGTGGGAAGCAATGCATCCAACCAGATTTTATAGGATGTTTGAAGTTGTGTAAGGCTCTCATAGTTCAACGCCTCCAGTAACGATGCATAGTTAATTCGCCGACCTCGCGCTTTCGGATACATGATTTCGTGATAACCGCTGTGAGGCCAATCTCTTGGATGAGAAACCAGCCCAGCCCTAACCATGTTAAGATCAATATAGAGCATGCATCGTAAAAGGTGTGCGCCAGATTCCACGGCTGTAGCGTGATAACGATCCGCCCAAAACGCCCCCTGCCGCCCGTGAGATGAATTGAATTCCTGTGCTGTTCGCCCAGCGAGCAGTTGCATACTTCTGGCTATTTCTCCTTTACCCCTGTCGTGTACTAATAGATGGATATGGTTACTGGTAACCATGTAATTGAGCACACAAAAATCGTAACGTTTCCGTGCTTGATAAACCCAATACAACCAGCGTTTTCTATCGACCGAGTTCTCCAGTAGAAACTGTTTTCGGTGACAACGGTGTGTGATGTGCCAGTAATGTCCGGCGATAAACGTTCTATTTGCTCTAGGCATGTTCACCCTCCCTGGTGATAAAGTCTTTTCTAGGTAGCCAATCATTTGCTACAGATGGATTCCACCAGCTAATCATTCTCTGGGCAACCCAGATACGATGAAATTTCACACCTTTACGATTACAAGATCGTTTTTCTTATAAACCAAGGCCGCTCAAAACCCAAAATCAGACAAATCGGGTCGGACCTAAACTATGAAAATGAATAGCCACCTTATCTTTATTAACTGCTTTTCAGGGACCGATTTCAGAGGTTATAGTCAATGCTTTCAAGCAGTTCGATTGGTCCGACCCAATCTGGTGGTAATCAAAGGGAGTTAGCCCTGCGGGTCCGACCCGATAAGGTAGCTAAGCTCAGGTGGTCCGACCCGCTTGGAGAATGGCAGAGTGAAGAGTTTCGGGGATCGAAATCCCATTTACTTTTGTTTCCATACGAGCTGCCTGCCTGCGCGCACCAGGCAAGCGGGTGCCCTCCTGCTCAAGAATTTTCTCAAATAGCAACTCAGCACGTGCTTGTTGTGCTTTGATATTGCCATCGGGCACACAGTGCGATGGATCAATAGCCAATAGAAATTCACCTCCGAAGGGTGCCCCTACCCTGTGAGCATCTCGCTCAGAAGATTCATAGCTGAATAAATCGCCGATTAATGCGCCGGCAAGAAGCTCTATCATCAGTGCAATAGCAGCACCTTTATAGCCGCCAAAAGTCAATTGAGCACCGGCCAACGCAGCCTCCGGATCTGTAGTTGGAGTTCCTTCCGAATCGATGGCCCAGCCTTCGGGTATGTTTTTACCGTCTCGCAAATGCAGCTGAATTTCGCCACGCGCACTGGCACTGGAAGCCTGATCAAAGACCAGCGGAGGTTGACCCGGCCTTGGCCATGCAAAGGCCATTGGATTGGTTCCGTAGATCGGTTTTATACCGCCGGCTGGCGCAACAAACGCATTAGCTGCAGTAAATGCAAAGGCTACAAGACCGTTTTCAGCGAGTGCTTCTACATCGGGCCACAGAGCGGCTATGTTGTAGCAGTTATGCACCGCAAGGGCAGCGATGCCTTGGCTATTGGCCTTCTGTACCAATTCAGGCACACCTTTTTTTACCGCCAACGGGCAAAATCCACCGCGTGCATCAACATGTACCACCGAGCTATCTGACACTGTCAACTCAGGCTCCGCTTTAGGGTCGCATCCTGGGTTTTTCAGGGCATTGAGGTAAAAGGGTATGCGGAAAAGCCCATGAGAGCTGCAGCCATCTCGCTCAGCAATAGTGACAGATTCAGCAATGGCTTCGGCTTGAGAAGTAGAGAACCCACGCTCCTCCAGAGAGGATTGAGCGAGTGCAAACGTTTCTTCAAGAGTCAAAGATATAGTATGAGTCATCAGACCAGCCTACCTAATAATTGTGACTCAGAGCAAGCTCTGGGCCTTGCTCGCACACGAGAAAGTAGTACCAACACACATTGTTAAGCTTGAGATTCAGTCGTGTAGCTACAGGCCGTTAACCATTGCGAGGAGATTATCAGAGGTATCCAGGCTCATGCTGACAAGAATGATTCTGAAGATGTTGCTAAAGGCTTGCATCCCATTCGCCATAGTCATAGGCGGCGCTTCCTATATGTTTTACATGAAAGGTGGCGATCCAGGAGCAATTCTGGCCAAAGTTGCAGGCAATGCAATAGTAAACGCTAAGGACAATGCAAGCAGCGCCACCACTAGCATGGGCAAGCTGACACCCAGTTTGAGCAACTATGAGGCCTCACCACAACAAGTTTACAAGTGGGTAGATAGCAACGGTGTCACTCATTTCAGCTCAGCAGAGCCGATAGAAACTGAAGCCGTTTCATTTACGGTTAACCCCAATAGAAACGTAGTTGCCGCTACACCGACCGACGAACTGGACGAATTCGACGCTCAAGTAGCAAAGAAACTGCGCGAAAAAGATAAAAACAATCTCGAGGCTTTACCGGATGAATCGCTACCAGGTGCTGCGGGTATGGAACTGCCATTTCAAGTGGATGAAGAGACTCTGAATAGTTTAATGAAGACAGTTCAAGGTGCCCAGTAGGGAAAGCATCCAGACCCAGTTTCAGTGGCAAAACAAGAACAACCCGAGTGGACACCTTGCGACTTCGAATAAAATGCTTTAGAGAGATGATAAGGTCGGCTTCTACAGACTGAGCAAAATTCTAATCGTAGAAATAGTTGAACCTGACTTTGCCTAGTCCTTTTTAGAAACGTAACTCAGAATCATGTCGGTTACATGCGTCCGCCGATCCAACAACCATTGTTCATTTTCTAAATTCTGACCATGAGTTATTCCTAAGGTGTACCGATGTGACACATGGAGATAACTCAGTGACATGATTGAGATATAAAGCTGCAACGCATCAACATCTGCCCGGAACTCTTGGCGGCTTACCCCGCTTTGTAGCACTTTACCGAGGGTACCGACAAGATCAGTTTCAGTATTGGCAAGATCTGGCAATGCCTCAAGAAACTTGCCACGCTGCGTATTCTCAACTGCAGACAGCCTGACAAAATCAGGGCTTTCAGATATGTGGTCAAACAGAAATTCCACCAGCCGAACAATGGCTTGAGTAGGCTGCAATTCAGTAAGGTTTAACGCGAATTCGCGCTCTCGCAAGTTGGAATAGACACGATCTAGACAAGAAACATAGAGTGCTTTTTTCCCACCAAAGTAGTGGTACAACATTCGAATATTGCATCCAGCTCTCTCCGCGATGGCCTCCGTGCGGGCGCCACCAAAGCCCTGCAAGCCAAACTCAGAAATTCCAGCCTGGAGAATTTTCTCCTTTGTGGCACTGGGGTCCCGTTTGCTCATCTTTACCGGCTTATCATTTCCTTCAGCACCTTTGGCTCTGGATAAAGTTTCTAATTCACTCATATGACCCTCTAGAGTCTTGTACTTAACTATAGTATTGCCAGTAGGAATGTAACTCTGTTCTTACCCTGGCACGTACCCCCATATCTGGTAGTTTTAGATTTTTTTCAGCAATTTAGGGGTACACTTGAATAAATAATGGAACACTTACCTACAATCAAATTATTGCGTTCCGACTGAGGCCTAATCTAATGACCCAAGTGTGTATCAATTGCAGCAGCTAACCAGGCAAATATGAGCACTGAATCTTCTAAGCAATTGATTTATCCGCGTTCCGCAAACATCGCAATGACGCTTGACCGTATGGGTTCCCATCACCCTACACGATTAAGTTTCTTGCGCGTACTGTTACGGCGTTTAAAAAAAAATAATTGGCATTTTCATCGATCTGATTTTCAAATAAATAAAGAAGGTGTGGGATTTGCCACATACAAAACTGTATCGGGCACTCAGAGCTATACACTTCTGGCTTTCTCTCACAAATTAGATGATGCCAATCGCACTGACCGAGTCATAGCGAACGCATGGGATGCAACCTTTACTTTGATCGATGGAGACGCCACATCCGAGGATATTGAAAGGTTACGAAACGAAGTACCTCGACAGGAATCAGGCAGACTCTCGAATAGAGAGTTAGTGCTATCACGGGCAAATAAATCGGTGCGCTTATTCGACTATGTCGTCAGTTGTCTAGCCAAAGGCGAACAACCAGAGCTAGGAGAAATCGAACCAATCGGCTACCTGATGCGAACAACGGCAGTCTATGGCTCCGGTAAGTTTGGTGCCGCGGATCGAGAACAATGGGCACATCGACCAGAATTCACCGGTTCGTTTCAGCCAGAAATGCTGGCAGTGTGGTTGATCCGTTGGTTCGCAATAGATTTGGTGGAGCACATGGCAAGGCAACTAAATACAAAAGCTGCCAAACTGTCTCCTACTATTCGTCGGTCGCTGGGAATTGGTAATTCCACCGGCTTGGGTATGGCTCCCTTTCTATTAAATCATCCGGCGTTATTAAATTCCTGGGTAAGTGCTCGTGAAGAAGCTCTGGCTCGGGTACGAAATCTATCTACGGCTACAGAAGAAAGTATCGAGGTATTCCATAATCGATTAAAGCGATCAATAAAACAAATAAAACAGTGGCACAGCGAGCACCCTTTACAGAAGAATAAACTAAGAAGTTTGAATGCTGATATGTTAATGCTTCATGAACATCTAAGCCTCTTTGACTGGCATCAATATCAGCCTTGGAATGCGCTGTTCGTTTGGTCAGAATCGAACCTTAGCTTAGAGGGTCAGGAGTTGTTGCTGAGCCTACTTCTCGAACCACACGGCAGTGTGATAGATGATTTAAGTGAGACCATGTGCGCCGCCGAACCACATTTCAACATCGACGGCAGTCAAACAGTTGCCCAGACGATCGCCTTGTTTGAAAAGTTGTATCACTGGACAAACAAATATGATTTTAGTCAACCTGAAGCGACTGCCAGAGTTTGGTATGTGTCCGCCCAAAAACTTGAACCAAGACTAGGCGAAAGATACGAAGAAGAGATAGAGCCGTACGAGCAACCCCTATGCCCCGGACGGGACGCTGATCGTGCGATGAAGGATATGAAAAAGTGGCCTCCCGGTAAATCTATTGCCGAATTTCTGTTGGCGTATCCCGAACACCGACACATTGTCAGGCGAGCACAGCTCATTAAACATCTCCCGTACGGGGAAATTAAGGACAACACCATTGATGCCTCACTGCTGCCCATTGACTTATTGCGCTGCAAACTAGCATTCTTTGGCGCTCAAAAATTTGACCCCAGATCAGATCGCTGGCTTCGAATCACCATGTTTCAAGGAGCGCCTTATCCTGATGAGCTGTCCAAGCTCGATCCCGATGACATGGCCTATCCGGCGGTGGGATGAGTTGGTCACTGAGTGAGTGTCGCGCGCTGTCTTTAAAGGCTGCACGCGGTGCCGGGCTATCGTGGGGCTTAGCTGAAGAGGTGTCGAACGCCGCTGTAACACTGGAAAGCGCGGCTTTGCCTGGACTCAAATCGCTGAGCCGTTCACTAAACCAGCTTGAAAACTCCGAAGATTCTCTCCCGTGGTTACTACATGCGACCTACTTGCTAGATTCACAGCCCATAGAATCGGTCACTATTCCTTTGTTGGATGAACCTCTTCTGTTTGCAGCGCTGTTACTACCGCTGGGTAAATCCTTCTCCATGGTTCAACAAAGTATTGGGAACTCGATTGTCATCAAACCGGATTCACTCGCGACGAACTGGCAAGATTTCGATCTAAACGAAAAAAAACCATGGCACTGGCACACCATTGACGGTTCCATGCCTTCTACAGATCAAACCTTTACCCAGTACTACGTCAATACTCATTCTAGAATTCCCGAGGATCGCATAATCTGGATTCAAGTCTTGGAAAACTTAGCGTCACGTACGTACGCACCTGATACTGAAGAATCCAGAATCAAAGGCGCTGGTGCTGGCTTGACAGATAACGATTAAGTTCGTTGCCAAAACAGCTATGCAGTGATGGCAGAGAGAGAGGGATTACTCGTCCCATCGTGGGACTCGCTCGAGGCTGCGCACCTTCGGTGCTTGTGAAAAACGCTCCGGCGATTTTTTCGAACCATGGTTCTCATCGTCGTTGCCAAAACTGCTTTGCAGTTATGGCGGAGAGAGAGGGATTCGAACCCTCGATACGCGATTAACGTATACTCCCTTAGCAGGGGAGCGCCTTCAGCCACTCGGCCACCTCTCCGTTTCCCTACCGAGCAAATCGGTTTTTAGCGTCAATATTCTCGAAATGGCGCGCCCGGAAGGATTCGAACCTCCGACCGCCTGGTTCGTAGCCAGGTACTCTATCCAACTGAGCTACGGGCGCTAAATTTCGCAGAAGCGGAATTATGGACTCTCCCCCTACCCGCGTCAACGTTAAAGATTTGCCAGGAGCAATCTTCACAAGCACCGTAGGTGCGCCGCCCACAAGGGTGAGTCCCAGGACGGGACGAATAAAGATTTGCCTGGAGCAAATCTTCACAAGCACCTTAGGTGCGCCGCCCACAAGGGTGAGTCCCAGGATGGGACGAATAATGATTTGCCCCTGGAGGAAAAGAGCAAGATTCAAGACAAGCCGACACCTGGGGGTGGTCTGGGTGCCGGAGTACAATTTACTGAGCGCAAATCTTCCCCAGCACCTGATGGTGATAGACCAACCACCCAGGTGCGACGAGTTTTGAGTCCTACAACAATATCAGGTGAAACGAAACAATAGCTAGAAAGGTTCTAGGGTTGGGCCGCGGCTTATGATTCCCCGGCTGCCGCATCAAACTTGGCAGGAGCAGTGGGCTGACCTTCGTTGCCGCCTGCTTGCTCTCGTTTGATTCGTTCGTAGATTTCCTCTCGATGGACAGCAACCTCTTTGGGCGCATTAACACCGATACGAACTTGATTTCCCTTGACGCCTAACACGGTGACAGTTACTTCATCACCAATCATCAAGGTCTCACCGACTCTTCGAGTAAGAATTAACATAGGTACAACTCCGTGATGCGAGATCAATTGTAAATCCGACTCGCCAACACTAAGTGCCTGCTCCATCTACACTTTGGCGAATCCCCCGACGTTTTCCCAGTGAGAAAACACATCTATCAGGCGCGAGAAGTATGGCAGTAATCGTGCGAGGTAATAGGAATGGGGTGGAAGTGATATTGATGTTTTACAGTTGCGAAACAGTTTACTTCTACCTTTGTAAAAGTGCACAACGGAAATACAACTTTTTTGGCTATCAAGTCAGTGAGTTACTGCACTAAAGGCAGTATTAATAGTGCATGATGAATAATAGCGAAGATTGTTAAAATGTATGTCAGCGCTTATTCACTTGACACAAAATGAGTGTTTCACTCGCACTCGACAGGAAGTAAGTATCCTGCGTAGTTCACACATTTCGTTGATTACAACGCTGGCATGGATATTTTTTGAGTGCACTAAATAAGGTTCTAAACCTTATTCTTTACGACATTTTTTTGCGAAAGATAATCAAGTTTTTGAATTAGACAGGCGTACTTTCAAGCTCAAACGCCTCGTGCAAGGCACGAACGCCCAACTCAAGATAGTTTTCATCAACAACCACAGATACTTTGATTTCTGAAGTACTGATCAATCCAAGATTCACATTCGCCTCTGCCAATGCTTTAAACATCTGACTAGCAATTCCAGCGTGCGATCGCATACCCACACCAACAATGGAAATTTTGGCCACGCGATTATTTCCGGAAATAGATTTTGCTCCTAGCTCATTCTTCCGATTCTCAAGAAAATCCATTACTTTCTCGTAGTCATCTCGGTGGACCGTAAACGTAAAATCGGTGGTCTCGTCCTCTGCCTGGTTTTGAACAATCATATCGACTTCAATGTTCAAATCACTTATTGGGCCCAGAATGGCATAGGCCGTACCCGGCTTATCCATAACGCCATTTACTTTAATTTGCGCTTCATCACGACTGAACGCAATACCCGATACCAACGCCTGTTCCATCGAACTTTCCCCATCGTCGTATGTTATTAATGTGCCTTCACCGGGTTCAAACGTAGACAACACTCGCAAAGGCACATTGTATTTACCGGCAAATTCAACCGCTCTTATTTGCAGCACCTTAGAACCAAGGCTTGCCATTTCGAGCATTTCCTCAAAGGTGATGCGCTCTAGTCGTCTCGCTCTACTCTCGACTCGGGGGTCGGTGGTATAGACACCATCCACATCCGTAAATATCTGACACTCGTCAGCCTTAAGTGCTGCAGCCAAGGCAACTGCCGACGTATCAGACCCTCCTCTACCTAACGTAGTGATATCACCGTCACTGTTAACGCCCTGAAATCCAGCGACCACCACGATTCGACCCTCATCAAGATCCTTAAATATTTTATCCGTGTCTATGTGTTGAATACGTGCCTTGCTGTGGCTGTGGTCCGTGAGTACTTTAACCTGAGTGCCGGTATAGGATCGTGCATCCAGACCCAGAGCTTTTAGGGCCATGGTCAGTAGCGCTATAGTGACTTGTTCCCCGGTTGATAGAAGTACGTCCAGTTCCCGTAAATCCACGACACCGGGCATCATTTCACGAGCAAGAGCAACCAGTCGGTTAGTTTCGCCTGACATGGCAGAAGGGACAACAACTATCTTCTCCCCTGCATCGTGCGCATCTTTTAGCTTTTGAGCAATACGCTGAATGCGTTCCGTGCTACCAACAGATGTGCCACCAAATTTTTTTACATAAAGCGCCATACGGCATCCACAGCTAAGTGAGAAAGAGATTCAGACTTGGAAATTCTCGCTAATTGAATTGTGCCGTAAGCCAGTTGCGAGCTTCTTGAAATGCCGTCTCAACACCTTTCAACGAATCAGCCCCCCCCTGCGCCATATCTGCCCGGCCGCCGCCCCGACCACCGAGCTGCTCGGCGAGTATCTTCACCAAGTCGCCAGCCTTAACCTTTTCGTGTAGATCGGAACTTACCGCACAAATTAAGATCGCCTTGCCGCCCTTCTCACTGGCGAGCATCAGGGCATAGCTCTCCAACTCCTGCTTAAGCTGATCAACGATGGTTCGCAGCCCTTTGGCATCGGTATTATCAATCACTTGACACAACGTCTGAACGCCTGCCACTAACTCCACACCGGCCACGAGATCTTGTCCCGTTTGGGAGGACAGTTTGCTCTGAAGTTGCTCAACTTGTCGGCTCAGTTCCCGGCTCCGGGTTTGTAGCTGAGAGAGTTTTGCCGGTACATCTTTGGGAGACGTTTTTAGCGCCGCAGCCAGTCCCTGAAGCTCACGCGAATTGGCCTGCGAATAGGATAAAGCCGCTTCACCACTAACTGCCTCAATACGGCGAACCCCTGCCGCCACACCGGTTTCACCGGTAATTCGAACCGATCCTAATTCACCTGTGGCACCTACATGCGTGCCACCACAGAGTTCCACCGACTTGTCCCCTAGAGT
>JAHQWE010000107.1 GCA_019633985.1 Acidiferrobacterales bacterium | reverse complement strand
GCCTTTCGTTTTCCACCAGATTTCTCTGCCGCCGCTTTTTCTGCTTGCTTACGTTGCGCAAACTCCGCCGCCGCTTTTTCTTTTTTAGCCTTGACTGCTGCCCGTTTGGAAGCGGTTTCCGGATCGGTGGCGACACGACTAATCTGGCCGCCCGCAATAATCGTATCTTCCTCTTCATCCATATTGTCAACCGCAGACACCATGGCTTCTATCTCTAGAGGTCGGATCTCCAAGTCGACAATGGCACAAATCTTTTCGTGGATTTCATCAACCGGTCCCATGGAAGGAACGGTTCTTAATTTATGCTGCGCCCTGTAATAAGTAATGAGAGGCGATACGTTTTGCTTGTATACCTCTACTCTTGCAGACACCACTTTGTCGGATTCACTTTTTCCGGATACCAGTTTGCCGCCGCAATCATCACACTTCCCCGCTTTCTGCGGTTGACTGAACACCTTGTTAAAAATTGCCCCGCAGTCGCTGCAAGTCAATCTTCCTGAGATACGCTTGACCAGCATCTCGCTGGAAGCTTCTGTATATAATGCGATTTGCAGAGCCCGACCGAGCATTCCCAGCAGGTTGTCCAGCGCTTGGGCCTGTGGAATATTTCGCGGATAGCCGTCTATCACGAATCCACGCTTAGTATCCTTGCGACGCAGGCGCTCTTCCAACAGCTCACGGACGATGTCGTCGTCTACTAGCTCCCCGGCTTCAAACGTTTCTTTTTGCGGTTTAGTTAAGGTGTTTGCCTCCGCCGCTTCCCGTAAGAGATCACCCGTTGAGATATGGGGGACTCGATACCGGTCTGCTAGAAGCTTCGACTGTGTCCCTTTTCCGGAACCGGAGACGCCGATCAGTGCGATTCGCATGGTCTAATTTGTCAGAAAGTTTTGGGCCAGAAATAGCGGGCGCAAGACTACTCGTTGTGAAGATGCAGGTCAACTACTCTTAACTTCGGCTAAAATTCAGTAAAATTCAGCTAAAATGACGCTAAAATCCAATAACGAGAAAGAAATTTCTACCCTTCTTGAATCCCATCGGAAAAGCTGACCCAGTCCACTTCCGGGTCTCCACAAGCCAGAAACCAAGGATTGAGAATATCGGGCTTGTTATAGGCCAAAGGCTCTCCGTCAAGGCGCAGCATACAGCCACCAGCCGCCTTCAACACGCAATGAGCGGCACCTGTATCCCATTCAGAAGTCGGTCCCAATCGAGGATAAATATCAGCCAATCCCTCGGCAACTAGACACATCTTGAGAGAGCTCCCCATACTCTCAATATCAATCTGCGCAAAACGTCCCCCCAGGTTTCGTTGATATGCCTGCACTTCCGGGCCAGCGTGAGAACGACTGGCCACCATCGTCACTCTTTTTTCCGATATTGTTCTGACAGTAATTTGTTCCGTACCAGTTTCGGATTTCTTGAATGCGCCACCGGGTAAGGTGCCAAAGTGTGTGGTGTTCATGACAGGGGTATGAACTACCCCAAGAACCGGTTTGCCTTGATCTATCAAGGCAATATTGACCGTAAACTCACCATTGCGCTTCACAAATTCTTTTGTGCCGTCCAACGGATCAACCAACCAAAAGGTGCGCCAACTATGCCGACTTGCAAATGCCCCCTCTCCAGATTCCTCGGAAAGAATTGGAATACCCGGTGGCAACTCCCCAAGTGCTGCTTCAATAACGCCGTTTGCTTCGCGATCTGCACGAGTAAGGGGTGACCCATCTCCTTTCATTTCAACATCGAAGTCGCTGCTCTCGTAAACTTTTAGTATAGCTTCGCCAGCCTGTTCGGCAATTTTGACCACCGAGGGTAGTAGGGTCTCCAGTTCGTATTTCATCGATATTTTGCTGTGTCTTTCAACGCTGTCTTTTGCAGTTCGAGTAATAGCATAATTACTCTTACATCGCTTACCTCTGGATGATCAAGCAGGCTATCAATGTCTGCAACCGGCCAGTTCATCTGTTCCAAAGGCTCTATTTCATCGCCCTCCGCTTGTTCTGGATAAAGATCGGTCGCAACATATAAGTGTGTTTCCAGATTGGTATAAGCGGGACTGTACGAGATCTTCCTGACCTTTTGGATACATCGAGCACCAAAACCAATCTCCTCCTTTAGCTCTCTGTCAGCACTTATTTCGGGAGTTTCGCCAGGATCTATCTTGCCCTTTACAAAACCCACCTCATAGCGATCCTGGCACGCCGCGTATTCCCGAATCAGCACCAGTTCATCCTGAGCGTTGATAGCGGCAACCATCACCACGCCGTCTCCCTGCATTCGCACGCTTTCAAATGTCGCAGTTCTCCCATTCGAGAATGCCAGGTCAATTCCCTGGATTTGAAATAGTCGTGTTTGCGCTAGTACGGATGTTGATAGAATGCGCGGCTTTGACATATGGGGAGTTATGAAGGATTGTGTGAGACCTGACCTTACCGCAGGATTGATCACAAACCTATGAGAAAGTGAAGGCTTTGGATGATCGCGGTATCTCTGACTGAGGGAAAACGGCCGTTCAAATACCGCGCCTTCGACAGTGCACCAATTTGTTTCCCAGCAACTCTGAAAATAATGGATCAGACGCAATGCCATCAACGCCATTAAATTGGGCTCAGATCGAAACCGTATTTCTAGATATGGACGGGACGCTTCTCGACCTGCATTTCGATAACCATTTCTGGACCCAGTACGTGCCCGCCAGATACAGCGAGAAACACGGCATGTCTCCCCAGCAAGCCTTCGATCAGATCTTTCCGCATATGCTGACACTTCGCGGTAGCCTTGAATGGTATGACGTGCATTACTGGAGTGACTTTCTTGGGATGGATGTATTGGAAATGAAGTACGACGCTGCGGAACGTATCCAGCCGCGGCCAGGGGCAATCGATTTCCTGCAGGCGCTCAGGCGCGCAAATAAAAGAATCATCCTTGCAACCAACGCCCATGGCGACACGCTCGACATTAAATTCAAGCGTAGCGGTATAGGTTCATACTTCGACTATATTGCTACCTCACACCAGCTTGGCGTAGTCAAAGAGGACATTCAATTCTGGCAAAAATTGAGCACCCTACTGCAGTTTGATAAAAATCGAAGTATGTTTATCGATGACAACGACCATGTGCTTGATGCTGCTCATGCCTTCGGATTAAGCCATATTCTGACCATCGAGCAACCCGATCTGAATGAAGCCCCAGAGGACAAAAAGTCGAAATGGGAGAGCGCTGACTTATTCGCGATGTCGCAGGAACTTCGATGAACACCCCCTCTTCTCTGTATCAGAAACAGATAGATAAAGGTGAGGTGACGCACGATCAGGGGCAGGTGGATGCGCTTGCGGTGCTAGACCAGCTTCATCACGATCTACTAGAAAAACAAAACTCTCACTCTCAGCGATCCTGGTGGAAAAAGCTGCTGGGAGAACCCAAACCCTCTCCTTGTAAGGGTGTCTATCTTTATGGCGGTGTAGGTACCGGCAAGACGTTTTTGATGGACTTATTTTTTCAATCACTGCCCCCGCGTATGGCCAAGCGCATTCACTTTCATCGCTTTATGCAATCAGTCCATGAGCGAAGAGCCGAGATCAAGGATCAGCAAAGACCTCTGGACATCATCGCGGGAGATATTTCCCAGAAACATCAGGTACTCTGCCTGGATGAATTTGCCGTGACTGACATCACCGACGCAATGATACTGTATGGCTTATTGGATTCATTGTTTTCTCGCGGAGTGAGTTTAGTAACCACTTCGAATATCGAACAGATGAATTTATACAAAGATGGCCTGCAGCGTGCGAGGTTTCTCCCCGCTATCGACTTGCTGAAATCACATACCACCGAAGTTAACGTCGATAGTGGCAATGATTATCGTATGGCATTCCTGCAGAGCGAGTCGCTTTACCACTCACCACTAACCCACACAACCAATGAAAAACTTCAATCCAGCTTCGCCCACCTGGGTGGTTACGTTGAAGAGAGTAAAAGCTGTATCGTTCTCTCGGGAAGAGAGGTAGAGGTTGTAGCGACGGGATCTGGGATAGTTTGGTTTGAGTTTGCGGTTCTTTGTCAATCTCACCGATCCAAGATGGACTACATCGAAATAGCAAAACGCTTTCATACCCTTATCCTTGCGAATATTCCTGCTCTAACTGAAGATGATAATGACGCTACTCGAAGACTGATAGAACTTATTGACGAGCTATATGACCGTGGTGTTAATTTGATTATCTCCGCTGAAAGTCAACCGGAAGAACTGTATCTTGGCAAGCGACTTGCCATGCCCTTTGAAAGAACAATCAGTCGTCTACAGGAAATGACTTCAGAAGCCTACCTGGCGCGACCGCATATTCCATGATTCTGAGTTGATGATTCACAAACAGTCAACTTGCGCTAACCTTTTGATGTCGATATTAAGGCGCTCTAAACATACGTAAATTAAAAAAACCGTATTTTGTGCGCATTGTCACAGCTGGCGATTTGTTGCGGCAATACACTGGCGATCCGCTTGTTCAAATGCAGGCGGTAAATAATTGATGGGTAAAGGCATGGAGTCGAAACCCATCGCATCTAAAACCGCCCAGGAAGGTTTTGAATAGGTAATCTACTCAAGACAGGGCATTGAAACGAAAAGGAGAATTCGAATGAGAAATCCAATAGTAAACCGCTTTGCGCATTCAAGATTTGGTGTCATGGTTGGCGCTTTCGTCACCTTATTTATGCTCGCGACGTTTTCAGTTAACGTCAACGCAGAACAAATCAACCTAAACACTGCCGATGCGCAGACCCTGGAATACATTCCGGGTATTGGTCCAACAAAAGCCAAGGAAATTGTCAGCCTTCGTGAGAGCACAAACGGCTTTCAAGCGCTGGAAGACTTGCTTGCTGTAAAAGGTATTGGCGAAAAAACCCTTGAAACTATTCGCCAACATGGCTCCCTGAACAAAGGTGTCTCCAGCTTAACCGAAGAGATGAAAAACAATCCGGCGAAACGGATCACCGACGCAAGTGTGAGCACAAACGATACCAGCGGCTAGCGGCTGGCAACATGCCGTCTGCAGGTACCTTGTATCAGCAGACGGATGATTGAACTGTACTCTGCTAAATTGAGCCAGACCTCCGGGTCTGGTTTTTTCGCTACGTTGCCGCCTTCTGGAAACAACATTCTGGCACTTAGACTTTAGAATACCCGAGCCCTAACGGGTCGGCTGGGTTGACACCATCCATAAAAACCTTTCCCCTTTCCTGGTCTGCGACCTGATAAATCAAACCCAGCCAATTGTTCACAATCGCCTTCCCGGTATCTGACCAGGTGTTATCCACCAAGCCTTCTACCTCCGCATCTGGAAACTGAGGCAAGCTGGAGAAGTCGCCCCGGGCACGCTCTACAAGCCTTTTATGCTGTTCCAGAATATCGCGTGCTTCTTTACTAAAATAGTGTTCGGGATAAGGAGGATATGTTTCTCGCTGCGATTCTATGTAGCGAACGACTTCCCGTTTGTATTCTTTCAGCAAACTCACCGCATCATATTCTGGATGCCCCTGAAAAAAAACAAAACGTAAACCGTCCGGACTAACAGCGAGGTGCAAATCCGCCTCTCTACTCTGGGCCAAAACAGGGAGATGACGTTTTTCAAATTGCCCGGCATTCACCTCATAGACATGTGAATGCGGGGCATCAAATCGAGTGTTGATGTTGGCAATAAGAGGGTGGACTGCATCGGTGATGCGATTGGAATACACGCCCCACCTTTTGTCAGCCAGCTTGTACCTGCGAATACCCCACAACTGCTGAACTACAGCATGGGTCGCCAAGCACGAGCACATCACTGAACAAACGTTGTCTTTGGCCCATTCGACAACCGCTCCGAGCGGCTCCCAGAAAGGTTCTTTTTCAATTTCAGGCTGTGCGGGATTCGCCCCAGACAAAATGATGGCATCAAGACCCTCTTCCTGCAGTGATTCGAAGCTACGATAGTATTTATCAATATGGCTCTTAGATTTTTCGTCTCGAGGAATTTCTGGGAAGGTAAACAAATGGGTGTGAAACTGCGCAATTCGATTGCACGACCCAACCAGCCGTAGAAACTGCCGCTCAGTCGCCTCCAGAGCAGCATCAGGCATCATGTTCAATATCCCAATATGCAGCTCACGAATATCCTGTTGCTTAGCCCTTCCCGGCTCCAGCACTTCCTGACCCTCAGCGCGAAGTCGGGCAAAGCTCGGCAAATCTGTATTAGCAATTAAGGGCATCTTTCTCTACCCGTGTTCGATGGCATCGCAAACGAATTCAATAAAGTCATCTTCATCGCGCAGTTCAAAAATTTTTGAGGCATCTGCTGTATGGCCGTATCGTTCAGCAATTCTCTGATACTGCGGTTTACGCCATTTCAACAGTTTGGGGAATATCCATTGCACGAATTCATCCGGAACAATGTCAACATCGCTTTCCAGTTTTTTCGCATGCAGATATTCCTCCACATGCTGATTCAAAAAAGAAACTTCGTAGTTTAGTGGTTTGGGATATTTTTGTGCTCGTTCAATTAACACCTCTTCCATCTCTTCATTTGCTTCAAGGTACAGTACAAGGCTGTTTTGAGAAAGTTGGTCCCAACACTCTTCATGCCCCAATCCGCAGATGCTTCCACCGGCGTCATTGAGAAAATGTGGATAGCCGTAGATATTGCGTGCTTTGTCGATAAAGGCCGAAACATCATTCATCGCCTGCACTTCAGCTTCACGAAATAATGCCTGTCGAAAATTGAACTCTTCAAGTTCCAGACCACCCAGATCCGGATTGCCAATTTTTCCTAAATAATCTGAAATCGGCCCCAGGTTCTCAATCGTCACATTGCTGCGAATATAGATCGCGTCTTTTCGCAATTGGTCTCTCAGGAACGGATGCTCCATGGCCATTTTTTTTACTTGATTCAAAATCGCTTCATTCAAGTAACGAGTGCCAATACGATAATCGCCCGAATAGTGGAACCATTGATCTGTAGGCAGCAGACTTGAAAGAGTGGTTTTTCCAACGCCAGACATCCCCAGAAGCGTGATGGATTTGTTGGGCCAATCGATAAATTGCTCGCGGGTAAGCTTCATAAGGTGGATAAGAGATGACGTGCCATGAAAATGCCCTTGATTCTACAGAAACAGTAAAAACAAAAGCAGTGCGAGAAAGATGCGATAGATAACGAACGGCAACATGCTAAACCGGCGCAAGAATCCGAGAAACCAATGGATGCAAATAAATGCCACCACGCCGGAAACCGTGGTCGCAAACAACAGCAATGGCCAATTCACCGCTGCCGAGGACACAACAAGCCCTCTGCCCTGCCATAAACCCGCTAGCGTAATAACAGGAATCGCGAGCAAAAATGAAAACCTCGCTGCTGCTTCTCGCGTTAACCCCATCGCTAATCCTGTAGTAATGGTCACCCCAGATCGTGATGTGCCAGGAATAAGGGCCAGCATTTGAGCTGCACCGATCAGCAAAACATCCAGCCAACCGATTTGTTCCAGGGTGCGTTGTTTCTTACCGGCCACATCCGCCCACCAGAGCAGCAAGGCAAACACCAGCGTCGCTATCGCCACCGGTATGGGGGATCGCAACGATTGATTGATCCAGGTTTCCAATACCAATCCCGCCACACCAACCATTGCGGTAGCGGCAACAATCGACCAGGCTAATCGACTGTAAGCCGTGACTGGGCCACCCCAAAGCGATCGCCACCACTCTATCGTGAGACGACTCAGGTCATGTCGAAAGTAAACCACGACCGCTAACAATGAACCTACGTGCACAGCAACATCGAATGCCAGCCCCTGGTCGGGCCATCCAAACAGTTTGGGTACAAGCACCAGGTGACCGGAGCTCGAAATGGGCAGGAACTCAGTGACGCCTTGTAAGCAGGCTAGCCAGAACGCGTGGAGGAATTCAATCATTTAGTAATCGATGGCGTTTGTTCGATCGGGTAAACCCATTAGGGATTTGTTGAATTCCCCTTGCCATTGCCATGACCTTGAACAGCTCGCCCATTTCATGAGGCAGTGTCAACTTCTTTACCTCTGCGGCCAGGGATAATTGCTCATGTATCTGCTTCTCTTCCTCGTCATTACTCGATTGTTCGATTCGTTTCTGGACGCATTCTAGGATCCCGCTGGAGATCAAAAAGTCACCCTGGGTGCAATAGCCCAGCAACTCTAACCCGGCATTCTTTCCTGCACGAGCCAGCGCCGAAAAATCAACATGAGAAGTAATATCCTGTAGACCCGGCCAAAAAAATGGATCACTATGAGCGTGATGTCGATAGTGGCACATCAGTGTACCTTGGTCTCGATCCGGATGATAAAACTCAAAATCAGGAAATCCGTAGTCAATGAGTAGAATCAGCCCCCGCTGGAGACGTTCTGCAACCGTATTCACCCACGCCGCTGCCTGGGGACACCATTCGCTTTGATAACCTTGAGCGCACTCTGTGAAAAAATCAGGCAGGTCAAGAGATGAACCACGCTGCCAACCCAGATTTTGATCCTTGAGCGTAACCCCCAGTTCCACACATTGACCGCCGTCTGCGATTTCAAATCGCTTGAATGGCATTGCATCAATTAACTCATTCGCGATAACGATCCCGGAGATAGACGGAGGGATAGTGTCTAGCCATTCCACTCTCACACTCATATCGCTTCCTAGCTCGCTGATACAACTTTCCTGCCTGGCCCTCAGGTCAGCACTGGTTTCGACGATCTGGTATCGATTCGGCAGTTGGTTTCTTTCGGCCAGGTTTTGCAAAATTTGCGCAGCGAGATCACCGGTTCCAGCGCCAAATTCCAGGATCGAATCGCAACCTTCCAGCTTCAACACCTCCTCGCATTGATTCGCAATACAGTAGGCGAACAGCTGACCGATTGTTGGCGCGGTAACGAAGTCTCCTTCCACGCCAAATTTCTGACTACCGGCAGCGTAATATCCCAGACCGGGTTCATACAGTGCCATTTGCATATACTGATCAAACCCAATCCATCCGCCATGTTTATCGATGGTTTCATTGATCAGATGGCGTAACTCATCTGAGTGTTGCCGCATAGAAATATCAGGTTCAACAAACATAGGCCGGCGCGACCCGGGGACAGATCGCGGTGTTAGAATCAGGAAATCGTACAAAGGTAAGATTATGACCAGTTTGCAGGATAAAGTCGCGTTGATAACCGGCGGTTCTCGTCGCGTCGGAGCCACGACCGCCCGCCATCTGCATAGCCAGGGTATGCGTCTGGTAATCCATTACAGAAACAGCGCTGATGACGCCGAGCAATTGCGTGCGGAACTCTGCGAAGAGCGCCCTGACTCTGTGATGCTGGTGCGTGGTGATCTTGGGGAAATTGCCAAAGTAAAAAACCTGATTCAACAATGTACCTCGGAAATGGGCAGGCTGGATGCGTTGGTCAATAATGCCTCGGCGTTTTATCCGACCCCTGTTGGTGAAGCGACAGAGGATCAGTGGCAGCACATCATGGACACTAATCTGAAAGCGCCATTTTTCTTGGCACAAGCTGCCGCCCCTTTCTTAAGGAAAAACGCCGGAAGCATTGTAAATATCACCGACATTTACGCCGACCGCCCC
The DNA here is from genome assembly GCA_019633985.1 of Acidiferrobacterales bacterium. GTDB lineage: Bacteria > Pseudomonadota > Gammaproteobacteria > Arenicellales > Poriferihabitantaceae > VYFG01. The sequence goes on along the minus strand of JAHQWE010000107.1, from coordinate 9,433 downwards.
ATCGAAGATCACCCTATCTACAATGCATCAAAAGCCGGTCTCGTGTCCCTCACCAAATCACTGGCTCGCGATCTTGGCCCACAGATTCGGGTAAATGCGGTCGCTCCCGGTGCCATTATGTGGCCGGAACAAGGGGTCGATGAACTGGCCAAACAACGCATGATTTCTCGTACACCATTGAAGCAAATGGGCGAACCCATGGATATTGCCCGCGCTGTTTGTTACCTGATTCGTGACGCCGGGTTTGTCACCGGGCAAATCCTGAATATCGACGGTGGCCGCACAGTAATGCCCTGAAGGCTTTTGTCTGAATGTCACATATTCTGATCATCGGCTGTGGGAAACTGGGTGCACCTCTTGGTGTCAAGCTTGCGCAAGACGGCCATCAGATCACTGGTGTTAAGCGCACTTTGCTCGAACAAGATACGCCAGAAATAGACTGGATCGCTGTCGACATTACACTACCGGAGCAAATCGGTTTTCTACCAACAACGGTGGACGCCATCATTGTCATTTTGACTCCGGCGTCAAGATCACCAGAGGGTTATCAATCCATTTACCAGCATGGTCTGGAACGAGTGTTGGAGAGGTATGCCGATGCAGCCAGTAAACCATGGTTGCTATTCGTTTCCGCCACCAGTGTTTATGGCCAGCAGACAGGCGAATGGGTCGATGAGAATAGCGAGACGAGCCCTTCTCAATATAATGGCAAAAGCCTGCTCACCGCCGAACGGCGAGTGCTCGCATTTCAGCCCGATTCCATCATCGTGCGTTTCTCTGGGATATATGGCGCGGCACGTAGCCGTGTCATCGATAAACTGAGAGCCCCACAGATTATTCAAAAGTATCCACCTGTTTACTCCAATCGAATTCATCAAACTGATTGCATCGAGGTGCTATATTTTCTGATTAATGAAAAATTGAGGCAGCGGCCGCTCGATTCGATCTACCTGGCTACAGACCATGATTGTGCAGAAAAATTTGAAGTCATGACATGGCTGGCAAACAAAGCAGGGTTGATCGTACCTACTCCATCCACGGCAGAGGAGAGTGCTCCGCGCAACAAACGCTGCTCCAACCATCGACTGGTTCAACGGGGCTATCAATTCAGATATCGCAGCTATCGGCAAGGATATTCTGCAATGTTGGAATCAAGCGATCGGGATGCCAACTAAATCGCTTCCCGCTCTGCTCCGCGAAATACGGTCCTGCCGGATTTGCGAACCAGATCTGCCCGAGGGCGCTAACCCGGTGCTAAGAGCAAGGAAATCCGCTTCCATATTAATCGCGGGCCAGGCCCCAGGCATTCGCGTACATCAGTCTTCGACGCCGTTCAATGACCCGAGTGGTGATCGCTTACGCAAGTGGATGGGAATCGACCACGACCTGTTCTATAACGAATCTCGAATCGCTATCGTACCCATGGGATTTTGCTTTCCGGGATCAGCCAGCCGCGGAGACCTGCCGCCGCGTAAGGAGTGTTCTCAGACTTGGCATGCGCAATTACTTGGATTACTGCCCAATATCAAACTGACCTTGGTCATTGGAATCTACGCGCAGGCATATTATCTTGGCGCAAACCGGAAATCGTCACTGACAGAAACAGTAAAAGCCTGGAAAGAATACGGTCCTTCGATCATTCCACTACCCCATCCAAGTCCGAGGAACAACATCTGGTTAAAGAAAAACCCCTGGTTCGAAACTGAGCTTCTGCCTGTTTTGAGTGAAAAGGTATCGAGCAGTCTTGCCTGAAAGAATGAATGAACCGCAGCACCTCATATTATTATATTATTCTGGGCGCTTCAGCGGTGGGCCCGGAAACGTCGAGACGTTGGTACCGGCCGCAGCAGACACGTTGCTATCGAGAATTTTACTGGTGCCCTCTTTTTCCACTTCGTCGATCCGCACTACCGATTGCATCGGGATGTAAGTGCGCTTGACCTGCCCAAATTCTGCTTTCAGTTTCTCTTCCGCAGGATCGACCAACAGATTGGAACGTTCGCCAAATAGGATTTCTCCGACTTCAACGAACGCATACATTGAACTTTGCGACACTTCATGGGCGTACAGCTCGTATAGCTGTCCGTTGTTGAGAAATTGAACCTTGTAAATACTCTTGGCTTTCGTCATGGTCAGGTCTGAAAATGGTGCGGTTAGCGGCAGAAGAATTCTGCGCTTGTTGAAAATTCATTATATCATTACCGGTGCCGCCCGCTGATAATCTTCGAACCCGCTTGCATTCTGACACCTCGAAATTTCTCCTCACTAGATGAAACAAATTCTCATTATTTGCAGTCTCTTAATGGCTGTAAATGGATTTGCGGCAAATCTGCCCTCACAGGTTAGTGAACAACTAAAGCGATTCGGTATACCCCTGAGCGCAGTGAGCGTGGAAGTTCGACAAGTCGATACCAACCGCCCGATTTTGTCAGTCAATGCTGACCAGTTGCGCAATCCAGCGTCAGTGATGAAACTGGTGACTACGGCTTCCGCGCTCGAGCTGTTGGGGCCGACCTACCAATGGAAAACTGACTATTTAATAGATGGAAAAATGGTAGGCGACACACTTCAGGGGAATATCGTGATGCGAGGAAGCGGCGACCCCTTCCTTACAGTAGACCGATTCTGGGGACATATGCTTGCAATCAGAGAACGGGGTATTCGAGATATCCGCGGCAATTTGATCATAGACAATACCCTGTTTAACCTTCCCCCGCATGACCGAGCGGCATTTGATGGCAAGCCTCAGCGGCTCTATAACGTCGGACCAGATGCTGCATTGACGAATTTTTCAGCCACCCGCTTTGTTCTCGAACCGAGGGGCAACGGGGTGAACGTCTTTGCCGATCCGCCGCTGGCAAATTTAGTGGTCCACAACAAGCTAGTCGCCCAAGGTGGCAAATGTGTGAATCGGAACGCGGGATGGTCGATGCGTCAAAATGCGAGGGATGGAAAGTTGCATGTAACGTTCAGCGGAAATTACCGAACACGATGCAGAGTGCACTCCATTTCTCGCAGTCTGTTTTCCAACAACGACTATACCTATCAGCTGTTTCGTTATCTCTGGGAATCGATGGGAGGTACCTTGAGTGGTGGTTATCGCACAGGCGCTACACCAGAAACCGCTAGTCATCTGGTGGCCATGCCGTCGCGCTCACTGTCTGAAAACATCGCAAGCATCAATAAATATAGTAACAATGTGATGGCAAGACAATTGTTGCTGACCCTGGGTGTTGCCACCAGCGATCAGCTTACAGCGGATGTTCGCGGTGCCGGCGTAGATGCAACCCTACAGTGGATGAACTCCATGGGAATTGACACAAGTGGTATTAGCATTGAAAACGGCTCTGGGCTATCTCGCACTTCCAGAATCAGCGCCAGGCAAATGAACGACCTGTTAGCGATCGTGTGGAATAGCACGTGGAGACCGGAGTTTTTAGCTTCGTTTTCACTAGCGGCCCTTGATGGCACAATGAGAAAACGCCTGAAGAAAAGTCCGGTAGCGGGTCGCGCCCGCATCAAAACAGGGTTGATCAACGGTGTGCGCAGCATGGCTGGCTACGTCCATAGCCAATCAGGAGAGCACTTCCTCGTCACCATGATGATCGATTCCAACAAAGTCAACTATTGGAATGGAAACCTGGTTCAGGATGCCATTCTGGAATGGATATACAACAGGTAGCGTCCCTTCTCAGGCCTCTTGAGTTCGCAAAAATTCGCTAATTGCATCACTCACCGGTATGGGAGAGTCCATGTGCAGATGGTGCTGACCGGGCAACTGCATGACCTTCAAATTTCGAAATTTTTCTATTCGGCTCGGCGTTGCGCTGCGCCTCATCACCATGCCATTTTCTGCGAGCACTAACAGAGCAGGGCATTCAATATGACTGATGAATTCTAAAACCACTTCTTCGGCCATATAAATCGGAGACGGGTGCTTGAGTCTCGGATCGGCGTTGACGGTAAAACCAACATCGACTTCAGTAGTTCCCCGTTCCAATAGCGTCTTGGCCGAATCATCATAGAGCGGGCTGGCCAGGGTGCGGGCACTCACCAGTTTATCCCAATCAGTATAGATTTTTGCAGATCTTTCGTTCTCTGGCTTTGCTGTCAAAGTCGCATTGACCGCCCTTCGCATTCTCTCGATTGCACTGTCGGCATTTGCGGTAATCGGCCCTAATCCATCGATCATGATCAGTTGCGAAACTAGCCCGGGGTATAGCGCTGCATAGAGAATCGAAACCCCGGCACCCAAAGAATGCCCCATTAAAGAAAAGCTGTCCCACTCTAGGGCATTGACCACATGCGCGACATCACAAACGTAGTCAGACAGGTGGTATACGCTTCCTTTTGCGCGCCTTTCAGAGAGACCATGTCCGGCAAAATCCATTGCCACAATGTAGAAATCCTCCATTTGCTCGGCTAAAGGCTGAAAGGTCGCGGCGTTATCCAACCAGCCATGCAGCGCCAATATTTTAGGTCGATCCGGGTGCCCATAACCGATTGCCGCGATGGAACCGGTTAAGCCTGGAATGGTAAGTGATTGACTCATATGTGATACAAATTTTTTTTATCATGCCGGGCGATTGATCGCCTCAGCTCTTGAGGAACCATATTGCCGGAGTGGAAATCTAATTAGTGGTTTTATGCCACACATTAGTCGTAAATCGCCATTGTCAAGTTTGAACTGCAATGGAAATTCGATTATCGTATATAACCATAACCAACCACATAACCTTGAAAGCATTAATTTTTTTAATGCTTTCAATTGGAGTCTTCACTATGCCAGAGCAAAAACCTGTAACGGAAGCCGTCGCGGATGCCAATCCGGACACCTTTACTATTACCGACAATAAAACAGGCAAATCCTGGGAAATGCCTGGACGTACCGGCACGATGGGGAACCGATTAATCGATATTAAGTCCCTCTACGGCAAAACCGGTATCCTGACCTATGACCCCGGGTTCACTTCCACAGCCTCCTGTAAATCCGATATCACTTACATCGACGGTGCAAATGGCGTGTTGCTGCATCGCGGCTATCCGATCGATGAGCTGGCAAACAACAGTGATTTCATGGAGACCTGTTATCTCCTTCTCTACGGAGATCTGCCCACACCAGAGCAAAAACTCGATTTTGACGGCGACATCAAACAGCACACCCTGCTCCACGACCAAATCACTAAGTTCTATACTGGTTTCATGCGCAGCGCACACCCAATGGCGATTATGGTTGGTGTCGTTGGTGCGCTATCTGCGTTCTATCACGACAGTATGGACATTACTGATATAGACGAACGCCGACTCGCAGCTCACCGTATTATTGCCAAGATGCCAACAATTGGTGCCTATGCATATAAGTACTCACAGGGCTTGCCATTTCCGATGCCTCGCAATGATCTGAGTTATTCGGAGAATCTTCTTCAAATGATGTTTTCCAATCCGGCCGAGGAATACAAAATTGATCCGGTTCTGGCGAAGGCCATCGACCGCCTGCTCATTTTGCACGCCGATCACGAACAAAACGCATCGACCTCCACGGTCCGGCTTGCCGGGTCTTCTGGCGCCAATCCCTACGCTTGTGTCGCTTCAGGGATCGCCTCACTTTGGGGTCCCGCACACGGTGGAGCCAATGAAGCGGTATTAAAGATGTTGGATGAAATCGGCAGCAAAGAGAACATCGAAAAGTTTGTGAAGAAAGCCCAGGACCCGGGAGACAATTTTCGCTTGATGGGTTTTGGACATCGGGTTTATAAAAGCTATGACCCACGCGCAACCGTGATGCGTGAATCCTGCCATGAAGTTCTAAAAGTACTGGGTATCAACGACCCAAAACTGGAGCTTGCCATGGAGCTCGAACGCCGCGCATTGGAAGATCCCTATTTCATTGAAAAGAAGCTATACCCCAACGTGGATTTCTACTCTGGCATCATTATGAAAGCGATGGGATTTCCCACTTCCATGTTTACCGTCATGTTTGCGATTGGGCGAACCGTCGGCTGGATTTCGCACTGGAAGGAAATGTTGGTCGACGACGAGCAGAAAATCGGCCGTCCGCGCCAACTCTATCAAGGAGAGGACAAACGCGTTTACGTACCCATAGACAGAAGGGGCCATACCGAAACCAAAACAGGGTGGGGTTGGTTATGGGGCAAGAAGAGTTAGTTGAATTTGGGTTTTTGGATTGAGTTAGAAAGGGGCAGAGATTCTGCCCCTTTTTTGTTTTCTTCCGACTTACGGGGGTTTGAGTGTTTTTAGCTTGCTCAGTCAAAGTCGACTCATATTCGTTTGCCTGCCGAAAAGAAAGTAAGCAATAAAAGCACCGCGCGGGCGCTTCTTCCTGTGTTTCTCGATTCTGGCAGGGCGGTCACACAGGGCTTCTCTGTGCTGGATTCCATCAAATTTCACCTCTGAAATTTGCCCTACCTTCATCTTGCGATGCTCGGCGCTCCCCAAGCGGACATATACGGCCTCTAGGTCAACACAATTGCCCAGCAATCAAATGCATATTCTTACTTCTCGCTACCAGCGAGATCCTCAGATCAATAACATCCCTTGCGCGCCAAAATATCCAACTAGCAGCACCATTCCTTCCATCCGACTCAGCTCAAATCGGGTTCGGCAAAACACCCATAGGGCAACACCGGCCAGAGCCATCACGCCAAGCATTAAAGCGCTTACGCCGCCTTGTTCGAGAGGAAGCACCGCTGCAGTCATCCCCAAAACCCCGAAGGTGTTCCAGATATTGGACCCTACAACGTTGCCAACTGCCATACAGCACTGACCCTTCTTAATGGATATCAGTGAAGCGGCAATCTCTGGGAGGCTGGTACCGATAGCGACCACGGTCATCCCGATCACCGCTTCAGATACGCCCATTGCCGAGGCGATGAAGATAGCACCCTCGACCAGCCAGTGCCCCCCCGCGGCAAGCATTACCACGCCAGCAACCAGCATTCCCCCAACCAGTAGTGTCGGATCATGGGGATCATCGGTTGCGTCAACATCGCCCTCTTTGGAAGTACGAATGACCAGAATCAGGTAGCAGACCAATCCCAGAATGAGTAGTCCGCCTTCTAGGCGGCTGATTACGCTGTCGAGGAGCATTAGCGTCATTACAGCAAAACCCCCGAGCATAATTGGCAAATCGCGACGTAGCACATTTCGCTGTATCGCGATGGGAACGAGAAGCGCACTGAGCGCAAGCACTAAAGCGATATTCGCGAGATTAGAACCAACTACGTTGGCAATGGCTATTTCCGCTGAACCCACAAGGGCAGCGTCCAAACTAACCGCGAGCTCAGGGGCGCTTGTTCCAAATGCCACTACCGTCAGTCCGACAACCAGACTGGAGAGACCAAGTCGTTGGCCTATTTGAACCGCGGCGCGTACCAGTAGCTCTCCGCCAAAATACAGCGCCACCAGCCCGGCAGCGACCAGGAGAATATGGGTTATCACGATCGGGGTTCCAATTTTTTCTTTCGGATATATATCCGTACAAAACCATGAATTACAATGTCCCCATGAATACGTGGATTTATAAAGGCAGCCGAAAGGCTGATACATACGTCTATCTCACCGCAGAAGACGACTTTTCCCGGGTACCGGAAGCCATTCTCAATTTGATGGGCGAAATGCAGTTTGTATTGGAGGTGGACCTGGCAAAAAGAAAGAAATTGGCCCAGGCAGACATCGACACCGTCAAAGATAGCCTGCAATCTCAGGGGTTTTATATTCAGCTACCTCCGGGTGACAAGGAGCCAGAAAAAGTATGCTGACCAAGATACTGTTCACCTTTGTGGTGATCGTTGGCGTTGCAATTTTTTATCGCCAAAAAGCTGAGAAGGAAAACGCAGCCAGGACTCAGAAAAACCAAGACGTTCAGGCAGAAGCCTCGCTCCAGCCACGCACTCTTGCCTATATTTTAATCGCTGTCCTGGTAGCAATCTCGATGGGTGTCTTCGCGTTTAGCTGGCAGCGAGATAACCAAATCGTCAATATTCGAGTCACCGCGGAATCGGGAAATACTGTGACCTATCAGGCATATCAAAAAAACATTAAAGGCCGTTCCTTTGTCTCTTTGTCAGGCAGTCAGATAACGCTTGGTGAAAGCGATCGCGTCGAGATGATTACACAATGAAGCCCGAGCAAATTCCCGCCACACTCGCGCTGATAGCGGTGAGCGTTGTGGCATACCTTCTGTTCACATACTGGGACAGACAAGCGGTGGCCTTCTACCTGCTGATCAGCGTTTTTAATGATCGCGGATTGCCTGAAATCATGAGTGGGGAGCTCTGGAGACTGATTACTCCGATTTTTCTCCACTTCGGCATCTTTCACATTGTATTCAACATGTTGTGGGTCTACATGCTGGGTGGGGTAATTGAAATACGCCAGGGGAAATGGCTGTTACTGTTATTGGTCGTTGTCACAGCGGCTGTCTCCAACCTCATTCAATATCTCGTATCCGGCTATTCCTTTGGCGGCATGTCGGGCGTCGTCTACGCCTTGTTCGGGTACGTTTGGATCCAGGGATTGACCAATGACGCTTTCGGAGTACAGCTACAAAAGCAGCTGATCATTATGATGCTTGGTTGGTTTTTCATCTGCTGGAGCGGAATTCTCGAATTATTTAACCTCTCTATCGCCAACACCGCGCACACCGCAGGTCTGATCAGCGGAATGATTCTCTCTATTCTCGTGACATTGTTTTTTGGACGCTGGCACTGGCGAGGGTATCGACCTGGCTAACGGGATAGACGCGAGAAGCCGCGATCAAATTGTTGATATCGTCGCTTGACAGCGTTACATTCCTATTAACGCATTGACGGGGTCCAGTAATCTGTTAATTGTTGATTAGCGAGCAGGGGAATGGTGAAAGCCCTGACTGCAATAACAGACGAATATCTCCCCCGAGCTGCTCGCCGAAAATTGGTATGGATGGCTCCAACATTCTCAGCCAGTGAGTAGACCGGGCCGGCTGCCACCGATATCTGGCGCAGTTGTTGTGTTGCTCGACCATTGGATAGGACGAGATCGCGACAAGTGAACAAGATTTGACCCTGTAAAGGGCAAATGAATCCGGGTGGTACCGCGATTGGCGCTTCGGCGTTCGCCCCGGCAAGTGATGCAAAGGAACAGCGAGGTCTGACCTCAAGCTGTTGTTTCTTTGCATGATTTGCCGGGGTTTTTTATTGCCCGGTTCACCAGTAAATGAACTTTTTGTACGCTTAATTAGAGCGAAGTGAAGACAATGACATTGAAAGAAGTAAGCGGCCGATATGACGGACCCGGACTCGAACAAGATATTCTCAATTTTTGGGACAAACAGAATATCTTCGAAAAAACCCTGACCCAAAGCCAGGGACGCCCCCGGTTTAGTTTTAACGAAGGGCCGCCTACGGCAAACGGAAAGCCGGGTATTCACCATGTG
>JAHQWE010000106.1 GCA_019633985.1 Acidiferrobacterales bacterium | reverse complement strand
CCGCAAATAGCTGTTCCAGTTTTGCTTAGTCAGCTAGGTTAGAGAGAAAATGGAATGTACCGGGGTCTTGTAACTCTGTGATGGATGCCATAAATCCACCCATGGCGGCGAGATACATTCCGGAACCAAGGCTGATGCGTTTCACCTCTGCATCGCCTAGATCCTGCAGGGTGATGGACTCATTTAATCCTTGAACCAGTACATTCACTGGGTTATTTAGCATGTCGCAGCAGTGCTTTATTTCGGTCAGATCATCGAATGCTGGCGGATACAGCACATCAGCACAGGCTTGTTCGAACGCCTGCAATCGTTTTAGCGTGTCATCGAAATCGCGGATTCCCCAAGCATAGTTATCGCTTCGTGTTGTAAGAATAAAATCATGATTCAGACATCAAAAAGATTTGCCGGATTCATCGAGATACCACTCAACAAATCCGGCGATTATCAAGAGACAAACAACTGATCGAAACGCATTCAGTTAACAAAAGGTTTAGGGCTTATTCTCTATTCAACCACAGTCCTCATCCCAACAGCACGCGTCCATACTCTGTGTGCTGCAAGATGGAAGAGCATGTTTCTCACACCCACCTCTGTTGCAGTCATCATTTTCCTGATGGCAACCATGGTCATGCCATACCGTGTAGGCCATTAAATCGAGTTTCATTTTTGGTGTTTTGGGGTCATCACTCTTGATAACGAGCTCAGAACTCTTAGGGCATTTTTCCTTTGCGAGATAGCGAATCAATACACTAAGACATGAACCAGGTTGCAGCGTAGCCGGGAAAGGATTGTTGACCAGCTTCCAGTACTTGCTCTTGCGTTTGAACGCGACACGGCTTACGCGGAGTTTGCAATCGCCTGTATTGCAGATTGAGATCGTTCGCTCTCCAGTACAACAGGCCTTGACACCGCCGATGCATGTTGAGCCGGTGACAGCCAGCTTTCCTGATGGCACTTTCCCCCGGACGCTCACCTTTTTGTGACCTTTAGGGTCATCGCTTGCGATGGTGATGCTGCCAGATTTTGAGCCAGCGCTCGCTGGCTCAAATTGTATTGGCACTTGTAACGAGTCGCCGGCGGCAATGATGATGGGAAACGAGACGATGTCTGCGACCAGGAACTCCGGTGAGGAGGAAGTGATACCAGTAATCGTAAGTGGGCACGGGCCGCTATTATTTAAAACCATCATTTTTTCAGCGATGGACCCTTTGCAAACATCGCCAAAGTTTCCGTCCGCAGCGATGAGGGCAACTAGTCTGGGCGCTTTGGTGGTGCCGGAAACTTCGACTTTCTTGGGTCCGTTAGGGTTGTCGCTGAATATGGTGACAGTAGATGACTTGCCGCCGAGGCTGGTGGGTGCCAGGCGGAGTGGTATCGCAATGGAATCGCCTTTCTCGATCAATATCGGGTAAGCCATCACGTTCGGTAGCTGAAATTCAGCAGACGATGAGGTGATATTAGTGACTTTCAGTCTGGCGTTGCCGCTATTACTCAGAATCAAGTTCAAATCCTTGAATTCGCCAAGGCAGACATTTCCAAAATCTCCCTTATCAGGAATGACAGTGACCAGTCTGGGAATTGCGAGCGTCGTCTCAATGATGGCGCGTAAATCTGGCATGACGCTGATATAGCCTGCAACATCTGTGCCTTGGGGCGTGCCTGTGGCAGGGTTTGATAATAACTCGCGCATTTCAAATGACGTGAGACGGTCAGACGTATTTGCTTTGTAGAGTCCTTGTAAAATCAAGGCCGCACCGGAGATGATCGGTGACGCAGAGCTAGTGCCGTTGAACACGCTGGTATATGTTCTGTCGTTATTTCCACCTCCGTTATCTAAGTCTCCGTAACCTGCCGTAGTCACATTTTCGCCCCAGGCGTAACAATCAATTCGGCTGCCGAAGTTGGAAAAACCCATACGATTGTGCGGAACGGTGGAAGTCGAAGCGCCCACCATAATGGCGCCAGAGTCTTTGAAATCAGCGCTACCGCGTCTCAGCACAAAGTCACCCGACCCATCCGTATAGTTATCCAGATCGAAACCGCCGTTTCCAGCTGCTTCTACTACAACAATACCAAGTGCAACGGCGAGTCTGATCGCATCAAAATCGGCGACATCCACTTCCGTTGGCAGAAATCCTTTTTGGATTTCAAGTAGCAGCACATCCCCTGGTTGCAGTGTTGGGAGTGCGCCGACAATAGCGTCTGCAACATTGCCTGAAGAATTACTTGCCGAATCATAATGACTGGTAACATTGACGGTAGTTGTTGATGGAGCAATGCCGACTACCCCAATCGTATTATCATCCGCCACGATCTCTCCCAGCACTGCAGTTCCGTGATTCCCGACGTAGCCGCCGATGCCGTCTCGGTTGTCACCAGACAAAAGAGTGGGGCCTTTACTGGTGTAGTCTTCGTGGTTGAGAAACCAGCCCTGTTCCAGGTCTACGAAGCCGACACCCGCGCCCTCGCTATTCAGTTGAGTCCAGGCCCATCGTGCATCAATGCCATCTGGCGCGGCGTCCTGATAGTTCTGGCTAGCATTAAACGGATCATTACCCGCATTGACCGCTGGGTCCGTTGCCTCTAGCTCCAGATAAGCGAGATTCACTTCGTCCAATGCGTTGAGTGCTTTTAAAAACGCTTCCGATTTTTTCTTTGCCAGTTTTCGAATATCCAACTTCCAATAGGCGCTAATACTGTTTAGCGGCGGCAAAGTAGATTGCGCGGCCTGTTTTTCGAGCTCTCGTATTTTTGTTGCAGGCAACGCCCGAACTACCGGTCTTGTCTCCTTAATATTGTAGGAGTCAAGCAGCTTTGCTAAATCGGAGAGCTTTCGTTCCGCGCAATAGGATTGCAGAGTGTTTGGTGCGTCTTCGAAAGAGTCGGCTTCCTGGTAGAGCCGTATGATGACAAACCCACTATATTGGGAATTTACTTTTCCTGTTTCCATGTCAACCTCCATTTAATTGAATTGAAACCTAAGGAAAGTGCTTAGGGGGAAACCCAGGGAAGTAGCTTGCGCGGTAAGCGCGGACAGACTAAGGCATAGGCGAGATCTTTGTCGGGTTGCAAAGTGGCAACCTGAATGTATCCACTTTAAGCATCAAATTCTTAGTCACTGTGATGCCAATCATTCCTTGGGTCGACAAGCACAATGTAACTGCAGTTTTATCACGTCACTGAATTTAGATCTGTGTAGTGGTTCACAAATATTGCTACAGAATCAAACGAGCCAATTTACTTTATGAGATAAATTGAGTGACGCTTTGAAGTTGAGTGATTTATTGACGCGAAACCCGATTGCTTACTGGATAAATCCTGGCTGAGTTCTAAATGTCGCTGCAATGATTGTGTTTCAATTTTTTCAAGTGTATCCATCAGTGCTGTCACAATTTTTCGCGCGCTGAATGGTTTCATCGCAAACACATTTGCACCTTCTGAATGATCGGAATTCGCTAGTTCAGCAATCGCTTTTTCTAAAACTCTCGGGTTGCTTCTGATTTTCAGTGTCGCTTTGCCTATCGCATTTGTTATGCCACTCCAGGATTCTGTATCGGTCAGGAGTCCATTCCAGTGAATTAGCAGGCTGTCTATCGTGCTACCGTTAGGCAATCGTGCACGGAGTTTGCCGTTGGAATCAAGCAGGTTAAGTTTGAATCGTGTTTCTCCATTTGAACTATCCAGCTTCCCCCCTTCATGCGTGAACTTGATCAGAAAATCACGACCACCGAACATGACATTGTTTAGCCCTGACTGACGACGGACCTTCCCCTGGTCGATATAAAGGTCGCCCAGTAGATTTAACTCTCCAGAGAGTTCTTCCTTCCAGTGGCAATCAATGCCAACATCACCATTAAACTGATTGTCATCTAAGGATTCGTTTGGTATTCGATGGATCCGAATGCGGCATGAACCTGTTCGACTTTCTACACCCGTGCCGTTGTTACTGGTTATTCTGTCGAGTGTTTGATCTATTCTCAGAATATCACTGTTGGCAATCAGGCCGCCCAAGCCCTTTACGACGCGATACAGGTCATTTGGTCGCCAGCGCACAGTTTCTTTTCGCGGTTGTTTCAACTGCGACGCTGTCTCCAAATACATAGGTGCACCTTTAATCAAGGGGTTTTCACTGGGTACAATTGAGGAAGGTAGCTCGATCCCCGCAGGCCAAAATCGTGCAATGTTTTTTCGCATAGGATCAATAAGGTTGCGGGAAACCTGAGTCGATGGAACCTGTCCACGATAGTCTTCCGCCAGTTGGTCTAACATCACTGTTTCAAACATTGCAGCACGACATAGAACACCGTTTAGTGGATCATCTGATTGACAACCCTTCTGCCACACAGTTTGATAGAGCGAAATCGCATTGGCTCTGTTCACCGCGCCATTGACCGCGGATACCTGATGTCTCGAAACAAATGGATGATTTTGTTCAGCATCATCTTGCGCTTCGACGATGGCATCGAAGATCTTCGGGTTGTATTCGGTTTCATACCAATAAGCTTTGGGGAATATCGGCCCGTGATTTTGATGGCAACTGACACAGTCCTGTGGCTCAGCATCATGTACTTTCGGCTGACCCGTTTGAGAATAATCAGACACCTGCTGGAAATCGAATCTGCCCGCTGTGTTGTTATAGCTGATCACTTCTAAGGTCTGGGCTTGCGGCTGATAGCCAATAAACAATTGGTCTTTAAGAAACAAGTTTCTTTGCGATCCAATATTCATCTGTTCGGAATCCACTGCCAAAACTACCCTTGGATACTTAAAAAAGTCGGGGCTGGCGGCATAACGATTGACGCATCTACTCAGAGGAAATAACGCAAGTTTGACTTCGTTTGGATCGTCATTAATCGAGTCTCCCAGGTGTTGCTCGATTTCACGAATCAGATTTGAAAAAGGGAATGGGATTTCATAGCGCGCACCATTGCGTGTCGATGAAGAAAACAGCTGGTCAAACTTCGACAGCGACGGATTGTCTTCCGGCAGCGCTGTATCTGAAATAGGAGATATATTATTACTATCGCTTGCCCAGGCAATAACACTGCTGCCGAATGAAAACCCGGCGAGAAAAATTGTTAGCGCACGAATTGCAGTAGTACCCGTCGCTAACTTTAATAGGTGTTTCATAGTCGTCACAACTCATCCATAGGCAGTGATAGGTAGATCATAGAGCGACTTTGCCCATAACGCCAATTCCTTAGTGATCGAGAGCGGTACCTGTGGCTTAAATGATCAGAGTCAAAAAGGAGATTGGCGAGTGCCAAATATCAATAAATTACTCAATGTATTAAAGTTCACAACAGCCGGATTTGAAATGGTTTTCGATTGTGGATTGACGCTGGAAGATAAATCGATATGGTCGTCTACAGTTACTCCAGGTGGGATTGGCTTTCTGGGTGAAAATCCAATTTTAGGTGTTACTTCGGCGCAACTGGCTTAGCTTTACTCGCCGGGATTTAAGTTTATCGATAGTGTCTCTCGTCGCTCACCCCGCTGTTCAATTTCAGCCTGGCGGGTTAAAGGAGTAAGTCTTCGTAGCAATGCGATGGTGCCGGTTGTCACCACAAATCTAACGGAATGTTGGAGCGATATTCCAAACAATCCTCCTAACATTGTTCCTATTCCTCTTCGTTAGACGATTTCCTGTATTGGAACGCGGACCGATGGTGAACTTCAGGTCGGATTAGATCGACCGCGTCCCCGATTTCGAATCGAGGACAGCTTCATCTTTGAGGTTCGATTAACGGGGCTGGTTTGGTTCGACGCGACAAGTGGCGATATCGATCCTGGCGACGATAGCGGTCTGAACGATGGATCGGTAGCGGGGGATTGGCGGATACCGAATATTTTTAAAGCACTTAGCCTTATGGACATTTCTGATATACGATACCCTACATTCTAGCAGGGCTACCATGGGGAGCCGGTGTGTTTTTTAACCTTTCAAACGCAGGATTTCCTTCAGAAATGTTGCTGACTTTGGGGACTTTTTGGACATCAACCATGGTGAATAGCAACCCCTCAACGGCTTATAACATCGGTGGTTCGTTTTCTGACTTCCTTGATTCAGAAACCAAATCTGATGCTCATCAGATGCTGATAGTTCGAGACCTGTAGTTAAGTCTGGTTAAATTGGAACGGGTTATTAAAAAATCAATTTTCGCTTTTTTGCGACTGTCCCAGAGTTCGGTTGTCGAGTTTGATAAGTTCCGTAATCACCAGTTTCACTGCTTTAACGAGTTTCTGTAGCTTCCACGTTTCTCTGGTGTTCGCGCTGGAAGGTATTGGATTCCCTAGCCCGGGAACATGCACAAAGACACATCTGCTGTCGATTTTTTCCGCTTGTATTGCATGCAGTGCCTGATAGTACACATGGTTACAGACGTAGGTGCCGGCATGGTTTGAAATTGTTGCCGCAATACCGTGATCGATTAGTTCGGCAACGATGGGTTGAAGATCAACGTCAGTTGTCAATGCGGCGGGGCCAGTTGTAGAAATTCTTTCCCCTAATCTCAGGCAGCCAACGTTGTCGGCTACCTCTACGTCATCGATATTAAGAGCGAATCGTTCCAAACAAATGGTCTGTCGCGACGCTGAGACGCCTAGACCCACTACAATCGTCGGATGGTTATCTCTAATGAGGCTTTTTATCGCTTTTTCTGACGCGACGTATTCGGTTGGTAGAACGCTGGTAATCAACGGCGATCCAGAATAGGTTTCCTGTTCACGGGCCAATTGTTCTACAACCAGCTGGGAGGGATTGCAGGAGAGCTCTCCAAATTTCTCGAAACCGAAGACAAGTATGCGCATATCGTTAAGGGAACTTTCCAGAGCTCGTAGTTTTGATGTAGGTTTTTTGCTATGAACAGACTGTTCGCCGATTAGCGCTGACGTGCAATAGAGATTGTGCCTATTCTGATCAAGCCCGCATCGTTCAGAAAATGTTTAGTTGCGAGTAGCCTGATCGACTCACGAGGTTGGGTGTCTATATTTTTTGATTTGAACGTCGAGCCGCTATCCGTGCCCGCATCCCAGACCCACAACGGCAGTGAAAGAGTGTCAATCCACTTTCCTCCATCCAGTAGGTTCACTGCGGATATTCCTGTAAACCAATCCGGACTTGGCGCGAGCATCGTGACTACTGAAAGCAACGGGTGATTTTTTGTCGTTTTGAAGGTCGTGGAAACCTGACCCGGTAGAGATTTGATACCACCAGCTTCTACCACAGCACCAATTCTGTCACGGCGTTCCAGTTCCTCAAACTGGGCTCTCAATATTCCGAAACGGCCATTTTCTGCAAGCAGTTCGAGACCGGAAGATGCTGTATCACCATCTGCGAACAGGCTAAATCTTTCGCCATGAGTCAACCCAATCATCGAAGACATGTGTGGGTCTCCCGGGTGCTCAAAGGGCGCCGTAGCTTTGCTCCAGTCGATAGCGATCTCTACTTTATAAGTGGCACGATTGGAATCCGCCACTACGTTTCCAATACAGCCAGCCGATAGCACCAGGGTGAACGCGATCTGGCAGACTATTTTTCTAACTTTGAACATTATTAATCTCTCGAACATGATTTTTCTATAACGGTATGGACTCTTACAAGCAAGATGGTGGTTTATGAATTTCGCTGTATGGTTGCGCAATGACTTCCACGTAGAGTTCAATCAGACTGTGGTTGGTTTAGTACTTCATTCCTGTTTCTAGCATACAGACTGTACATAGTTTAGTGTGAATATACGCTGCCGAAAGCGGTGTTGTGACAAGCGACCTGATTTTATTTAGTCTCGAGAAATGAACAACCAGAGAACATTCAACCCTTGAATATTACTGATCAACAATCTGATACACCACGAAGCCTTGGCTTCCGAATGCCGGGTGAGCACGAGCCCCACGCCGGGTGTTGGATGATTTTTCCGGAGCGTGCGGATGTCTGGGGTATTGACCCTCGACCTGCTCAACAGGTGTTTGCCAATGTAGCAAATGCTGTTTCGCAGTTTGAACCAGTCACAATGTGTGTGTCAAAACGTAGTCTGCCAGCCGCGAGAGCATTGCTGCCTAATGCTGTTCGTATGGTTGAAATGGCGACCAACGATGCTTGGATGCGAGATTGTGGCCCTACATTTCTTGTGGATGATAATGGTGGCACCGCTGGTGTTGATTGGGAGTTCAATGCCTGGGGTGGATTAAACGAAGGGTTATACCTCCCATGGGACGACGACAATCGAGTGGCACAATACGTGCTCAATTTGGTTGGAGCCCGAAGATTCAAAACCAGCCTGGTGAATGAAGGCGGGGCTATCCATGTTGACGGCGAAGGCACGCTGATAACGACCCGCTCTGTATTACTCAATGAAAATCGGAATCCCGGACTGACGCAAGAAGAGGTCGAACGTGTTTTCCACGACTATCTCGGCATCGACAAAACGATTTGGCTGGAAGGGGAGGCATATGACGAAACTGATGGCCATGTTGATGGATTGTGCGCGTACATCAGGCCAGGTGTTGTAATGATCGCCTGGCACAACGATCCTCAATCGGAAGAGTATGCGGAATATCAATCGATTTATGATCAACTTACCGCCGTAACCGATGCTAGAGGCCGAAAACTCGAGATTATTAAATTGCCTGTGGTTGATTTACCGCCAATGACCGCAGAGGAATCACAGCAGGTCCAAAAAGTTGTGGGAACCTTTCCACGCAAAGAAGGTGATTACGTCTGGGGCGGGTATATCAATTTTTATATTGCCAATGGCGGGGTGGTGTTTCCTTGCTTTGATGTCCCTGAAGATGCAAAAGCGAAAAGTATTCTGAGAAAGGCTTTTCCAGATCGTAAAGTAGTTGGGG
>JAHQWE010000105.1 GCA_019633985.1 Acidiferrobacterales bacterium | reverse complement strand
CCTTCGGAGTCGTCTTCACCATGGAAATCACCTGTTGCGCCATCAAACTCCGACGAATAATAGATCGTGCCGGTGCTGAATGGGCTAGTGCCTTGGGACTGGCCCGCTAAGCCGGTGATGAAATGATGGTTTTGCAGCCCAGAACCCGGGGTGTTCGCACCCAGTCTAATAAACGTCCGGAGCGGGTCAAAATCGCTCTCATCCATCACAACATTGCTATCCGCGCTGCTGGTGTCGACATCGCTTATCAGTAGTGTGTTTACACCGTCTCCCCCGTGTAAGACCAGATCGCCTTCCACACTATCCAGATCACCAGCGGTAGCCGAAGAAGCTGAGGAAACAATAATTGTGTCGTTTCCTGCGTTGGTATCGATCAGAGAAATCGCGTTTTCATAGCTGCTTTGCACACTGAATTCATCATTCCCAGAACCCGTGTGGATATAGATTTGTTCAAATTCCGCGTAGCTACCCACTCCAGAAGCCATACCTAAACCGGTAATACTGGTGCTGTTCAGCACACCTGCATCACCATTGGCAATATTGTTTCCAGCGGTGTCAGCAGAATCATCAAGAATCAGCGTATCAACACCATCGTCACCAACACCATTATCTCCAACCAGTGTGATAGTTCCATCCAAGTTATCAACTGTCCCCAAGCCCATATCAGAACTCGATCGTCGACTTCCCAAATTGACGGTGTCATTGGCCAGTCCACCCGATACCGTAATCGTTGCAGCTGCAGAGAGCGAAGTCAGATTGATCTCATCATCGCCATCGTCACCGAAGAAAAATAAGTCAGCGCTGGCGCTGTTAATCAACGTAATAATGTCGTTATCTTCCTCACCGCGAATCTCAATTCTGCCGCCATTAGAAAGATTGGCATCAATAATATCCGCTCCAGTTCCACCCTCGATGGATGTCAAACCTGTGGTCGTTCGATTCCCATCAACCGCTCCGGTGACCAGGAACTCATCGTCGCCCTCACCGAGTTGAACATGCGTCGTTTCCACCTGGCTAAACTCAACACCAATGGTAATGCCCAGGCCTTCTAACTTCCCAGTGCCAGAATCGGCGGTGAGTGGAATGAAACTCAGTACACCATTGGTACCATTCGACAGATTGTTATCAGTAGTATCAGTAGTATCGTAGAAATTGATTTGATCGATATCATCGGCGTTTTCAGGTTCTACCGGCGTTTCGGCATTTCCAAAATACTTAAGTGTGCCGTTTTCTTCGGTACCATCTATATCGTTTAAGTTGGTTTCAACACCGGTCGCGGCATTCACGCCCACATTCAGTATATCGCTCCCCAACCCGCCATTCACTGTGACCGTGCTCTCCGTGGGTGTACTTTCAATTCGCACAACGTCATCGCCTTGAAGCAAGTCGAGCTGAATGACTTCGAGCCCACTATCGACCGGCGTACCACCTGCACCGACCGGTGAATAAGCGATTGAGCCCTGTGAAGCGCGCCCAAGATCAAACAGGATTTCTTGATTGGTAAGTCCTACCAGATCACCATCCGCTGCATCATCCCTACCAAAGACAAACAGAGTATCAATGGCACTCGCGACGCCCGTATCCTGAATATTTACGTCACCATTCAGGTTGCCGATACGAATTTCGTATTGGTCGGACCCTTCACCACCATCAAGGTTAGTGAAATGATCAGCACTACCGTTTCCGTTAGCACTGATCTGATAAATATCATTGCCGTCACCACCGAGCAAGGTTTCTATTCCAAAGCCATTGTGGGTAATCGTATTCACTGCCACGGTTTCTTCCACAAAGCTCACACTGGTGCCAGAAGAATCCATGACGAACGAAATAGATTGACCGCTGGTTGCTGCTCGAAGGTCGATAGTATCGGTGAGTTGATTAAATGCGGGAGATCGCGAAGTATCCAAATGCGCTGCATTGGTATCAATAATGTACCCGGCACCATTGTCGGCATCAAATGCACCGACGAACTCACGGCCACGAATAAAGAAGGAATTATCGTCGATTCGATCAATAATGACCGAGCCATTGGCATTTGCAACCCCTACAACCCCAGATATCACCACTGCATCGCCAGTACCTAACCCGTGATTCTCTGCAGTAATCAGAATGCGATCACCACCTTCCTCTTTTTGTACTGCAGCGATGCTGAGAATTCTTCCGGCGGTATATGCAGCTTCAATCTCCGTTTCAAAAATTGTATCGCGATCAAATCCACCCCGTTCACCAGCTGTCGTCTGGTAGAGATAGACATCACCGCCCGTTCCACCTGAGAGTTGGTCATTTTCTTTACCACCAGACAGCAGGTCGGTATTGGCACCGCCGAATAGTTGGTCATTTCCAAGTTCGCCGAACAGCGTATCCACGCCGCCACTACCACTCATCGTATCGTTGCCGGCATTGCCGAGGAGAATATCCGCACCGGCACCGCCGATGATGGTGTCATTGCCGCCATTTCCTCGTGCATCAACGGAAATATTTTGCGTTAATCCACTGGCGTTTAGCACGTCTCCCGCATTGACACCGCGGAAAATAATGGAGTGAACACCACTCGCGCTAAGAACCGTTGATGCCCCCCCTGAGGCGTTGTCGGTAAACCGAATATTCCCGCCTTCCGTCGTCACTGTGACATTCGCGCCGGTAAAGTCATTGGTGTCTCCATACAAACGCGCGTAAGCAAACTCTCCAGCGTTAATTCTGATCACTCCGGTAAAACCATCCGCGGTATTAATTCTCTCCGCCACAATCGGCGCGAATGGATCTGGCAGGCCCAAGGTGCTTGCAAGAAAATCCTGGGCGGAGAAATCCAGGCTAAAGCCCAGTGGAATCCCCAGATCGGATGCGCTCAGGCTGGCGCCCAGAATGGTGCCAGAGATATCAAAGCTACCCGACGCGCTTCCGACAATATCAAACAAGAACAGTATATTTTCTGCATTATTAAAACCATTCGTGATATCGAGAATTTCATCAAATCGCAATTTTCCATCTTCATTCGGATCACGCACATCGAACCCAAGTGAGAACTCTGCGTTGATACTGGCATCAACAACAAAAATATCAAAACGCGGAAAACACGCCGAGCCAAGGAAGCCGAGGTCGATACAGAATGAAGGAGTATGAACATCAACACCACCGCTTCCGGAGAATGAAGCAATGAGTTCAAGCTCAGGCCCACCCCCTTGAATCGTTCTGATAAAAAATCCGTCGAGCAAATCAGCGCCATCGATCGGTGCACCTTCATTTCGCGCTTGACGAATGCGATCGAGGCCTGTCGAGTCATAACCAATGCCAAGATCTACCACCACGGACAACCCACCGTCGATATTGAACTCGAGCACATCAAAATCAAATCCGAAGTCTATGCCCAATTCCAATTCGAGCTTCGGTAAATTGAAGCTAAAAATATCGAAGTTATCGCCGGTAATCAGTTTAAAAATATTAGCTGGATCCAGCAGTTCGAAGGTAAATCCACCGGGTTCCGGAATGGGTGAGCCACTGCTAGTGACACCTAACAGTTGCAGAATATCTACCTCGTCCTGCCCGAGATTATCGTAGGCATTAACGACAGATATGGGAACAGGAGTTTTGGTATTCGGGAAATAAAATGGGCTTTCGTCATCCATCACCAAACGCCAGCCGCCAAGATTGATGATACCTGTTTGCCCGATGTTATCTATCAGGGTGATGAGGGTAGAAGACTGCTCAATGACGTCAAAAAACGCATTGAATGAATCTTTGTTACCGGTCAGATCAAGCCAGGAAAAATCATCGCTGATACCGAGCAATGAAGCGATATCCGTAATCAGTGGAATCGGCTCGTTTAAAAAGCCTTGTGCGGAACTCGCACCATCACCGATTATTTCGAATACAGGACCCAGTACCGCACTGACCCCGCCAAGCACCGGCTTCAGGACGGTGTTCAATATTTCTCCGAGATCAACTTGAATATTGTCAAAGTCGATATCGTTGATTTCCCATTCAAATGCTTCGTCAGCGGGCTCATCAGGATCGACCTGACCAAACAGTATCAATGTTCCCTCAATACCTGCTTTCAAGTCGAACTCTATCGACGGTAATCCGAGGCTACTAATGCCAATCAAACCATTCACGAATTCATCGACGGCATCCGTATTGGTCACAACATGCAGTCGTAAATCCGCGTCACCCTCTAGAGTAGAATAAATACTTGTTTGCGGACTGCCAATAAGCTCCGGTAAGGTGAGCCTCGGTCGATCTAGATTTGGTGCCTGCTCGGAATCATCTGCCAGAGGATTCAGTACCCCATTGACGCCGTCAATAAAATCGTAAAGCGGATCAAATGGTGTTGGGTCGCTGGGGTCAGCGACATCACCGAATAAATCGACAGCAAATTTTAGATTCACCGAAGACGTTTCCAAGGTATTCCATTCGATACTTTCAAGTGCAGCACCTTCCAGCCGCATAAAAAACAGGCCGGCACCATCTGAATCAGGAATGAGGCTCACGACGACATCGCCGTCATTCAATCCCGCCTCCAGAAGCGCAAGATCAATGCTTTCCTGCAGTTGTGCAGCAAGCGCCTCTACACCGCCTATGGTCTCGTCGTCGGTGCTATCGTCCGAATCCATATTCGGATTATCAACTTCATCATCAAGCGACGCAGCGCGAACGCTGATTTCAACTTCTTCACCTGCCACGGTCAGCACAAATAATATATCCTGCGCCAGGCTACCTACCGTTGGCGCATTAAACGGCGCGTCGATGACACCGCCAACTGCATCCTGCTGGGCCGCAAAGCCAAGACCGGTTGCCCGTTGATCTTCGTATTGATCCAGTATGGTAACCACCGCACCGTTCTCATCTCGGATAACTTCACCAAACCCGAAATTGTTGCCTGAAACATGCTCGAATTCGATACGAGTGACATCTGGGTCAAGTGCGGTAAAAGTAATACCGAAGTTCGGGTTCAAGAAGTCAATCTGACTCAGATCAGGAACCGCCAATAAATTTCCAAAACCGTCGGTGTTCAGATCGAGCAACAACGCTAAAGCGCGGTCCGCCAAATTCAACCCATTCTTTTCACTCACGTCGAAGGAAACCACGGTTGGACTGGTGTCTGCGCCAATAAAGTTTCCGGCCGCATCATAGCTGTCACTGTACAACAGCAAGTTAAATTCACCCGCGGCAATCGGTGTGGCACTGGGTATGGTGATCATCCCCGGGCTCACCCCAGAGTTGAACAATGTTATTTTCTCTTGCGAAGTTATTGTCGCAGGGCCCTCTGTCCCGTCGGTGATATTAGCGCCAACCAGACCTAGGTTCACATCCGCTTCAAAGCCCGGCACGGACACATCCAGTGCCAGGACAAGTTCCTCTACATAGTCACTACCCGCATCCGAGATATCCTCAAAATGCACAGTTGAAATATAGAAAAGATCTTCGGTGCTGATACCGAAACCAATGCGCAAATCCCAGGAAAGATCGATGGTCAGCCCTTCGTCACTTCCAATCTGAAACCCAAACCCTGGCAGGAAACTCTCCAGCCCCAGATCGTTTGTGCCCAACCCAAGCTCAAACGGTAAACTGATACTGTAGCTCTGACCAAGATGGAAATCGTATTGAATCCCTTCATCGTCTCCTGTATTGAACTGATTAACCAAAATGTCCTCGAAGCCAACGTTCGGGTTACCGTCAGAAGCAAGATCCTGTAGCAGCCCTAGGCGAGGACCCTCACCATCATTGTTGCCATCAGTCAGACCTGTTTGAGAACCGAGATCGCCACTTCCAGCAAATAAATCGTATAAGGCCTCCTGCAGGATCAGCGTGAGATCACCGTCATAATCGCTTCCAGAGATCGCCTGCGCATACTCGTCGAGCAGGAAAGCACTAAGATCATTTCTCGCCTGATTGAGGGTGTCGAAGAACGGTTGTAGCGCATCGCCAATTTGGTCACCGATTAATGGAATTTGCGCAATTCCTTGTATCGGCACTTCAATTGCAGTTTGAATCGCGGACAGGATATTATCAATACCGTCGATAAGCAGCGATGGATCGGATAACAAATTGTTTAATCCACTGCTAACAAACGGCACCAAATCGGGAAGGTCATCGCTATCAACCATCGTGACACTACCCGGTGTGTCCGTGATAACTTCGGCAATATTCAAGAGGAATTCGAGCGGTGCGCCGTCCATATCCGGGTCATCCGCACTAGGTAATGCCGAATTCACTGAGGCATTGGAAAACAAAGGAATAACCACAGAGCCCTGCCCTGTGAGAGAGATCAAGAACTCATCGCCGACGCCTGGCTCGATCACACTCCCATCGAGGGCGAATTCTTCGAACGTAGTTGCGATAGTCAGAAAATCGTCAGTGGAGGCGTCCCCGTCTGCATCGATCACTATCGAGCCATCACGCACAAATAGCGTGCTCGACCCCACCTTTGCCTGAAAGGTTAACTCGTCCTCATCAACCCGAATATCCAAATCAACCGTGGTGGTATCCATCACCGTGGCCAGACCGTCATTCGATAAATCGACGGTTAGACTAAGATCGATCGTGGCAATGGATTCTGCAACCAGCTCTATCGCATCCAGCGGATCGCGAATCACTACGCGCTCGTCATCTATTTGGGCGGGAACATCTGGATCAGGATCAGTATCAGGGCCATCCGCGATGAGGTTTGCGAGACCATTGGCATCAACAAAATAACCAAATTCCGCCTCCGCTTCTTGCTGAAAAACCAGATCGATACCCAATTCCGTAGCGGTTCCGTTATAAGTAAACGCGATACCCGCCTCAGAAAAACCGGTATTAGCGTCAATACTAACGACACTATGATCTAAACCGAGCAGTTCGTTGATCTCTTGCTCTAAATCCTGAATGGAGGAGCTGGTCAGTCCTGAAACCTGATCAGCAAATACCGTAAATGCGGTAATGTAATCATTAATCTCTAGGCCACTTTGGTTGATGATCGGCAGTAATGCATCCAGGAAAGGTGTCGGGACGGTACCATCGTCTTCATAATTGGTCTGTTCGAGTGCAGTACCGAAATCAACCAGTGCATCGGCGATATAGTCTGCATTGACTGACCTAAAAACATCGATAGATTGACCATCGACCTCGGTATTTAATCGATTGGCTGTGACGGTCAATTGCGAGTTAGCTGCGCCCGTATTCACCAACGCCAATCGAGAAGCGATCAGACGTGCTTCGACTTGTGATCCCAAACCAGCAGCGACAAGCGCGGCATTCACATCCGCAATCAAATCGTTCAGTACATCTGTTGGTACGGTGGAAACATTCGACGCGGTAGCAGCCTGTGAAACGGAGACAGTAACTGCGGCAGCATTATCAATCTGGATGTCAAAAGACACCTCTGTCAGCGGTCTTCCCTCAAAAGACAGAGAGGGGTTGACCAGGATATCCGTGAATACGGCTCTGGTGGCTGCACCTGCATCACTCAAACCAAGCTCACTCTGGGCGACCGCATTGGTGGCAGAGACTTCAATAACTGATCCACCTGCATCGCTGATGACAATCACATCCTGCAGTAAACGAGCGCTAATGGCGTAGTCCAAACCAGCGGACGAGAGACCAGCGTTGATGGCGCTATTGACATCATCCAGCAAATCAATCGATGAAGTATTGCCGGTCGTGTTGACAGAAACACTAAAGGTATCAGCACCATCCACCACTAGATCAAATGTTGCCACACCGCTAAGCTGGCCATCAGAAAGCACAGATAAAGGCGCACTCACAATCTCTTGAACTTCGTTCTCCAGACCAAGAGTTGAATCTCCGAATATGGACGCTTGTGTCGCACTAATCAGCAGTTCGTGCTCG
Source organism: Acidiferrobacterales bacterium (assembly GCA_019633985.1). GTDB lineage: Bacteria > Pseudomonadota > Gammaproteobacteria > Arenicellales > Poriferihabitantaceae > VYFG01. The sequence continues at coordinate 54,807 of JAHQWE010000105.1, read as the reverse complement.
GGCGTATCCGCTTTACCGGTAACAAACCCGTCAAGACTAATCGCGAACTGTACTGGTCCCGACGCTGCCGAAACCACGTCACGCAACGCGGCATTGGTAACATAGTCATCACTGGCAATGTCGGTACTCGATAGCGAACCGCTCGAGATTGGGCCATTCACGATGACACCAACATCTCCCGCCAGTTGGGTAATATCCACCTCCCCATCCAAATCCATTAGCTGGGTATTTAGGGTGAGAGTGCTTTGCGCTGCCGCTTCAGTAAAGGAGAATTCAACAAAGCCAAACTGTCCAGTGACATCTGTGGTGTCAGACCAGTTGGTTCGAATAGTCGCCGACAAATTCGTATTCGCGGTTTCAAAATATGCTGGGGCAAGTTCTTTAACCGAAGAAACTTGCGCGTTATCAAAACCCAGCACTGCGACCATCGGATTGTCGCTGTCAGCGAGAAGTCGCAACGTATTTACTGACGCCCCGTTGTCGGCGATAAATATCAGCCGACCGTCTTCGACAGAGGCAGATACATCCAATCCTGTTAATGCAGCGTCAAACAAAGGCACCAGGTCTGCCGCACTGGTAAGCCCGGACGTGCTAGCCGCAGCGACGGATAAAACAGCTGATCGGACGCCATCCAGCTCAAGTTGAAATGCGAAATCTGCGCCCGCAGCACTCACATCAATATCAGGTAAGGTATTAATGAACGCGTTACGATCAATATCAAACACCCCTTGCGCGAGACCGAGGAGGCCACCATCTACTCGGCTGAGAGAAGAAATAACAATCGATTCGCCCGGCGTTGCTGGCGACAACATCAAGCGAGGGTTTTCCAAACCACTGTTAGTGTCAATCGAAGCGGTGACATTCCCGCTCACAGCACTAGCGGCAAAAGCGGCGTTGATGTCCGCGATTAAATCAGCAATGGATCCGTTACCCGCAGTACTCGCAGATGTAATGACAATTTCTTCAGCGGTTCCGCCATTGATCGAAATATCAAAACTGACATCCTCTGGAAGCTGTCCTGTTTGCGCGCTGGCATCAGCTGCCATTGGTTTAACAGCGGGCTGATCAATTGGGGTTAGGTCAAATTTAAACTCAGCAGTTAAGCCATAGCTGGTATCAATTGTGACCTGCGCATCTGAGTTAAGCTCGCTCAGCGAATCAAGCAGCAGGTTGTATTCAAAATCTGCCATCGTAGTCGTACTGGTATCCAGAACAATGGCAGCATCCAGCGTTCCCTCTGCAGCATCATAGGTAAATACAAGAGGTGGGGACACAGGAAAGGCAGCTGCGATGATTGCATTCGCTTCCTGCACTGTTTGAAATAGTGGATCACTATCATCATTGACCAGTACATCGGGCGCAGTACCGGTTCCCAGGAGATTATTCGCAATCAGCGATTCGTAATCAAGAAGATCAGAGATTCGTACATCATCCGCTAACAGCAATGTGCCGTCATAGAGCCCTGACTGAACCAGCGTGTCCAACCACTGTGCAAAGTCAACAATGGGTCTAACCAGGTCACCCGCGCTCAGCAGACTGATGCCATACAAATCGTCCGCACCCAACTCTACTGGCGCTCCAAATCCATAGTCGTCAAACAAGTCATAGCTTGACCCACCAACATTGATGGTTCCACCTAGAGAGCTTGCGAAACTATCAACGGTATCAAAATCAAATGAGAGTTCAAATTCCCCGCTTCCAGAGATATCCACCAGATTGTCGGCATCTAGATTGCTAGAGTTCGCGGCCTGCAACTCCGCCAGACTGACGGCAGCGCCATCGCTATTTGGGTCATCGAAGGTAACGCTAATATCAGCATCGATGCTATATGAATCAGAGGTATCATCAATCGTCCCGCCAAGAACACCAACAACTAAACCTCCCTGTAAATCGATATCACTACCAGATGCAGCAACTTCAAGCTGACTAATTTGAGTTACAAAACTATCGTTCGTGACATCCGAACCAATGCTGAAACTTAATTCAGTGAGAATATCGACCGTGTAATTGGAAGTTCCACTATCTAAGGCAATATTGGCTTCCACCAGCTCGTCAGTGTTGGTGATCGTCAGGTCAACGGAACGCGTTGCAGTGACACTGAGACTGCGACTAATAATGGTATTGCCGTTTTGAACTTCCACAATCGTGGGAGTGATACCGCTGGTGACGACGGTGATATTTCCTAACGGCGTAGCGATAACCGGCGCCCAGCTCTGCAGGAATGCCTCGAAATTCGCAACGCTTGGGTCGGTGCCGCCAGGACCAAAATTAGGGTCTGCCGCGAGATCAGCGCGAAGTTGAGAAATAATCTCCTGCATGCCGGAAACACCGCCCACGGTGATATCCGTGGTCAACGGCAGTTCAACATCAAACTCACCAAACGAAGATAAACGACTCATAAAAGTTGCAAAAGCAGTCAGTCCACCATCGAGCTCGGCATTATCAATATCGCTTTCGTCACTACCATCCACCTCAATCGTTTCAGAATTGAAAATGGTCGTAATGAAACTGTCGTCGCCAGTTAATCGAACCGTGTCAGCACCAATTCCACCGTCAATGGTAACTCCGGAGCTCGGTGCGAGATCGGCGTCCTGCACTCCGGTAGCAATAATCTCGTCATCACCGTCACCACTCTCGATCGAAAGACCGGTTGTTGGATTCGTAAAAACAATATCCACTTCACTGGATATTTGACTCGAACCGGTCGTGGCACCATCTGGGTCCGAGAGTGTTATAACGTCAGCTAGACCACTTCCAATGAAAGTTCTTTGGTCGGCGGAGGAAGCATCATTCAAGGTTTCCAATGTACTGAAACTCACGTTATCAGTGACCGTCGCGCCGCTCAGGGATACGTTACCCGCACCCGCTGCAGTTTTCGTGTAAGTGACACTGTCGTAGCTGCCATTACTGATCTGCAGCGTATCGCTGTCATCACCACCATCAAAACTGAGATCTTCGGGAAGTGCACTGGATGCATCGAGGAACAGCGTGTCATCACCTGTGCCGCCTTCGACGGAAATACCCGCACTAGGCGCCAATGCGGAATCCAGATTGGGCAGTATGCTAATGCTGTCTCCACCGCCAGCCCCATTTATGATGAGCTCACCGGTAGGGTTATTGAATACTACGTCTACATCGCTGGCTATCTGGGTTTGACCTGTAGCTGCCGTATCTGCATCAGAGAGAGTGATCGTATCCGCTGCTGAACTACCAACGAAGGTGCGGTTTACAGACGTAGATTGGTCTTCGACGACTTCTATATTGGAAAAGCTGACAGATTCTGAATCCGCAGCTGTTTCAAGAGAAATATCTCCAGCTCCCACCCCAGTTTTGGTGTAAGTGACGTTGTCAAAGGAGCCGCCATTAATTCTCAGCGTGTCTGTGCCTGCAGCGCCGCCATCAAATGACAGGTTATCGAGAAATGCAGCAGAGCCATCGAGCGTCAGCGTGTCGTTGTCCGCACCGCCTTGAATCGTAATACCGGCTGTCGGTACTAAACCAGGATCTTGAGTTGCGGTAACCTCTATGTTGTCTTCACCACCTCCTCCTTGAATGGTGAGAGAGTTCGTCGGATTTTCAAACGTAATACTCTCGAATGTTCCACCGACCACATCCTGAATAATCGACTGACCAGCAGTCGCGGCATTCGTCAGCTGAATGTCATTTGCGCCAGCCGTACCCACGAAAACTCGATCTGCAGCTGTTGAATTATCCGTTATCGGTTCGAGGCCAGAGTAACTGATAGAGGTTGAGTCTCCGACTGCTGTTTCCAGGGTAATATCGCCAGAATCAGATGCCGTGGCGGTATAGGTGACAGTATCGAAAGCACCATTATCAATAATGAGAGAATCGTTCCCTCCAATTCCGCCTTCAAATGCGATAGGAATTAGGAAACTGGTGGCAAAATCAACAGTGAGCGTGTCGTCCTCATTATCCACGCCCGTAATTAAGATATCCGTGATATCAGCAATCAGTGTAGAGGAAGAAGTACTGCCGTCCGAGATCGTAATAGAAGTACCGTCGGAACTGATCATGACGTCGTTCTCGCCACTAACCATGTCAAACCGTAGCTGTTCCGCAGGCAATAAACCGGAAAAACCTATCGTCGTTTCCGTGGCAAAAAGCGATGTAGTGTCTACCTCACCCACAATCACTTCAAAATCAAAATCTCCGCCACTGAGCGCACTACCAGTCGCATCGTTTGATGCCGCGATATTGACACCTACGTATTGTGCGACATCTTCGACAAACTGTATTCCCTCTTGATTACCGGCAACGTCACAGCCATAAAAGTAAAAATCACCTTCGACTGCCATCGCGCTTCCCCACTGATCCAGCGCGTCGCTATACCGATCAAGATTTCCCGAGTGAAGTCTGGCATTGCCAAGATTGATCATTCCTGCTGCACCATGCGAAAGCACGTGAACGGCATCCACATCCGCATGTTCCGACAATCGGTCAGCCATGAGATTGATTCCATTTTCACCAGGCTCAATAAAATAGACGACTACCTTGGGGTTCGCAGATCCTTCACTAGTGGTATCGATGTTTGTGGGGTTATGGTTGATACCGAATGTGGAATGCGAGGATGCGTCAGTCAGACCAGCGGTTGCTGAGCTGGTAACATCCTCAGATGGTAAATGATCGCTTGTTGCTTCCTCCTTTTGGAACGCAAACTCTTCATCGCTATGCGCAGGCTCGTTTCCCTCATCACCATAAACAAGTTCTATGCCGTCGATGGCGATACTTTGTAGGAGTTGCTCGTAGTCATCAATGGATTGATCAACAAATACTATTTGAAGATCTGGTGCAACGCCTTCATTCGCATTTGATACGTCTGACGTGACAGAGGCCTCAGTATCATCTGATTCCGTAATCTCTATTTCAGTTGCTGCAGAAACTTCCTGATCAACTTCCGTTTCTGCGTCTTCTACTACAACCGAATCCTCCCCATCGATAGACGTCAGCTCCCCGGAATGATCTGCATTTTCAAGAATCTCCGAGGTAGTTTCCAAATCGGTAGATAGGGAGCCACTTAAAATCTGCTCGCCTTCCGTTGAACTTTCGTGGTCAACTAGTTCAATTTCTTCTCCAGTGCTTAACTCTGGAATGGAGTCAGTGCTTTCTATCGACGTCTCAGCACCTGCGTCAGTCTCGGAGCCCTCTTCAATATTGCCCTCGGCACTGGAAATCGGAGCGTTGTCCGAGGTCTGGATCTCACGATTCGTTGTCGCTTCCGCATCGGGGTCAACGTGAGCAGATTCCGGTTCCGGAGTTGCAGATTTGACATCCTCTGGAATATTGCCCACATCCGCACTCGAAGGATCAACCTCAGAGACAGTGTCTAACAATCCGATATCAAGCGGCATCGGTAAAATGCCATCTGCCGACAATAGAATTCGCGGTTCAAGCGCTTCGAAAAACAATGCAGGCGCTGCTTTGTCTGCAGTGACTGGTGCAGTAAGACTCCGATTTACTTCAACCGTAAGAGAACGCTTCCGAATTCGTGGCGATGCCACAATGGATTTTTTACCCCACATAGGTAGTCCGATAATTAAGTTATACCCGTCACGACCCAGCTTCCAACTGAATCGATATCGATGTTCATAGAGGTAGGAGAGGTAAGCTCAACTGACTGCTACCTGAAAAGAAGTATAGATACCACCTCTTCCGTAATTAGCGACAAATCCACCGACGACATGCGATCCAATAAACCGACATTCACCAGTAACCATCACCATTATATATTTCTTATATTTTTTCTTAGTTTTAGAGATCGGTACCGACCCCACTTGTAATGCCTTAATTGTACTCGATTAGTCCGCAAAATCACACATTTCGGGCATGAAATGGTCCACTTTTGGACCAATCAACTGCACCCTACTGCTGTGAGCCACACACGATATTTTTCCTTGATCTGATTGCATTTTTCTAGATATGGACTTTTTCATTGGTAAAGCCTGCCTCCAGAATCTTAAATGGCGGTAAGGTCCCAGGAATTGTGACTGTAAGACAGTATGCACTGGGGACTCTTCTCCCCTTCTTTTTAGGGAGCGCTCTCTAGCTACAAATATCGCACTTTGGTGATTGCCAGTGAATCGCCGTCGAAAACTGCATCGACGTCGTGATGCTCAATAGTGATAATGTCTTCTAGGTGAGAGAATTTACGCCGGGCATCCTGCCCTTGCCTTTCAGGCAATGCTCTGCATTGTGAAATTTTGCTCCTCGGCGATTGCTCCTGCATCGCTCTACTAAGCTACATCCATGTAGCGATGCAAAATTTTGAACCACACTTCGGTTCCATAGTCTCGACCATTCCTAAAAAATCCCCTTCCTTCTCTTACGAGAAGGCGATTTTTCAGGAATGGTCGGGGTGAGAGGATTTGAACCTCCGACCACCGCAACCCCATTGCGGTGCGCTACCAGGCTGCGCCACACCCCGAATTAGGAAAACTACAGATGAATGAGTTTTGAAACAAATGCAATCGGAGTTAGAACCACTCGATTGCGGCTGGATTTTAACTGAGAATGTCGCTTACTTCATTGAGCTCGGAGATTAATTGCGAAATCAGTTTCGAGCCTTCCTTGTCTATCGCTGATGGACTTGCTGGCGCTCCCTCGGCTTCGACCTGCTCTAATCGCGTTCTTGCACCACTGATTGTAAAGCCTTCGACGTACAATAACTTCCTGATTTGTCTAATTAATTTAACTTCATGCCGCTGATAGTATCGCCGGTTACCACGACGTTTTACCGGCTTCAATTGTGGAAATTCCTGCTCCCAGTAACGGAGCACATGTGGTTTGACCACACAGAGCTTACTCACTTCACCGATCGTAAAGTACCGTTTGCTAGGTATTGGCGGTAATTCAAAACCCGCGGGGTCAAGCATGGTCATTATCGCTTTCTTCCAAGTTTCTGGGTCAATTCAAACGAATTCTCAACCACGCTGTGTTTCAGTTTCTGACTCGATCGAAACGTCACTACCCGCCTTGCAGATATGGCTACTTCTTCACCAGTCTTGGGATTTCTTCCAGGGCGGGATGTTTTATCACGAAGTGTGAAACTGCCAAACCCAGAGAGTTTTACCGCAGTTCCCTGCTCAAGTGACTGCCGGATTTTTTCAAAAAACAGCTCCACAAAATCTTTCGCTTCCCTTTTATTAAGACCGACTTCGTCAAACAAAGTATTTCCAAGATCGGCTTTGGTTATTGTCATATCAATTCCTCTTCGTCTTTATCTTCGGCCGGCATTTTCGCCCAATGCATCTCCGAGTCGTGAGGCTTCTAATCGAAGCCAGAGTAACTTTCGTAGCATTGTAAGATTGGTTCTGATATCAATCATTCCGTATGGCATCAAGCGCGCAATTGCGCCCCAACCTTTTCTTCTAAAGCCGTTATTATTTTAGCGGTGATCTCATCAATATCACCAGCCCTAAGACTGCTTGATTCCGACTGGAACGTCAAGCTGAAAGCAAAACTTTTCTTATTCTTTTCAACCCTTTCTCCCTGATACATATCAAACAACTCCAACCGCTTCAAATCGTTTCCAGCATTGTTTTTCACGGTTTTCAGCACTTGTTCAACGCTTACATCGTGATTCACCACTACCGCCAAATCGCGCTCTACCGAAGGAAAACGGGACAACGGTGCAAATGCCGGCAGAGTCGCTTTGGTCAATATATCTTGATCAATTTCGAAGACATACACGTCGCGGTCAATGTCCAACTGTTGCTGAACAACGGGATGCAGCCTGCCTATATAGCCTGCTCGCTTTCCCTCAATCAATACATCAGCCGCCTGCCCTGGATGAAGCCCATTTTGCTCGCATCTTTGAAAATCGATCGCTTTACCACTCGCTCCCAAATCAATCAATGCCTCCAGATCTCCTTTCAAGTCGTAAAAATCCACCTCTCTGGAGCTCGTTGCCCACTGCCGAGGCAGCACTGTGCCGCTCATCACCGCGGCAATCTTCCGTATCTCGATGCGCTTTTTCCCCTTACCGGAAAAAACGGTGCCAGATTCGAATAAACGGATACGGTCCTCCTGGCGATTTTGATTTCTCGCAAGATTATTGAGCAAGCCTGGAATCAAACTTTGGCGCATTTCAGACATATTGTCGGCCAGAGGATTTTGAAGCTTGATTCCAGCGGATAGGCCCAGCACCGATTTCTGTAGCTCCGGATCGATAAAACTGTAGTTAATCGCCTCGTAATAACCCCGTGAGGTCAATAACTGTTTTAGCGCATATTGAGAAACATCTCTCTCAAGGTACCCCCCAGTTCTTGCAGCACTAGACGGCATTCTGGGAACAATCTTTTCGTAACCATAACAGCGACCTACTTCTTCGACCAGGTCATGTTGCCCAGAAATATCGAAACGCCATGCAGGCGGCTTTACCTTGAAGGCGTTCGCAGTACCTGAGACGTCCATCCCCAGTTTTCTTAATATGGATTTTGTACTGTTCGCTGGAATCGTAATGCCCAACATCCTGGGTAGTTCTTTGTTATCCAGCGTAATGGTTTTATTTTTTGGAAGTGCCTTCCGATCTAGGGCGTGGCAAACTTTACCAGGTACTCCTCCAGCGATATCCAGCAGCAAAGCAGTTGCGCGCTCAATGGCTACGATTTGCCCCGTTGGGTCTACCCCTCTTTCGAAACGATGGGAAGCATCGGTATGCATACCAAACTGACGCGCTTTCCCAATTATGTCTCCAGGAGCGAAGAACGCCGCTTCAAAAAATATGTTAACCGTTTGATCTGATATGGCAGTCAAGTCGCCTCCCATAATACCTGCCAGCCCCACCGCACGATGATCGTCAGCGATCACCAAGTTTTGTTCGTTCATCGTTACCGTTGATCCATCAAGTAACTTCAGCTTTTCTCTCTTTTTGGCACGTCTAACGATGATCCCGCCATTTAATTTATCCAAATCATAGCCGTGCATGGGTTGCCCAGTCTCCAGCATGACGTAGTTAGTGATATCTACTACTGGATTAATACTGCGAACACCACTACGCAAAAGCTTTTGTTGCATCCAGTCAGGCGTACGCGCGGCCATATTGATATTTAATATGGCACGTCCAGCAAATCTCGCACAGCCATCAGTCGCTTCAAGCTTTACGGGTAAGCTGGTTTTACATTTCGCCGCAACCTTTTTAATAGCGGTATCTCGCATACGACAACCGGTTAACGCTGAAATTTCTCTAGCGATACCCTGTACACAAAGACAGTCTCCTCTGTTCGGCGTAAGATCTATTTCAATCACCTTGTCATCAAGGCCGAGATAATCCCATAGACTCACGCCAACAGGAGCCTCGCTATCCAGTTCCATCAATCCACTGGCACTCTCGGACAGTCCGAGCTCAGCAGACGAGCAGAGCATCCCGCTGGACTCCACACCGCGAATACTGGACGTCTTAATTTCCAACCCTGGAAGATGGGCGCCCACCATCGCTACCGGAATTAGCAATCCAACGCGCGCATTCGGCGCTCCACAAACAATCTCAAGAAGTTGCCGCCGACCGATATTGACCTGACAAACCCGAAGTTTGTCGGCATTCGGATGGGGATCGACCCGATCAATTCGGCCCACAACAATTTTTCGTTGATTTGCTTTCTTAGCGCCAAAATCTGAAGCAGGCACTATGCCTTCAACCTCCAGTCCGGCCAAAGTGAGTTTGTCTGCAATCTCATCGACCGTGAGTTCGGTATCAACCCATTCTCTTAGCCAGGATTCACTTAATAACATAGCTTTTTTATAAAAAAGATTTTTTCATTCAAAATTGTCGTAAGAAATCCAGATCATTTTCGAAGTATAGCCGGAGGTCGTTGACCCCATAGCGCAACATGGAAAAACGCTCTACGCCCATACCAAATGCATAGCCAGAGTATCTTGAAGAATCGATGTTTCCGTGTCGCAATACTTCCGGGTGGACCATGCCGCAACCCAACACCTCAATCCAGCCTGTTTGTTTACAAACTCTACAACCCTTGCCAGCGCAAAATACGCATCCAATATCCACTTCCGCCGAAGGTTCAGTGAACGGAAAATAGGACGGTCTAAATCGAACAGCGAGATCCTCTTCGAAGTATTCTTGTACGAAGTGAATCAGAATTCCTTTTAAATCTGCAAACGTAATGTCTTCATCAATCGCGAGACCCTCTACCTGGTGAAACATCGGTGTGTGCGTCACATCAGAGTCGCAGCGATACACTTTCCCAGGTGCAATGACTCTGATTGGCGGGGCGGTTTCGTGCATATAGCGGATTTGTACGGGAGAAGTATGCGTGCGTAATACCGTGTGCCGATCAACATAAAATGTATCGTGCATTGCCCGTGCCGGATGATCTGCGGGAATATTCAACGCCTCAAAATTATAATAGTCGTCTTCTACTTCCGGACCCGCAGCAATATCAAAGCCTAATCGGGCGAATATTCCTTCCATTCTTTCCAGTGTTCTGGAAATAGGGTGCATACGTCCGCGTTCCTGGGATCGGCCAGGCAGAGTAACATCGATAGTTTCACCGGCTATTTTCGCAGCAATCTCCTGCTGTTCCAGAGCAGAATGACGCTGATCGATCCAGCTTTCAATCTCGCCTTTAAGCTGGTTCACTCTTTGGCCAAAAGATTTCTTCTCCTCATGGCTTAGGCTACCGATAGTTTTTAACTGCGCTGTCACTTCTCCTTTTTTGCCCAAATACTGCACACGAAGTGTTTGTAGATCAATGAGAGACTCGGCGGCATCGATCTGCGCCTGAGCGTTGCTAGCTAGCGCATCAAGGGATTGGATTCCGGATTGCAAAACGGTTAACTCAAATTGTCAGGAGTGGTAAATATAGGAAAGTGCGCAGTCACACTATCTCATAGAGCAGTTCTGCTCAAAACAAGATCATACCTTACACGTCTATCTTTTTAAACAATAAATCAGATAGTTATGCGATAAAATTCGCGTAAAATAAGAAATGCATCGCGTTTACAGGAGTGCCGGATTTGACACCCGGAATGCGGGTCGGGCGCGGCCCCGATTGTCAGCACAACGGCATTAACAACCAGGACCAATCAGGACGGTTTGACCTTGCCGGCTGAAGCTACGCAGCGAGTGCGGCTTTAGCTTTCTCAGCCAGAACGCTGAATCCTGGCTTGTCGTGAATCGCCATATCTGCCAATACCTTACGATCCAGAGCAATTTCGGCTTTCGCCAGGCCAGCCATAAAACGGCTGTAACTCAAACCATTGTCTCTAGAAGCTGCATTGATTCGGACAATCCATAGAGCACGAAATTGTCGTTTGCGCTGCCGGCGATCACGATAGGCATATTGCCCAGCTTTGTCGACCGCTTGTTTCGCCGTTTTAAATAACCTGCTTCGAGCACCACTGTACCCTTTGGCTTCTTTCAGAACTTTCTTGTGTCGTGCCCTAGCCTGGACACCTCTTTTTACGCGTGGCATCTGCTCTCTCCTTAATTGTAGGGCAACATACGATTGACCATTGCGTGATCAGACGCATGGACGAGGGCTCCGCTACGCAGCTGACGCTTACGTTTGGTCGATTTCTTGGTCAATATATGACGCAAATGCGACTGGGAACGTTTGAACTTGCCCGAGGCAGTTCGCTTGAAGCGCTTAGCGGCGCCTCGGTTGGTTTTCATTTTAGGCATTTTAGCTCCAGTATTTGGCGGTATTTCATCGCAACTATATGCGCGTATATTCCGCAGTAAAATTGACAAAGGCAGTTCTGAAGAGACTGCTTTTTGCCGTGTGTGCCTCCGACATTCTAACTCGGAGGGTTTAGATTCATCCCTATAAGGGAATCATCCAAATTCGTTGCGACAGATGTTCAAGCAATCTGAAGAACCAAGGCTTCAGGTTCGTTTTGGCCCCATCACCATGACCATTTGTCGCCCTTCCATTGTTGCAGCCTGCTCTACAGAAGCGATCTCAGCTAGATCCTGCTCAACCTTTTTGAGCATCTCGAGACCGAGCTCTTTGTGTGCCATTTCGCGGCCACGAAAACGCATGGTCACTTTAGTCTTATTGCCAGCTTCCAGAAAGCGAGTGAGATTACGAAGCTTCACTTCATAGTCGCCGACATCGGTACCAGGACGGAATTTGACCTCTTTGACGGTGATCTGCTTTTGTTTCTTTTTCGCTTCGTGCTTTTGCTTACTCGCGTTGTAAAGAAACTTACCGTAGTCCATCACCCTGCAAACGGGTGGGTCTGCATTGGGTGAAATTTCAACTAAATCCAGGTCTGCATCTGCAGCGTTTTCGAGCGCTTCTGCAAGGGAGACGACTCCCACCTGATTTCCCTCACTATCAATTAAGCGTATCGGATCACTTTTGATCTGATCGTTCATACGCTGTTGCTTTTCTTTAGCTATAGCCTTGATCCTCTGTCACATTAAAATTTGGTACCGAAACCCAAAAGGAAGGGGCAGACAATTAATTGTCTTTTTCCAAAGTGGGTGTTGAATCAAATTTCTGATTCAGTAGAACAGTGAGATCCTGGATCGACATAGAACCTAAGTCTTTTCCTTCTCTCGACCTGACGGCGACGGTACCGGCTTCCACTTCCTTGTCTCCCGCGACGAATAGATACGGGATACGCTGGAGAGTGTGCTCGCGGATTTTAAAACCGATCTTCTCGTTTCTCAAGTCACTTTCGACTCTGAGCCCATGTTTTTTCAAGGTTTTTTGCAATTTCTCCACATAAGCCGACTGTTTCTCTGAAATATTCATAAGTACAGCCTGAGTCGGAGCCAGCCAAACTGGGAAGCGCCCTTCGTGGTGCTCAATCAAGATCCCAATAAACCGCTCAAATGATCCAAGAATTGCGCGATGTAACATGACCGGCACTTTCCGAGATCCATCTTCCGCAACATATTGGGCATCCAGTCGGCCCGGCATAGAGAAATCGACCTGCACCGTTCCGCATTGCCAAACCCGACCAATACTATCTCGAAGAGAAAATTCCACCTTCGGCCCATAGAATGCCCCTTCCCCCGGTAGTTCTTCCCAGGGTAACTCTTTAGCGTCAAGTGCCTGTGCCAAAGCAGCTTCTGCGGCATCCCAATCCTCGTCGCTGCCGACCCGATTTTCCGGGCGTGTAGACAATCTATAAATTATGTCTTTGAAGCCAAATGCGTCATAGACGGAATGCAGAAAATCAATAAATTCTGCAACCTCACTTTGAATCTGATCTTCAGTACAGAAGATATGGCCGTCATCCTGCACAAAACCCCTTACCCGCATCAAACCGTGGAGGGCACCAGACAATTCATTTCTATGACACGAACCGAACTCACAAAAACGCAACGGCAAATCACGGTAACTTTTCAGCCCTTGATTGAACACTTGGACATGGCAAGGGCAATTCATCGGCTTTAGCGCGTAGTTTCTGCCTTCTGATTCAACGGCAAACATATCGTCACCGAACTTATCTGCATGCCCTGACTTTTTCCAAAGTGAGAAATCAACGACCTGCGGTGTTTTTAACTCCTTGTACCCACGAGCGTGTTGTTCGCTGCGCATATATTGTTCGAGAACTTGGTAAAGCGACCATCCTTTGTCATGCCAAAAGACCATTCCGGGCGCTTCTTCCTGCATATGGAAGAGATTGAGTTGTTTGCCAATCTTTCGATGATCGCGCTTTTCCGCCTCAGATAGCTGAGTGAGGTAGGTTTTTAGCTGCTTCTTATCAGGCCAGGCTGTACCATATATACGTTGCAACATCTTATTCTTCGAGTCCCCCCTCCAATAGGCACCCGAGACCTTCATCAACTTGAAGTGCTGACAAAAGCCCATGTGCGGAACATGGGGGCCCCGGCACATATCGATATACTCCTCGTGATGGTATAGGCCAGGGTGATCGTCGCGATTGATATCGCTTTCCAGAATTTCTTTCTTGTAGGGCTCACCCCGTTCATCAAATGTGTCCCAGGCTTGTTGCCAACTCACTCGTTTCTTAATAACTGGGTAATTGGTGGCAGCGAGTTCAGCCATCCTTTTCTCGAGCTGTTCAAGCTCTTCTTCTGTTATCGGTCTCCCTAGATCAACATCATAGTAAAAACCATTATCTATGACTGGTCCGATCGCCATTTGAGAGTCTGGCCACAACTGTTTAATTGCGTGCCCGAGCAAATGCGCACACGAATGTCGAATGATTTCCACACCCGCTTCATCTTTGGCAGTCAGGATCTTGATACTGGCATCGTGATCGATAGGATCGCTCATATCCACCAGCTCATTATTGACCTCACCTGCCAAAGCGGCTTTGGCGAGACCTGGCCCTATGTCAGCCGAGATATCGGCAATCGAAGTAGATGATTCGTAATTCCGGACAGAACCGTCCGGTAGTGTAATTTGCGGCATAATCTTCGTTCAGTGGCGCCCACTACCAAAGGGCGCATGGTTGATATTGTATGGCTATCTGCAGTTTTGCGCGATCAGTGACTGAATCTATCCTCTGAAAGCGTTTTAGCAGTCACGATGCGAGGCATCGTTCAGTCCTAGAAGTGGAATAAAACTGGTAGGCGCGATTGGAATCGAACCAACGACCTCCACCATGTCAAGGTGGCGCTCTAACCAACTGAGCTACGCGCCTTCCGGGAGCGCGGAGTTTACACAGGCCACCTGTTTAATTCAAATACTGCCCTCGTGCTCGGACCTCCGCTCAAGCCGCCAATTCACAGGTGCCGCCTGTGAAATTGCTGAGTTCGACGGCGATCTCGGCCCTACTATTCTGGCAACCTCATTGGATTGTGTTCGCCCGCGCTAATTGTTATATTCCGGCGGTCGCGGGCGATGCTTTTGGCGGTTGTAAGCCATCAGGATTTCCCTCAAGAAATTGGCGCCGATGTTCCATCGTTTTTGAACTTCCATCAATTTCCGAGCACATGACAGTTTTGCGACTATTGCTGTGCAGCGACTGCAGCTGGATCTAGATACCGGGATTAACCCGAACTCAGACCACAGCCGCAAGAAAAGTTTGACTTTGAACGACGTCAAGAAGAAGAAAGGTTTTTCAACGACACGTTCATAAATGTAGTTTGGGCGAAAGAGCCCGAGGTCAGAAGAGACCTAAGAGTACCGATCCTGAAATGGGTTGCAAATGTACCAGCCGAATGATTTTTGGCGACATAAGACATTTGCGATGACGTCACACCCCAACGAGAACAAGGGGTACGCGTCGGGTACATACTGGATTAAAGATTTTGTCTCAGTCGTGCACAAAGCGGCATGAAGTGACGACCGATGATGTGAAGCGACAACCAGCTGTTGTTGTCAATATCGGAAATCGTGACGCATGCACTGTCAGTGTATTGCTGCGGAAGCAGCTTATTGCGTTTTTCGACTGAGAAACCAAGAGGAAGTAAAGTACAGATATTGTGTTGACGCAGGTAGCGTGTTTTTCGACATCGGGAATGCGAAACCTCGACAACAAGTGAAGATAAGTCACCGTTAATCGATCATTCGGTGCGAAACAAAAGCTGAATTAGTCACCCTTTTTCAAACTGGCGTTGCGCGACTGGATCAGGATTAAAATTTGAGATAGGTTAAAGCTCCGTGGCCTTACTTGGCCGAAGAACCCGACCCGTTTTCTCAACCAATCCAAGAAAATCGCTGACATTGATTGCTTTAATTTAGCCGTCATATTTTCGCTTTTTCACTTTGTCTCTGAAGGGCCCTGGCCTGAAAGGAGAAATGTCAGTACCTCAGCAGGTGAATGCCCTGCACCCGTGAAGGGGTTTGTGATAACAACCTTTTTGCGTTCCAGTTTGCCCATCAGGTCGGCGTGCAATACGTCGGTGCACGTGGCACCTGGGTATATCACAGTTTCTTAATTCTTCCCCTCCTGCTCTTTCTGATTTTGCGAAGATGAATGATTGAATTCATCTAGCAAATAATTAGATTAACTTAACAACACAACCTGTTGTTATATAAAGCTTTAAAAACAAAAAATGAAAAGAATGTTGTTTAATGCAACTCATGCTGAAGAGCTTAGAGTTGCGATCGTCGATGGCCAGAAATTGCTGGATCTCGATATTGAATCATCCGTACGCAATGAGCGTAAGGGAAATATTTACAAGGCTGTTGTCACCAAAGTTGAACCCAGCCTGGAAGCAGCGTTTGTCAACTATGGCGCTGAAAAACACGGATTCCTCCCATTAAAGGAAATTTACAGGGCGTACTTTAAAAACTACGATTCGAAGACCCCGATCAGTAATGTCAAAATTGACCAGGTGATCAAGGAAGGTCAGGAAATGATTGTCCAAGTTGATAAGGACGAGCGCGGAACCAAGGGCGCTGCGCTCACCACATTTATCAGCCTTGCGGGACGATTCGTCGTTCTCATGCCAAACAACCCGAAAGGGGGTGGCATTTCGCGGCGGATTTCCGGCGATGAACGCGCCGAACTGCGTGATGCACTGGCAGAGTTAGAGGTGAAATCGGATCATGCACTGATCGCGCGAACAGCGGGTATCGGTCGTTCCGCGGAGGAATTGCAGTGGGATTTGGACTTTCTCAATAAGCTTTGGTCTTCGATTGAGAGCGCTGCAGAAAGCCGTAAAGCACCGTTTTTGATCTACCAGGAAAGCAATTTGATCGTGAGGACGATTCGTGATCACCTGAATTCAGACATCAGCGAAATCATCATCGACGATAGCGAGATATTTGAGCGGGCACAGCGCTTCATGAATCAGGTTATGCCTCATAACCTGACACGACTGAAGTTCTATAACGATTCAATACCGCTATTTTCTCGTTATCAAATTGAAAACCAGATTGAGTCTGCATTTAATCGCGAGGTGAATTTGCCTTCCGGAGGGTCAATTGTTATTGATCATACCGAAGCACTTATTTCTATCGATGTGAACTCTGCAAGAGCAACCAAGGGTGGAGATATTGAAGAAACTGCGTTCCAGACTAATCTTGAAGCGGTAGAAGAAGTCGCTCGTCAGTTGCGTATTCGTGACATTGGCGGCCTGGTGGTCATCGATTTGATTGATATGTCGGTTGGCAAGAATCAGCGTGCGGTGGAAAACCGTTTAAAAGACGCCCTTAAACCCGATCGAGCGCGGGTACAAATAGGCAAGATTTCACGATTTGGACTTTTGGAGATGTCCAGACAAAGACTGCGATCATCAATTAGTGACGCAAATTACCTGAACTGCCCCAGATGTAATGGCACGGGGACTATTCGAAGCGTGGTCTCCTCCTCGCTTAACTTGCTTCGATTGATTGAGGATGAAGCATTAAAAGAAAATACAGAAGCGATACAGGTCAGTCTTCCATTAGATATGGCGACCTACCTTCTCAACGAAAAGCGACATGAGTTGAATCAGCTCGAAGCAAGACTGGCGTCGCGCGTCATTATAATTCCCTCCGATGAGCTAAGTAGTCCACACTTTGAGTTGCGACGACTTCGCAGCGACGAGCTGGATGAACTAGGTGGTGTACCAAGTTATCGCCAGAAAATGGAGCTTACTAAAGGCGAACCAGATGTTATGTCCAATCTGAAGAGTGCGGTGCCAGTAAAGGCCAGTGTCCAGATTGATCAAATCTCCCATACCGCGCCTCCCGCCCCCGCCCCGCAACCTGCTGTCGCGCAACCTGCCGCTGCAACGACTCCTGCAGTTCCTCAGCCGGAATCTCTTGGCCTGCTCACACGAATCACTCGCTCATTGTTTGGCGCACCCACTCCAACTGTGATCGAACCAGAAAAGAAGGAAGAAGAGAAACCGCAATCGGAGTCTCGTTCCCGAAATGAACAAGGCCAGAACCGACGCGGTGGACGCGGTAGAGGCAATCGCGGCGGTCGAGGTAAAAAGGAAGGAAACGAGCAACCGAGTAACCGTCAAAACAACCGCGGAGGCAAAGGCCAACAAGGTCGAAATAATGACAACCCAAATAAACAGGGAGCCCAAGGTAATCAGGGTAACCGAGGCGGGCGCAACCAAAACCGGAGAAAGAATAATCAGGCGCAGGAAGATAATCCGGGTAATCAAAATACTTCCAACCGCGAAAACAACAACAATCAGGATGCTGCTAAAAACACTACGGGAAACTCGAACAATAATCGAGGCAACAATCGTGGTCGCGGACAGGGTCGGGGCGGGCAACAGGGTAAGCAGGGTCAACAAGGCAACCAGGCAAACAGCAATAACAACCGCCAACAAAGCAATAATCGCGGTCGTGGTGGCAACCAAAATGCAAAAGGTCCAAACACCGGAAATGCGAATGTAGATGGAAATCGAACTGCCGAATCGAACCAGCGTCAATCGAATGACAAGGCAAACCAAAATCGAGGTCATAAACAGCCCCGAAACGCAGAAAATACGCCGTCACAAAGTACTCGCCCAGCAACACAAGAGACGACACAATCTAGTAGCCCAGCAAACGCTAACACCAGACAGTCACACGACTCGATAAAATCAACATCTGATGGACCTCGCGGAGCTTCTGGAGCGACTCGAGAGGGTCAGAGTAGTCCCCAGCCTAGCGCACCTTCCTCCCCGGCTCCATCCAATACGTCATCAAATCAAGGGAAAGTGGAATCGGCACGAGGAGCCGAAGCGCCGAAAACTGCGCAGCAAGATCAGCAAAAAGCCGCGCCTTCAAGCAATAACAGCCACTCTGGAGGCGCCGAATCAAATGCAAATTCGGGCAATGTCAAAACAAGTCAACAAACGCCCCCGTCAAATAAAACTGATATCCCGGACGACATAGGAAATCGCAAATAGGGCTATATAAGACTAGTGAATGTAAACAATTAGATCAAAGGGCCGCAGATTGCGGCCCTTTTTTTGTTATCCATCTCGTTTAACGAATTTCGCCATGGATTCCACGTGACCAGTATGGGGAAACATATTTATTGCTGTCGCCGATTGCAGTTGATACCCGTGTCGATGCACCAGAATTTCTGCATCTCTTGCCAGAGTAGCCGGGTTACAAGACACATAAACAATCACTTCTGGCATTAACAGCGGCACCAAGTGGGTCACCACATCAAGTGCGCCAGATCTTGGCGGATCAAGCAAAATTCTATCGGCAGCATATTCTGCTAAAGCCGTCACCTGATCGTTGTGCAGATCCATTTTTTGAAATTGTACGCCGTTAAAACGATGCTTACCGCAATTGCGTTGAATATTCATTTTCGCCTTATCAAGAAGCGCTTGATCAGCCTCTACCCCAATAGCGTCGTTACATTGTGTAGCCGCGGGAAGTGTAAAATTACCCAAACCGCAGAACAAATCCAGCAATTTAGAATCTGGTGTTAACTCCAGAGCATCCAATGCATGGATGATCATTTTTTCATTCACTCGTTCGTTAACCTGGACGAAGTCAGTCGCTTCGAATTGCAGTTCGAGGTCAAAATGTGGCAAGACATAGAACAGCGGATCCGGCTCAATCGGCCAAAGTGGCACGATGCTGTTCAGCCCGCCAGGCTGTAAATAGAGATTTACCGACCACTCCTCGGCAAAAATTTGCAGTTTTTGTTTGTCGGATTCTATCAAGGCGTCGAGATGCCGAATGACTAAGGAAACCCCGTTCGTTGCCGCAGCCATTTCAATTTGAGGGATTTTAGCCGGGATACTCAAGCTCTCTATCAATCTGTGAAGAGGCTCAAGCAAAGCAGATAGTCTTGGATCCAGAGTGTCACAATGTTTCAATGACGTGAGATAGGAACTACCCTGTTCTCTAAAGCCCACCAATACCCCCCCCTTTTTGGCAACTAGCTTACTCCCAGGCCTGGCTTTCCTACGGTATCCCCAAACCGAGCCGGTGATTCTGGGCTCTACTTTGTCTGGTTCGACACGACCGATTTTTAATAGCGTATCAAGAAGAGTCGATTCCTTGGACGCTAGTTGGGCATCCGGGGATAAGTGCTGGAGAGTGCATCCCCCGCATACACCAAAGTACTCACATTTCGGGGATACTCGATCGGGCGAAGACTGTTCAATAGACACCAATTCACCTGAGAATTGCCCTCTGCGTCTCTTTCTCGGTGAGAACGTTATGTTTTCGCCGGTTAGCGCGCCAGGAACAAAGTAAACCCTGCCCTCCACTTTGAGGACACCTCGACCGTCATGAGACAGATCCTGGACCACGCCCCGGAGCAGCGAAGTGTTGCCGCTTTCATGTTTATGATTGTTCAATGCTCTGATGTTCCTGTTTCGGCGATCGATGCGTTGCTTTCAGGGCGCGCGAGTATATCTTCGTGCCGCGGTTCATGCACCAATTTACGCGCTATCGAATATGATCAGATATATAATCTCTACTCAATAATCGGACTAGATCGTGGCGGAACTTTCCGCCATCGACGAAGAATTTTCTAAAACACTCAGAATTCCTGCAACGAAAAGTGAATAAAAATCTAATACTCATTCTCGTTTTTTTAATTTTACCTATGCCAGTTCTGGCGGATTCACCAGAGACGGTGAATCAGTTTTTGGTAGAAGAAGACTACGACAACGCCCTGAAAGCAGTAACCGAAGGCCTGAATAAATCGCCGGAGAACCGTGTGATGCTGCTGCAAAAAGGGTTTTTGCTCATCAAGTTACGACAACTTGACGATGCCGAATCTCACTACCTTTCCGTGATAGAAATACTACCAGACGACCCGGAACCAATGAATAATCTGGGCGTTGTGTATCAACTTCAGCGCCAGTACGGCAAAGCAATTAACCAGCTAAATCAAACCGTTAAAAAGTTTCCGGAGTTTACCCAGGCCTATGAAAATCTGGGAGACACCTACATTCAAATCGCAACGGCACAATATATTGCTGGAAGAAATCGATCACCTGAAAATAGAAACCTGGTAGCGAAGGCCGATCTTGGACAGCGCTTCTATCTGGCAGCTGAAGAAAACATTTCCAAGGCGATGAGCCGGTATCAAAAAAGCGATCAGAATGAATCTTCTGCTACTCCAAACGGAACAAAGAAGAAAGACATTGAATCCGAACTCGCTGACTTTTTGCGATCGTGGGTAGCAGCCTGGTCATCGAAAGATGTTGATGCTTATTTGGCTCATTATAGCGACGCATTTGAGCCTTCGATAGCAAATCAGTCACTCGACGAATGGAAAACCAGAAAGCGTAAAATAATAAACGCTGCGGAATTCATCAAAATTCGTGTCGAAAATATCAAGCTAGAAGAGCAACAGGACAACAAAGTAGTGTTGTCATTCAAGCAAGATTACGAGTCAAACACATACCAATCCGACTCTCGTAAGAAATTGGAACTAATCAAGGAATCCGACGGCTGGCTAATTGCCTCTGAGGAATAATCAGACAGAAGATGAGCAGAGTGCGATGTTCAGCATGGAATGCCTAGTGTTCTTTCGGTAGTGCTTAGTGGTATGTACGAGACATTCGTTTTAGTGAATACATCTCGTTCAAGTTTTCTCCAAGGCTGCTTATGCTTGAGAGTGAAACAAACAGACAACACAAACAAGGAATACACGCTATGAAAAACTCTGTGACTGTCAGCCTTCTGAAAAAAGCAAAAAAAGATAACGGGAATTCGGAAGCCGAGATTGCATACCTTGAAGATTATTATCATCGATTATCGGGGCAGGACTATAGCGATGATCGTGCCGAGTTCTTCGTCGATGCCGCGAAAAAACACCTCAGTCTCGCACAGAAGCGAGCACCTGATAGTCATCTTGTCAAAATTGACCAGTTTGTCAATCAACGAGGAAATCCAAGGTCACTGATCAGTATCGTCACCAATGATCGCCCCTTTATTATTGACTCATTAGCCAACACCCTGGTCCGACTCAACAAACGAATTGACCGAACAAATCACCCTATTTTCGATGTCGTAAGAAACAAAAAGAATAAACTCACATCGTTGACGAGACGTAAATCTGGAGACATTAAACCCGCGGGTAACCTCTCCATCGAAGCATTTATCCAGTTCGAAACTGATGCGATCTCAAAGGAAGAGATACCATTGGTAGCGGACTCTCTAAAATCTGTCTTGGTTCATGTTGAGATGATCACCGAGGACTGGAAGGAAATGCGACAGGCGGCTCTTGATCTCGGGGATATGGTCGATCAGAAAAAGCAGGGGCCTTCGTTTGCCGAGTACCAGGCATTGCTGCAGTGGATGGCCGAAGACCACTTTGCGTTTATTGGTTATGGAGAGGTCGAGCAGACCACGAAATCTAGCGGAGAGGTGGTTAACAAGGTTCTTCATCAAAGCTTAAAGGGCATTCTGCGGGTATTCGATACCGAAGGTCGGAACGTTCTATCGGTTCTGCCTCCACTAGTAGAAAGCCAGACAGCGCCATTGATATTTACCAAATCTCGTGAACGAATTCACATCCATCGGGCAAACTACCTTGACGTTATTCTGATCGATCATGATTTCGGGACCACAGCCCGCACAAAAAACCGAAAAAGAAGGATCAGCTGCATTGTTGGTTTTCTTGCGGGTTCTACCACCACAATGGCGATCAATACGATCCCGCATTTACGCAGTAAAGCCGCCTATATTCTCAAAGAGAGCACGTTGCGGGAACGTAGTTATGCGTATAAATCTCTACGCACTATTCTTGAAACCCTGCCCAGAGAAATGCTGTTCCAGGTCGGTAGCAAAGCGTTGTATAGCCTCTGTATGACTCTTCTTAATCATCAGGAGCGGCGCAAAACAAGGGTGCATATAAAGCATAATGTGTGCGGACACTTCTATTCTTGCCTGGTCTATGTACCGAGAGAATTATTCAACACGGAATTGCGAAAGAGAATCCAAATGCACCTGGGTGCGCGACTGGGTGCCAGGGAAGTCACCTTTAATGTCCGTTTTTCTGAATCCATCCTGACGCAGATTCACTTTACCGCATTCGTCGACAAACCTGCCAAGAGCAAAAATGTCCGTTCCGAACTGGAAGGTGAAATTCAGCTCATGGCCCAGGACTGGTCGGAACAACTGGTAGAAACTGTCCAGAATCTAATGCCGCTCGATCAGGCCAACGCATTGCTTGCATCTTGGAGGGAAGGGTTCTCGCCGAACTATCGACTGGATCATTCGGCAGATACCGCAGCCAGAGACATTCAGCTTCTTGAGCAATATCACGTCATTGATCTTGGGAATCCTGGCGTCCGTGGACTCATTACCGCGAGAGTAGAATGTGTTGCCGGCGAGGATGCCTCACATCTTCGTTTGTATAGTGCGGATCAAGCGATGCCCCTCTCCGATGCCCTACCGATACTCGATAATATGGGGTTACGTGTCCCCGGAGAGCATACCTATTCAATCTCTCACGCTGATGCCCAAACTTACTGGATCAACCATTTTCAGATTGTAGGTAAAAACAATAAGGAACTATCTTCTAATTTAAAGCAGGTGATTGAAGATGGATTTCTCGCTATATGGTTTGGTCATTGCGAAAATGACGGCTTTAATGAATTAATTACGCTCACGGGATTGAGCTGGCGACAGGTCAATGTTGTACGTTGCTTTTTCCGCTACTTAAAACAAATTCGATTGCGCTACAGTGACGGCCACATTATTGAGTCACTGTTAAAGTATCCAGATCTCGTTGTAGCCGTAGTTGCGTTATTTGAGGCTAAATTCACTCCCGGTGAAAGCGAAACGACCGTATTAAAATGGGAACAAAAAATAACCAAACTGTTACCTGACATACAGACACTCGACGAAGAGAGAATTTTCAACGCTTTACTTGACACTCTACGAGCGACTGTTCGAACCAATTACTATCAGACCTGCAATGGGGAAAATAAAAGTACGATAACCCTCAAGCTGGCTCCTCGCACAATTCCTCGGATTCCTGAGCCTGCACCACTACACGAAATCTTTGTGTATTCCCCACGGGTTGAGGGAGTGCATTTAAGGGGTGGGGATGTTGCGAGAGGCGGTCTTAGGTGGTCGGAAAGACCCGATGATTTTCGCACTGAAGTGTTGGGTTTAGTCAAAGCACAACAGGTAAAGAATGCAGTGATTGTGCCAGTGGGATCAAAAGGTGGATTTGTCGCCAAAAAGCTGCCCACAGGTGATCGTGATCAGATTCAAAAAGAAGTCATCGCCTGCTACAAACTGTTTATTTCTGGTCTGTTAGACATCACTGACAATATCCAGGGCAAAAAAATCATCGCGGCAAAGGATTGTGTTCGATTGGATGGGAATGATCCCTATCTCGTTGTTGCCGCTGACAAAGGCACCGCGACGTTCTCGGATATTGCCAATGCACTATCTGAAGAAGCCTGCTTTTGGCTGGGTGACGCCTTTGCTTCTGGGGGTTCAGAAGGATATGACCACAAGAAAATGGGAATTACCGCTCGAGGTGCCTGGGAATCAGTTAAAAGACACTTCCGTGAGTTGGGAAAGGATATTCAAAACCAGACGTTCACCGCAGTGGCGATAGGCGATATGGCGGGTGATGTTTTTGGTAACGGTATGCTGTTGTCACCACACACACGTCTGATCGCCGCTTTCAACCACCTGCATATTTTTATTGATCCAACGCCCGACGCCCAAAAGAGCTACAAGGAACGACAAAGACTATTCGACCTGCCCCGATCCTCGTGGACGGACTACAACGAAAAACTGATTTCAAAAGGCGGCGGAATTTATTCGCGTACAGCAAAATCGATCTCCTTGTCCAACCAGGCGATGAAAGCCTTGTCTACGGAGCAGAGCCAACTTACCCCAGATGAATTGATCAACGTCATCCTGAAATCTGAGGCAGAATTGCTATGGAACGGCGGAATCGGCACCTATGTTAAATCCTCCGAGGAAACCAACGAAGATGCACAGGACAGAAACAATGATGCAGTGCGAGTAAATGCCCATGAGCTCAGGGTAAAAGTTATCGGCGAGGGAGGAAATCTCGGACTAACACAAAACGCGCGAATTGAGTTCAATCGTCACGGTGGTCTCTGCTACACCGATGCAATCGATAACTCTGCAGGAGTTGATACTTCCGACCACGAAGTCAACATCAAGATTCTTTTAAATCAACTTGTTGAAAGAAAGAAGCTGTCCATGCCTCAGAGAAATCGCCTCCTGAGTCAAATGGAGGAAGCCGTAGGAGAACATGTTCTCAAGAACAACTATGTTCAGACGGAGGTCGTTTCCATTGAAGCCACTTTCGCCAAGAATAAAATGCCTTCTCAGGTGCTGGCACTCCAGGCTCTCACACAATCTGGTTTGTTGAAACGAGATATCGAGCACCTTCCCGACGATGACGAGTTGTTGGAAAGAGCTGCCCAGGAAAATCCCCTCACCCGAGCGGAGCTATCCGTGTTATTGGCGTACAGCAAGATGGATCTGTATGACTATGTACTGGAATCGAATATTCCTTTGCAGAAGCATATGCAATCTGTCCTGTTGTCCTATTTTCCACCATTGTTAGTCAAAAAATTTGAAAGTGAAGTGCTCAAACATCCCCTGGGCAAGGAAATTATTTCAACAGTTTTAGTGAATGACTTGATCGGAACGATGGGTCCAACATTTCACTTTCGAATGATGGAAACAACCGGTTCATCTCGAGAAGAAATTGTCAGGGCGTATTGGATTGCCAGACAAATAGTTGGTTCTGAGGGACTTATCTCCTATGTGCGTTCGGGAGACAATCATATTCCCGCATCACTTCAACAAAAGCTGTTAGTTGAAATCAGCGAGGCAATAGAGTCCAACGTGCTTTGGCTGCTAGATCATTCTACAAATCTCGAAGCACCTGGAATTCTAAAACGATACGCGAAACCGGTTGCCGAATTCAGCAAGAAGATCAAAAAACTGGATGCAACGGTGGCGCCTGAGTCCTTTCAAAAAATCAACGATCAACTGTCAGACGCGAGTGCCGACTTTAACGCAGACTCATTGAACCACGTTTGGGCTTACGCGTGGTTGTTGGATATTTGTGAAACCGCGCTGTCGAATAAAATCTCTGTTGGAGCTGCCATGGAGTGTTATTTTGCGGTAAGTCAAAAATTGGATTTGGGCACTATCGCAACTCAGATTCGATCACTTCCCGCTGAAGATAGATGGCGGCAGCAAGCGAAATCCACTCTCGCATCATCACTACGTCAATCGCATGCCAATATCGCCGCATCCGTAGTGCAAAACAATCCTAAGAAATCGGTGTCGACCGCATTGCAAAACTGGATAGAACAACACCCAGATAGTATCAGTACGCTGAATGACATGGTAAGAGCAGTAGAATCAGAACCTACAGCCGATTTTGCAATTTTGTCCGTGGTTGTCAGCGAATTGGAAAAACTCACGCTAAAAGATAATTAACGTACAGAATGTCAAAAAGGTACTTCGACACTCGTACTGTCCACAACGGCAGAACTCCTAGTTTACAAGGGCAAATGGTGAACCCGCCGGTTTACCACGGCTCGACAGTTGTATTTTCCAGTTTCGAAGAACTAAAAAAGACCAAAGAGACTCACCAGCTTAAAGATGCTGTTGCCTATGGGCGAATGGGAAACCAATCCACTTTCGCTCTGGAAAATGCAATGGCAGATCTGGAAAACGGCTTTGGCGCTATTTCTGTATCTTCTGGTCTCGCAGCAATCACGACTACCATCATGGCCTTTGTTGATAGTGGTGATCACCTCTTGGTTGCAGATACAGTGTATGGACCGACTCGGGCTTTTTGCGATCGCTACTTGAATCGAATGGGCGTGGAAGTTCAATATTATGATCCCATGCTTGGTGCAGAAATCAATCACCTGATCAAGAGCAATACGGTGATGATATTCCTGGAATCGCCGGGTTCAGTGACCTTTGAAGTTCAAGATATCCCCGCTATTGTCGAAATAGCGCGTAAACGAAATGTGCTGACGGCTATGGACAATAGCTGGGCGACCCCCTTGTTTTTTCGTCCTATCGATTATGGCGTGAATATCTCGGTGGTAGCAGCAACGAAATATATCGTTGGTCATGCTGACGCCATGATGGGTTTAGTGGTTGCTGACAATGAAGAGCACTTCTACCAACTTAAATCCTGTCGTGATCTCCTAGGTCAGTCATTAGCCCCGGATGATGTTTTCCTCGGTTTACGCGGAATGCGCACTCTGGGAATTCGCATCAGGCACCATGAACAGCAAGCTCTTGCACTTGCAGATTGGTTGACGCGTCAACCCCTTGTACAAAAAATTCTGCACCCTGCCTTACCAGGCTGCACCGGTCATGAGTTCTGGAAACGCGACTTTCAGGGATCATCCGGTTTGTTTTCCTTTGTAATTAAACCTCGTGAAGAGGACGCACTAGCCGCCTTGCTTGACCATTTGGAATTGTTTTCGATGGGGTTTAGCTGGGGAGGTTTTGAAAGCCTGATCGTGCCGCAAAACCCAGCTCTCTCGCGTTCCGCCACCACTTGGGAAAATCCTGGTCTGGTACTACGTGTTCACGTTGGTTTGGAAAATATTGATGATCTGATTGCTGACCTCTCTGCAGGCTTCGCCCGTTATCAAGTCAGCTGATGACATCCAGACATCAACTTGTGAGACCTCGCCGAATCAAGACTGGCAACTAATCGTTAGCGCATGCTTATTAGATACATCTTCGAGGTCGATAGAACGCCGCAGACGTATGCAAACAGGCTTATATTTTGGGGCGTTTTAAATCTGCACAGCCATAGAAAATGCGAGAACCAAGCATCAAACCTGTCACAATAGTGCAGCTCCCAATAGGTTCATTGCTAAAAATCTACTACTTGTCTCTGAGAGAGTTACCTTGTACCTATTCCGCGTTGTCCAGTAATATACGTTTAATACAGGGGTGATTTTTTTGCAATTTCCAAAGTTCAATTTAGACGACCTGATACCAGGTACTGTTGATTCAATACCCGTACCTGAAGGCGAATTTTGGGTATTTACCTATGGCTCATTGATGTGGAACCCAGGCTTCAAATTCGTGGATTCCTCTCCCGGCATTGTTCACGGCTATCACCGAAAACTATGCTTATGGTCCGTGCGATACCGCGGTACCGTTGATCAACCTGGATTAGTATTGGGACTCGCCCGTGGAGGATCCTGCCGCGGCTTTAGCTATCGAATCGATCGCAAAAACGAACGTGAAGTATTGAACTACTTGTGCGATCGGGAGCTAATCACCGGCGCATATGCCGCGCAGATTTGCCAGGTTACGCTTGAGTCAGGAAGAAAAGTCAATGCAACCACCTTCGTCTCCAAACCGGATCACCCGCACTTTGCCCGCGGTCTTGCTGATGACGAAACGATCAAGGTGGTGAATAGCGCGAAGGGATTTCGCGGATGCAACAGAGAGTACGTGATAAATACAGTTGATCATCTAACTGAAATGAACATCCGCAATACTGAATTGCATAAAATTGCGAGACAGCTGGACCCATTGTCATAAGCCAATTCCCCATCTATTTTTATTTACAAACTATTTTCCACCCATGACTAACGAAGAGACCTTATTCAGTAAGATCGTCAAAAAGGAAATTCCCGCGGACATCCTTTTTCAGGATGACAGAGTAACCGCATTCCGCGATATCAACCCGCAAGCGCCAACGCATATTCTGATCATCCCTAACAAGATCATTCTCACTGTGAATGATATATCCGAAGAGGATGAGGCATTGCTTGGACATCTCTTTGTTGTAGCGCGTAATCTGGCTAAGCAGGAAGGAATCGCTGAAGATGGATATAGGCTGCTGATAAACTGCGGAGACCACGGCCATCAGGAAGTATTTCATTTACACATGCATCTGGTGGGAGGACGCCCTCTCGGAAGAATGCTAAAGAGAAATACTGAAGGCTGAAAACACCAGGATATCGCGCTCATTTAGAACTCGTGTTCTATTATTTGCCCCCGGGAAGATCAATTCCATCACATCTCCGCGGTCAAAATTCAGTTTACTGACCCTAACGTTTTGCTGGAGAGAAGTCTAAATAAATAAACCTAAACCAGCTTCTTGACAATCAGCCTGGTTAATAGTCAAAGAATTTAAAGGAAAATTCCTTACCCTTTCGCGACATAAACAGGATGTGTTCTTCGGCCTAAACAGGAAGTGGACCGTTTCGCTGAATTAACACAACCGAATGACATGCTATGCCCTCACCAGTCCCACAAAATCCCAACCCTTCAGTTGTAGTGGCCTTTACATTCACCTGGCTGCTGTCTATTTGTAAGTCCGCACTGATATTAGTGATCATTTGCGGAAGATGCGGCGCCATCCTGGGCTTCTCTGCGACCAGGGTAATGTCGATATTTCCCACGACCCAATCTCGTTGGGTAAGCAAATCATATACTTCTCGGACAAATATCCTGCTGTCCATTCCACGATATGTTTGGTCTGAGGGAGAAAAATGCTGACCAATATCGCCCAGACCTGCGGCACCCAGTAGTGCGTCGCAGACAGCGTGCAACAACACATCCGCATCGGAATGCCCATCCAGACCTAGTTCGTAAGGAATCGTTACCCCACCAAGAACGAGAGGTCGGTGCGCTACAAGCCGATGAACGTCATAGCCATGCCCCACCCTTATAATCATGATCTCAAGTAAAATTCCGCTAGCCGAAGGTCTGCGGGTTCGGTAATTTTCATATTCGATGGATTTGCCGCAATCATAGGAACACTATGACCCAGACGCTCCATGGCCTGGGATTCGTCAGTGCAGTGGATACCCCTAGCGGCTCCCGCTTCTAGCGCTTCTTTCAAAGCCCCCAGATTAAAAAGCTGGGGAGTCAGTGCTCGCCACAATACAGAGCGGTCCTCCGTACTCGCCACTTCCGTCTGCGCATCAACGCGCTTGATAGTATCAACAACCGGACATCCCAGAATCGCGCCTCGATGGGAGGTCATACAAAAATCGATGAGCTTGGATAAATCAAATAGTGACAGACAAGGTCTAACCGCATCATGCACCAACACCCAATCATCTTGGCTTCCGTTGTGATCACAAAGAATGGCCTCGATTCCATTCAGCACCGTCTCCGCGCGCTCCTGCCCACCCACAAAGTGCGCCACTCTGGGGTGATGATGGGCTTCAGTTTGCAACCAGTCAGCATCATTGGATTTAATCCCAACCAAGACGTGGTCAATTCTGGATTCCGCAAGCAGCATCGAGATTGTGTGATCAATGACCGATTTTCCAGCCAATTCCAGATATTGTTTCGGTAACTCAGTTCCCATACGCAGTCCGATCCCGGCCGCGGGAACAACTGCCCATAAGTGATTGGCGATTGAATGCATGGAAATACCAGGTATGTTCCAGAATTGGTTGGGGTTTTGGTTTCAGGAAGTTAAAATCCGCGCCCCGATTGTATGTCATCTTTAGCCGCTGTCTACCGCTCAAATTCAATGCATCACGCTTTGCTAAAACCCCCACTTCCAGCAGGGAAAAAACCCATTCTTTGGTCAAACTTACACGGTGCTGCGCTGGGGCTAGCAATCGCAGAATCGGCGCAAGAGCATGATGGATTGCTGTTGGTGGTGATGGAGAACCCACGCCAGCTGCAGATTTTAGAGACTGAAATTCGCTTTTTTCTTAATCACAAAGCTGAAATCGAGAACTCTCTGTCGGATTCAATCACCCCCTCTTCCACAGCCCTGTCTGGCGAAATCGACATCCTGCATTTTCCTAATTGGGAATGCCTCCCCTATGACGTTTTTTCCCCTCACCAGGACATTACTTCCGATCGACTCCGCCTGTTGGCATCACTCAAGGAGACTAGGCGGGGCATCTTGCTCACTACATCGGAGAACCTCGGACAACGATTGCCCCCGGTTGATTTTATTCTTGGTCACAGTTTTTCCATTCGGGTCGGCCAATCTGTTGAGATCGAACATCTGAGAGAGCGCTTAACCAGCGCAAATTATGTCAGTGTGAGTCAGGTACTCTCACCAGGTGAATTTGCCGTCCGGGGGGGATTGATAGACGTGTTTCCCTCGGGCGCAGAGGCACCATTCAGGTTGGATATGTTTGACGATGAGGTGGAGTCAATTCGATTTTTTGACCCGGATACACAGCGTTCTTCTGGAAAAACTGACCGCATTGAACTTCTTCCCGCGCGGGAATTTCCGATGAACGAGAGCGGCATCAAGCAGTTTCGTCAAGCGTTCAGAAAACAGTTTGAAGGAGATCCGAGAAAACAGACGATTTACAATGAGATCAGCGAGGGAAACACGCCCGCGGGAACCGAATTTTTCTTTCCGCTTTTCTTTGAAGAAACCGCTACTTTATTTGATTATCTGCCGGCTCATTCGCTTTTTCTTTATGAAAATGAGTTTCTCGAACAGAGCAGAGCGAGATGGGCGGAAATAAAAGACCGATATACGAACGCCAATTATGATACGAGCAGAAAGGTACTTCCGCCGGAAACATTGTACCTGAATCCGGATCAACTTCTTGCTGAGCTTTCCCAATATCAACGGATTCAGCACTTACCTGGAAACCATGACAAAGCGGACTGGGTAGCATCGAGCAAGCCGGGAAGACAGCTCCCCGTTAATCCCAAAGAAGAATCTCCCTACTCGCTGTTCCTAAAACATATTTCGGATTCGCAACATAAGGTACTCATCGCAACAGAAACCGCAGGGCGGCGAGAAGCCATGGAAGGTATGTTGATGAACCATGACCAAATTGCCATCGGATGCGAGCAATTTATAGACTTTCTTGCCGAAGATGAAAGCCCCGCAATTTGTGTCGCCCCGCTGGAGCGAGGCCTGCATCTACCTGATCTCGGTATTGAGATAATTACGGAAAGTCAGCTTTACGGTGAAAAGGTATTCCAACGTCGCAGAAGGAGCAATCAGGCACAAGATCCCGCTTCGATGATTCGCTCCCTTGCTGAACTATCTGAAGGAGATCCGGTTGTTCACCTCGAACATGGCGTTGGACGCTACATTGGTCTGCAGAACCTCGATATCTACGGAGAAGAAACAGAGTTTCTAGTGATCAGCTATCAGGACAATGACAAGCTGTTTGTGCCCATTCTCTCGCTCAATCAGATTTCCCGTTACGTAGGCGGTGCTCCTGAGACAGCCCCACTGCATAAACTGGGCAGCGAACAATGGCAGAAGGCCAAAAAGAAAGCCAAAGAGAAGGCCTATGACGTTGCCGCTGAACTACTTGAGATTGAGGCGCTAAGAAACGCTCGACAGGGTCAGGCGATGCCCGTCGACGAAGAGGATTATCGTCTGTTTACCAGCCGATTCCCGTTTGAAGAAACAGCAGATCAGGAGCGAGCCATCGAAGAAGTCCTGGCCGATCTTTCCTCTGAAGAACCGATGGATAGACTGGTTTGTGGTGATGTAGGTTTTGGAAAAACAGAAGTAGCGTTAAGAGCAGCCTACGTGGCAGTGCAAAATAAAAAACAGGTAGCCATGTTGGTTCCCACCACTTTGCTCGCCCAACAGCACTATCAAAGCTTTGTGGACCGATTTGCCGATATGGCGGTTTCAGTCGAGCTTCTGTCACGTTTTCGATCCAAGAAAGAATCAGACGCCGTGATCGCAGCAATGAAAGTGGGGCAGCCGGATATCGTTATCGGCACACATAAGTTACTTCAGGATGACATATCGTTTCGGGATTTGGGACTACTTATTATCGATGAAGAGCAACGATTTGGCGTCCGACAGAAAGAGAAAATAAAAAGGTTGCGAAGTCAGGTCGATATCTTGACCCTGACCGCTACACCAATACCAAGGACGCTGAATTTAGCCATGTCGGGGTTACGCTCTATTTCCATTATTGCGACGCCTCCCAGCTCAAGACTATCGATCAAAACCTTCGTACGAGACTGGAACAAGGGGCTTATTCGGGAAGCATGCCTGCGAGAGATTCGACGTGGTGGACAAGTATATTTTCTACACAACAATGTCAGAACCATTGAGCAAACCGTGGAAGAACTTCGAGAGCTCATCCCCGAAGCGGAGATCAATTTTGGTCATGGTCAAATGGCTGAATTACAGCTGGAACGTGTGATGCAGGACTTCTACCACCAGAGATTTAATATTCTGGTGTGTAGCACTATCATTGAGAGCGGTATCGATATCCCGAGTGCAAACACAATTATTATCAATCGAGCCGATAAATTTGGCCTGGCCCAGCTACATCAGCTACGAGGTCGGGTTGGTCGTTCCCATCATCAGGCCTATGCGTATCTACTGGTGCCTGAAATGAAGCTGATTACCAGTGATGCGAGGAAACGACTCAATGCGATCGACTCCATGGAGGATCTGGGTGCTGGTTTCGCACTCGCCTCCCATGACCTGGAGATTCGAGGAGCCGGAGAACTACTTGGCGAAACGCAGAGTGGCAGCATTGATGATGTCGGTTTCAGTCTCTACAGTGAATATTTGGCAATGGCGGTGAAGTCGATTCGTGAAAACAAACTACCTGAAAAAATGGACGCTAGCGATCTGGCTACCTCAGTTGAGCTGCATGTCCCTGCGCTATTTCCAGAATCGTATTTGGGGAATACGCACACACGTCTAATGCTGTACAAGCGTATCTCCAGCGCGCTAAATGAATCGGAACTGGAGGAGCTGCAAATCGAAACCATCGACCGATTCGGATTACTTCCGGACGCGGGAAAGAACCTGTTTCGTCTCACAGCGATGCGCTTGGTCGCAGAAAAAATTGGTGTCAAGAAATTGGACGTCGGTGAGCAAGGTGGACAGATCGAGTTTCACGACCAACTGAATATCGACCCATCTGCGATTATTGGTTTGATACAAAGAAACCCCCATGACTATCAACTCGCCGGACCGAGCGCATTGAAAATCAAAGCGGAGTATCCAGAACCTGATGAACGGATTCAGGCCTGCGAAAAGCTACTGGACCAACTGGCCAGTGATTTTGAGCTGGTTGCATAGCACTACGCTGAATCGCTCATTATAGAGTGATTTTCATGAAACGATTAATAGATTCCCTGACCAATCGTGACAAGTTCTTGGTTATACTTCACGGTGTTACTTAACAGCCTCACTCGCTCAAAGCTTATGCTTCATGTTTTAAGAATTGTCTTTCTGTTTCTGTTCAGCGCGCTCGGAGCCGAAGCGATGGCCAGAAACTATATAGCAGAGGTCATCGTATTTGAGCGAACCAGAGATAGTGAGCAAAGAGAGGAGCAATGGCGACCAGAATCGAATCAGGTAAGTCGTCATCAGTCTACCCTTGAACAGTTAGAAAAGCGATCCAAAACACCGACAACACTATCCTCGGTTAGTAGACTGAAACGTCTGCAAGGCGCGCTGCAAAGCGCAGGTAATCGCATTTTGCAGTCCGGAAGATGGGTTCTCAATGCGAGAACCTATCAAAACGCAACCACCTTCAATCTCAGCACAGATAAACTGAGGGCATTTTTAAAAATTTATAAAACCTCGTTGATATTCGCTGATATGAATATGGGGGTCATCTCCAACACCCCTTCCCCGCAAGCAACCTCTGTGCCTTCATCTTCCCAAACCTCTTCCCAAACCTTATCCCAAGCGTCATCCCAAACATCGGGCGCACAATTCGTGGCTGATTCGACAATATCTCCGTCTGTTCGTGTTTATGGCCCACCCGCTCCACTATTTTTTATTAATGAAAAGCGACGCCTGAAGTTCAAGGAGATTCACTATTTTGACCACCCGAAATTTGGTGTCATTCTCGGCGTCTGGCCAGCAAGTTAGCGCCTGGCACTTGATCCTGTCGAGCGCAAAAGGTTCATCATAATCTTCCCAATCTATCCGAACCATCCGAATTATAAATTGACTAGTATCCGTAGTGCTTCTTTCGCGCCACGCTTTAACTCTTTACGGATCTCTGTCATGGTAATCGGCTTGGTTCCCCGACCCGCAGCGGCGTTGACCACAATTGCAATGCAGACGTAATCCATATCCATTTCTCGGGCCAAGGCTGCCTCCGGCATTCCGGTCATACCCACGATCGTTGCACCGTCTCTTTCCAATCGGTCAATTTCGGCAGCTGTTTCTAGCCGCGGCCCCTGGGTCGCTGCGTAACACCCTTCGCTGACTACAGAAACCTCAGATTTATCCGACGCCGCTAAAACTCTTGCCCGGAGAGAAGCGGTATAGGGTTCCGTAAAGTCAATATGAGTCACATTGCCAGTTGTTCCATCAAAAAACGTGTGCGCTCTATCCCGGGTGTAGTCAATAATTTGATCTGGAATAACGATGGTTCCCGGAATCAAATCCTCTGAGATTCCTCCAACCGCCGCAAAGCCAATCACCCTCTTCACGCCAGAATGCTTGAGCGCCCAGATGTTGGCGCGGTAGTTCACCTTGTGAGGAGGAATGCTATGTGTGGTTCCGTGTCTGGGTAAAAATACAAAATGGCTTTTATCAAGCTTGCCGCTGATAACAACCCCGGAAGGATCTCCGTAAGGGGTTCTAACCACTTTCCGATCCAAAACTTTTAGACCGTCTATTTGATCGAATCCTGTTCCTCCAATTATCGCGGTATCGTATTTCATCTTGTTGTAATTTTTTGGTTCTCGCTCTTACCAGATAGTATCCGATTAAGGTTCGAACTTCCGGGGCGAAAATCCAAAGTCATCCATAGCCTCACGATTTGAGAAAATCTGATCTTTACTGAGGCGTGCAATCAACCCGTAAGAAATCCCTCTGAATCCCGGTATCCACTTAACCACTCGGAGCGCTAGCGTTGCAATACTGTTGGACACCGAAACAAAGCGTCGAGGCAATCCAAGTGAATCGAATGTACGCTCTACCACCTCTCGGAAATTCAGGACCTCCGCGCCCCCTATGGAATAGGTTTTGTTCTCAAACTTCCGAGGTAAAACCAGTTCGCATGCATGTGCTACGTCATCAGCATGTATTGGCTGTCGATTTCCTTCCCCATGTCCAACAATCGGAAAGAATCGCAACGTCTTTATGATTCGTTTAATCAAATTAACATTTCTATTTCTTGGCCCACCGTAGATCATAGTTGGCCGAAAAATAACGTAGTTAGCCCCATGTTTTTTTACCATACTGTGTAGTTTTCTCTCTCCCTCTCTCAGCATAGAAACGGTATGGTTCTCGTAGCCATCGGAACTATCAGCCTTGACTTCAATACTGGTGGAGCTAATAGCGATCACTTTGTCGGGAAATGTCTCATTAAGGAAAGGATAAAACTGCTCAACGGTCCAAATTGGAGCCAAATTCACCCATCGATTGAATACCGGAAGGTCAGGCGTCGGGGCCTTTGTAAAGTATTCGCTCGACAGCCAGTGAATGCCGTCAAGTGATGATGGACCCGGGCGGGTTCGGAAAGGAGCAACGCATTGAGCGCCAGATCGAGAAATTCGCTCCAACAGATAGTCACCAACATCACAATTTGCCCCCGTTATCAGCAGCAAGTCGCCCATATCTGGACCAGGCAGATTATCGAGTAGTAACGAATTAGTCGAACCATACGTATTGATCAGCGAGAAACGCCGCTTCAAGGTTCGCACCCATTTGATTCCCTGCTTGACAAAAAAGTGAGACCATATCAGACAGCGTATCAACCAGAAATTCAGCCGACTCGCAGCGCCGTAGTGCTTTGAGTAGTATCGCACCATGCCTTGATGTTTAAGCGCTTCTACTCGATTATCGGACGTACTGCCAGATACTCCCTGTCGATGAAATAGAGAGACGGTCGGGACGAAGTAAACTCCCAGTCCGTCCTTTCTCATTCGATGACAAATATCCAAATCTTCGCAATGTAGAAAAAAGCCCTCGTCCATACCGCCAATTTGCTCAAAACAGCGACGATGAAATAGCATCGCGCTACCGGAAACCGCATCCACTTTGGTATTGGTTTTGGGTAATGGCATATGTCGCAGATCAACACCCTCTAACCATCTAGATAAACCCATCGCCTTTACCGCGCTGCGCCTCAGGGTTGGTTCGTTTCTTCTACATCCCGCTTGTTCAGATCCATCCTCATTAAACACCAGTGCCCCTACCATCCCCGCGTCTTGCTGTATACAAAGTGCTTCAACTAGTGCTTCAACAGTATGAGAGTGGACATAGCAGTCAGGATTCAAAACCATCAAATATTCAGAACTTGTGGCATTTGCTCCTATATTAACTGCAGACGAAAAACCCAGATTGTTCGTATTTCTAACAATCTGCAACGTATGTTTGCATGATGGTATCGACTCGATAAGCTGAAGGCTTTCATCAGACGAATGATTGTCGATGACACAAATTTCTAAATCGACCGTACTGCGTAGCAGAGAACGAATACAACGTTCAAGATACCGTCCACTATTGTAGTTGACGACAACAATGGCCACGTGTTTCACAATGCTATCTCGCATATCGATTGAAATAAGCGGCAATGGGATTTCGAATCATTGTCTTAGTCAGCTCAGCATGCGAAACCGTGCGTTTTTGCTGAATTACTCTCCGCATTTGAAGCACCTTTGGCAAACCGATGAGAGCATGCCACTTTGCTTTTACGATGACACCCAATCGGCCCTTAAAACCAAAGTATAGAATCGCCACGATGTTTAACAGCAAATGCTGGGGCAGATAAAGCCAGAGCAAGGCTGTCGGCATGTTCT
The DNA here is from genome assembly GCA_019633985.1 of Acidiferrobacterales bacterium. Classification (GTDB taxonomy): domain Bacteria; phylum Pseudomonadota; class Gammaproteobacteria; order Arenicellales; family Poriferihabitantaceae; genus VYFG01. The sequence goes on along the minus strand of JAHQWE010000105.1, from coordinate 17,296 downwards.
TGAAGTAAGTCCAAACAAGATTTCTGTGGCCATGATAAATGCTGAAATCACTTTGTTTTCCGCTAATCCCAGAGCCGGCATGTTTAACCACAATATCGTCCAGGTGTAGGCAATGATGCCCCATCAAACGCATGCGAAATACGAGATCAGTATCTTCGTTATAACAAAAATAGGCGTCGTCAAACCCACCAGCTGCATTGACAGCTTGCAGCCGATAGAGAGCGGCAGCGGCACAAGGAGCAAAAACTGATTCGCGAACTGGCCGACTGATTGAAGTCGAAGCGCCATGGTCCCTACGCCAAGCCAAGCCGGAGACATGATATTGATCTCCTGTTCCATCCAGCTTTTCCGGAAAATGTAAATCTTCCAAACGGCATGAAAACACTGCCGTGCTTGGATGAGTTGATACCGCCTGTTTCAGCTGGGCAATCCAAGTAGAGCTGACTACCGTATCAGGATTTAATAGAGCAACCCATTTACAGTGCGTGATAAGAGAAAACGCGTGATTGTTTCCACCTGCAAAACCAAGGTTTTCCGCAAGGAATTCTACCTGTATATCAGGAAATCTTTGAGTCAGCAGAGAAGCCGAATCATCGGTGCTTGCGTTATCAACGACAATGATTTGATCAGCGCAAACAGATTGATTCTGCAGAGAGTGCAGACAAGCTTCGATATAATCACCGCCATTATAATTAATGATGACAACGGCAATGGAATCATGTTCTTCGACCGCTGTTTCTTCTACCATCAATCAAATAGCAATATGTCAGAAACCGATAGTGGAATAAGATTCATCATCGATAGGTTTTTCCGCGATTACTTTTTTCGCAAGATATTTCGAACAGTATAAATCGGCTTATCTTGCGCTTCATGATACGTTCTTGTCATCAGCTCAGCAAGTAACCCTACGGTAATAAACTGTAACCCAATGAACAAAAGCATGATCCCAAGTAGTAGCAGGGGACGATCCGACATAGGAACGCTATAGAAAAGCTTTTCAATGGTGAGATAAAAGCAGAGCGCAAAGCCAATAAACCCACTTATCAAACCAATCGAGCCAAAAAACTGCATTGGCTTACTAGAGAATCTCAGTAGGAACTTTACGGTGATAAGATCCAAAATAACACGGAATGTTCGGGAAATTCCATACTTGGACTCACCTGCGACACGCGGACGGTGGTTAACTTTCACCTCAGCAATCCGAACTCCCACCGCACTAGCAAGTGCCGGAATAAATCGGTGCATCTCGCCATAAAGTGACAATTGTTTGGCGACTTCGAATCGAAATGCTTTCAGGGAGCACCCATAGTCATGCAAACGCACATCGGTAGTAGAGGAAATGAGTTTGTTCGCAATCTTGGAAGGAAACAATCTTAGCCAATACCCATCTTTCCGATCATGTCGCCACCCCGAAACGAGATCAAAACCTTCCTCTATTTTCGCTACCAGCTTGGGAATATCAGCAGGGTCATTTTGACGATCTGCGTCCATGGCAATCACGATCTCCCCTCTCGCCATATCAAAACCAGCGGCCATCGCTGCGGTCTGGCCAAAGTTTCTACGAAACTCCACAACCACTGCACGTTCATCAGATTCGTGAATTTCCTTCAAACAGTCAAGGGTGCCATCGCTACTACCGTCATCGACGTATACGATCTCACTTTGACCCGGCATGGCGTCTAATACAGCAACTATTTCGTTATGCAGATGAATGATGTTTTCTTCCTCGTTGTAAACTGGAAGAATCACAGACAAAGCAAGTTCGGGATTTGGCTTGGACGTACCGTTATTCATTCTATTGTTGAATCAGATATAGGATTTACAGCGAAAGCTACTAGCAACTTCGGCAACTTCAAATTTGACGCGTTAAGCGACATCGGAGTGTTAAATGTTTCACGAACAAGTTTTCAGGGACAAGACGAATCGTTACTCTTGTAACAATCTCAACAGATATTGACCATATTCATTTTTAGACAACTCAGCAGCCAGTCCCTCCAAAGTTTGATCATCGATGTAACCTTGTCTCCAACATATTTCTTCTGGACAACAAACCTTCATCCCCTGTCTCTTTTCGATTGTTTCAATAAATTTTGCGGCGTCCAGCAAGGAATCATGCGTACCGGTATCTAACCACGCCATGCCTCTACTAAACACCTCAACCCCGAGGGTGCCATCATCAAGGTAAGTACGATTTAAATCGGTGATCTCCAACTCACCCCTCGGAGAAGGTTTTAATGCCTTGGCACGGTCGGCAACTGAGTTGTCATAGAAATACAGTCCAGTAACAGCGTACCGGGACTTGGGCACCTCCGGTTTTTCTTCTAAATCATACGCTTTACCTTCATCGTCAAAGGCCACGACCCCATATCGCTCAGGATCATTTACTCCATAGGCGAATACTTTGGCACCTTTCTTTAACGAAGCCGCATTCTGCAATGATTCACTTAGCTGATGACCATAAAAAATATTATCGCCGAGCACGAGTGCGGACGGATGGGACCCAATAAATTCAGAGCCAATAATGAAAGCTTGTGCAAGCCCGTCTGGGCTTGGCTGGACGGCATACGACAGGTTGATGCCCCAGTGATTTCCATCTCCCAGCAATTGTTGAAAGCGAGGTGTATCCTGAGGGGTAGAAATAATAAGTATATCCTTGATTCCCGCTAGAAGTAGCGTAGACAAAGGATAGTAGATCATCGGTTTATCATAAACCGGGATGAGCTGCTTGGAGACCGCACGGGTAACCGGCCACAAACGAGAACCAGACCCTCCAGCTAGGATAATTCCTCTCACGATGACTCTCCTGTGATTTTGGTAGCGGTTCCAAGTCGCTGACCGCTTGTGGTGCTTGAAGACAGGATCGCGTCAGACCAGCTCTGATTATTCAAATACCATTCAACTGTTTTTCGCATCCCCGAAGCAAATGACTCTGAAGGCGACCACCCTAGTTCTTTTTCAATTCTAGTTGCATCGATTGCATACCTTTGGTCATGACCAGGTCGGTCGGTAACGAACTCAATGAGAGAAGCATAGCCTTCGCTCGAATAATTCTCTGGAGTAGGAACCAGCTCATCCATGATAGAACAAACCGTTTTCACGACCTCAATATTTGTTCTTTCTTCATTGCCGCCCACGTTATAGCTGCGCCCAACTTGTCCCCGAGTCATAATCGTAACCAGCGCCGAAGCGTGGTCGTCCACGTAGAGCCAGTCTCTAATATTCTCGCCAGTTCCATAAACAGGAATAGATTCTCCTTTCAGCACTTTCGAAATAATAACGGGCAACAGTTTTTCTGGATACTGATAGGGGCCATAGTTGTTGGAACAATTTGATAACACAACCGGAAGCCCAAAGGTTTCATGCCAGGCCCTCACTAGATGATCGGAAGAGGCCTTACTGGCCGAGTAAGGGGAATTAGGCTGATAGGGAGATTCTTCAGTAAATAAACCCTCTGCTCCAAGACTACCAAACACCTCGTCAGTTGAGATATGATGGAATCGGAATCGTTGCGCCTCCTCAACACTAAGACCACCACAGTATTTTCTTGCTGACTGTAACAGCGTATAGGTACCGACGATATTAGTTTGAATGAACTCCAGCGGACCATCGATAGATCGATCGACATGAGATTCAGCGGCGAGATGCATAATGGATTTAGGTTGATACCGCTCAAATAGCGCATCGATTTTCTCTGCATCACAGATATCATATTCTGCAAAATGATATTTGGGGTTGCCCGCCTCATTAACCAGTGTTTCTAGATTTCCGGCGTAAGTCAACTTATCGATATTGACCACGTCACAGTCATAACACGACAGTAAATGACGAATTACCGCAGATCCGATAAATCCTGCCCCACCTGTCACAAAAACCGTATTGTTCAAAGTATTGTCTCTATTCGTTGGTTTCAAGCAAGTCCATATAGGAAGCGACACCTTGCTCAACATTGTGAAATTTTTCAGCGTAGCCATGATTACGCAGCAACGTCATATCTGCCTCCGTAAAGCTTTGATACTTGCCGTTCAATGCATCGGGCATTGGGATATATTCAATCAACCCGTCTCTTATGCCTTCTTTAAGCGTAATCGAATCCAAGCTCTTTCGCTTTCGCAAAGAATTTATTACGCTCACAGCGACATCATTAAAACTCTGGCACTGACCGGTACCCAGGTTGAATATGCCATTGACGTCAGGATGGTCCAACAGATATAAATTGACTTTAACGACGTCCTCTACGTAAATAAAATCTCGTCGTTGTTCTCCATCTGAATACCCCCCCGTCCCTGCAAATAACCTTACTTTTCCATTCGCATTAAACTGGTTTCGAAAGTGCCAGGCAACAGAAGCCATTCTTCCTTTGTGTTGTTCTCGCGGACCGTAGACGTTGAAATAACGTAATCCCACACATTGCATCGATGGCGTGGGTTGACAACGTACATATTGATCGAACAAAAGTTTTGAATATGCGTAGGCATTCAACACTGATTCGTATTCTGGTTGTTCTTTGAAAACCTCCCCGGCGCCATAGACCGACGCAGAAGAGGCATATATGAATTGTGCACCAACTTTTTGGCAATAGTGAAAAAGCGCCTTGGTATAGGTGAAATTGTTTTGTAAGACATAGCGTCCGTCAGTTGCCATTGTGTCCGAACATGCACCTTCGTGGAATACCGCGGAGATATTGGATAGTCCCGGAAACGCATCAGTGGTCTGATGTTCGGCATCCTTAATCACTTTGTAGAACGCCTCCTTGTCCATATAGTCGGCAATCTTCAAATCCGCAAGATTCTTGACTTTGTCAACGTTCGACAAATTATCTACTACCAAGATATCTTCAACACCTCGCGCATTCAAACCACGAACAATGTTTGCGCCAATGAAGCCTGCTCCGCCAGTGACAATAATCATATTCTCTCCTCTTCCTCCATTGCTTCACGAAGCTCATCAATATTCACAGTGGCGGTACCAATCTTTGAGACTACAACACCTGCGGCGTTATTCGCTATTCGTAAAGATTGTGCAACATCCTGCTCTGTTGCCATGCACATTGCCATTACTGCAATGACTGTATCTCCGGCCCCGCTCACGTCATAAACCTCTTGCTTCTTTGCCGGGCTATGTATCGATGCTTTTCCAGACTGAAATAAATTCATTCCTCGTTCGCTCAAGGTCACGAGTAATGACGAAATCCCAAGCTTGGCTATGAGGCTATTGGCTTTCTGCTCGAGATCATCAAAACCCTCTATCGGTCCAACGACTTGCTCAAACTCCTTCAAGTTAGGTGTTATCAGAGAAGCGTTACTATATTTCGAGAAGTCATCCCCTTTGGGGTCAACCAAAACCGGCTTACCATGTTCTAGGGCAAGGGAAATCAAGGATTGAACATTTTCAAGGGTGCCTTTTCCGTAATCAGACAAAACGATGATATCGTGCTGATCAATAACATCTTTAGCTTTGCTCGACGTCTTCTTTGTTAACGATGCTTCAGGCCGTGTTTCGAAGTCTGCTCTCAATAACTGTTGATTCTGCGAAATGACTCGTTGCTTCACACATGTTTGTATTGATGCATCAATCACCAGATCGTGATCCACACTAGCGTTACTGGCAATTTCCGCCACTATCTTGCCAGCCTCGTCATCACCAACTGTACCAATCAAAGTACATCTGGCACCAAGAGAAGCGATGTTTAGGGCAACATTTCCCGCCCCACCCAGTCGATTTTGAACTTCATCCACAAGTACGATCGGCACCGGCGCTTCGGGTGAAATTCGCTCAACACCACCAAACCAGTATCGGTCGAGCATAATGTCACCGACAACCAAAACCCGCGCTTCCTGGATCGTATCCAGCTTTTTATCTGCCAATGCCATAATACGAGAGCCCGGCTTGTGACACAGCTTCTGGCGAAAAAATATTACGACCATCAATAATCGCATCCCCTTCCAGTGAAGCCGCGATACGTTTGATGTCCGCAGCACGAAACGCTTTCCATTCGGTGACCAGGATCAGCGCATCCGCACCTGGCAATACAGCGTAGGGATCGTCACCATCCAGAATTAGATCATCCCTATCACCGTAGATCCTTTTGGCTTCATCCACAGCCACGGGATCAAATGCCTGCACCTTTGCACCCATAGACCAAAGCATTTCCATGACAACGCGACTTGGTGCATCTCGCATATCGTCAGTGTCCGGTTTAAATGACAACCCCCAAAGTGCGAAGGTCCGGCCACTCAGATCATTTCCGAAATGTTCAATCACTTTTTGTACCGGTACTTCTTTCTGCGATTGATTGACCAGTTCTACCGCTTCCAGAATTCGCGCATCATACCCGACGTCTCCCGCAGTTCTATGCAAGGCCTGGACATCTTTGGGAAAACAAGAACCACCATATCCACATCCGGGATAGATGAAGTGATATCCGATACGTGGATCAGCCCCTATTCCAAGTCGCACTGCTTCAATATCAGCCCCTAACCGCTCAGCGAGATTGGCCATTTCATTCATAAACGAAATTTTCGTTGCCAGCATGGCATTCGCTGTATATTTTGTGAGTTCGGCAGAGGGAATATCCATACTTATCACCCTCTCATGGTTTCGATTGAATGGCGCGTAGAGTGACCGCATCACCTCAAGTGCTCTGTCGTCGTCTGTGCCAATGATAATTCTGTCAGGTTTCATAAAATCATCTACCGCAGCACCTTCTTTTAAGAACTCAGGATTTGAGACAATACTAAAATCAACGGTAACAGCACGCTGATCCAAGACTTTGAGAATTTCTTGTCGCACTTTCTCTGACGTACCCACCGGTACTGTGGATTTTGTCACCACTACACGATACTCTTCGATCGATTGTCCAATCGAGTTCGCTACCTGGAGCACGTACTGAAGGTCTGCAGAACCATCCTCATCTGGAGGAGTTCCCACGGCAATAAATATCACTTCTCCATGCGCTACACCATCGACAACATTGGTTGTAAATCTCAATCGATCTGCAGCGGAGTTTTCCAACACCATCGAATCTAAACCTGGTTCGTAGATTGGCAGAATTCCTTTATTCAGATTTTCTACCTTTTGCGCATCCGTATCGACACAAACCACGGAGTTTCCCATTGACGCTAAACAGGTACCGGTAACCAGGCCGACATAGCCAGTACCAACGACAGTGATATTCATAAGTTATTAATTATTCTCGATGGGAAGTGTTGTTTAGGCACAAGTTCCGGTGCAATAGGGTCAAGAATTCGGAGCTAGTTTGGTAGCAGTGCGATCTTTCACCAAAGTTCTCTTTTGAACCGAGCCCCATTCCTTACAACCGGGACACTGCCAATGCAATGAGCTGCAATTAAAGCCACATTGGCGACACTGGTATTCCCGCGATTGTCCAACGGATTCCGAGAGCAAAGCAGTAATCAATTCCAGATCAATAGATTCGCCACGCAGAATCTCGGGGGCAGTTCTATTTCTCAGAAGTTGATAAAGCCCTTCAAGGTTAGGATATTTTTTGACGATATCAATCAAAAGCCGCTGCCCTGCAAGTTTGCCTTTGCTGTCACGAGTGATCTCCACCAATGCGGAGATAATTCGCGAATCAGGGCAAACTTCAATCGCCCGTTCTAAAAAATGTCGAAAGCCCCGCTGGTCCCCCAGTGCCTCGTAACTCTCAGATATCATCGGAACCACTTCTCCCAATGACTGTGGGGCGACATCCTCAAGACTGCACCACTTCGCTATCGCGGCCCGATGGTTACCCCGAGTTGCGGCTACTCTTCCAGATATCAGGGTTGCGCGGGTACAGTGATCCACATACTTTAATGCTGAATCCAGATAGTACTCCGCTTTTCCCGCCTTACCTTCCGATATAGCAAGCTCGGCAAGTTCACAGCAGTACTGCGCCAGAGGCTCACCAAAATCCTGACGAGTCAGGGATGCAAGTTCTTCCCCGATAACAATGGCACTATGCCATTCTTTTTCCTGATCATAGATTTGTAGAAGAAATCGGCAGGCTTGCTCCTGATACTCCTCTACCTGCCGAAGTTCTTGTAACAATCCTTCAGCACGATCAAACAAACCGGCTTTGAAATAATCTTGCGCTAATTCATAAAGCGCCAACGCCCTCATACCCGGCTCAAGGTCACTTCGAGCGACGAGGTTTTGGTGAATTTGGGTCGCTCGCTCTATCTCTCCTCTACGCCGGAATAAATTGCCCAGAGCCACGTGCATTTCCACTGTATCCTGATCTAGCTCGGTCGCATCCAGAAACACATCTAGCGCACGATCAGGCTGCTCATTTAAAAGTAGGTTAAGCCCTTTATAGAAAGACTCAGGAACCTTGGCGGTATGGTCGCTTGGGGAGTTCTCAGATTGCGCTCTATCTCGATTAGCCATCATCCAGCCGCTGGCGGCAGCGATGGGCAAAAGTATCAGTAGCCAGACAGGATCCATGGTAGATCAAGATACATATGCGGACGCAGCGCTACCCAACAGCGTGCTCTGATTCCAGGCTTTTCACAGCCCGGTTTGCACGTGCCAGATTTCTACGGAGTTTGAGAGATTTGAGAATACTGGCGAAATATCCTACAAATACGCCGATCACGAGAGTGATCAGCAACAGAACCGCCAGTGGAAGCTCTTTTTCCAAGCCCAGATAATACTTCAAGACTACAGGCTGCGGATTGTTGACATAAAAGCTCATCCCAAAAATCAGAAAAGCAAATAAAACTATGACGTAAAAAAGTTTTTTCATTTCAAAGATTCCTTAAATCCTTCATCAACCCGCTTTCTCAGACTCGCTCCCGGTTTGAAATGCGGTACATACTTTTCGGGCACCTGCACTTTCTCTCCGGTCTTCGGATTACGCCCGATTCGTGGGGGCCGATAATGCAAGGTCATACTACCAAAACCTCTTATTTCGATGCGCTCCCCGTTTACCAACGCCTCTGACATTCTATCTAGAATACTGTTTACCGCGAGCTCTACATCCTGCTCTGACAGCTGTGGCTGGTCGCTACTTATGTAGGCAACCAACTCCGACTTGGTCAGAGTTGGTTGCTCGTAAGCATTATCTTTTTCAGCAGACATGATTACTCAAATCAAAGTTAAGAAGATTGCTTGTCCAGCTGCTCCTTCAACTTGTCGCCCAGTGTGGCACCGCCCATTTTCACATCTCGGCCGTACTCCTGAACTGCTTCTCCTTCGATTTCCATTTCGCGGACTTTGATAGAAAGTGAGATTTTTCTGTCTTTGCGCTCGATACTGGTAATCTTGGCTTCAATTTCATCGCCTTCGTTGAGCACCGTTCTAGCATCTTCAACCCGGTCCTGCGAAATCTCAGCGGCTCGTAGATAGCCCTCCACATTGGGAATCAATTCGATCACGGCACCTTTCGCTGTCACTTCCTTGACTGTTCCACGTACTGTGCTGCCTTTGCCATTCTCGCTGACATAACCAGAGAACGGATCTTCAACCGCCTGTTTCAGGCCAAGAGAGATACGTTCACGCTCAGCATCTACCGCCAGGACGACAACAGAAAGCTCATCTCCTTTTTTCAACTCAGTGACAACTTCCTCTCCAGGACGATCCCAGGAAAGATCAGAAAGGTGAACAAGCCCGTCAATACCACCGTCGACACCGATGAACACACCAAAGTCCGTGATCGACCGGATTTTCCCAGTCATGGTGTCACCCTTCTTATGTGTAGCAGCGAATTCTTCCCATGGGTTTGAAGTACATTGCTTCATACCCAGCGAAATTCGACGACGCTCCGGATCAATATCCAGAACCATCACTTCAACCTCATCACCTACGTGACACACTTTTCCTGGGTGGATATTCTTATTGGTCCAGTCCATTTCTGACAAGTGCACAAGACCTTCCACACCTTCTTCCAGTTCAACAAATGCACCGTAATCTGTGAGATTGGTGACCTTTCCGAACAATCGGGTATTTACTGGATAACGCCGCGCCAGATCCAACCATGGATCTTCACCCAGCTGCTTGATACCGAGAGAAACGCGACATTGCTCCCGATCAAATTTCAGCACACGAGCTTCGATTTCATCACCAACATTAAGCACCTCAGAAGGATGCTTAACCCTTTTCCAGGCAAGGTCGGTAATATGAAGCAGACCGTCAAGACCGCCCAGGTTAACGAACGCACCATAATCGGTCAGGTTCTTGACAATACCTTTAACCACTTGCCCCTCTTCCAGAGTATCAAGCAGCTTTTCGCGTTCTTCATTCAGCTCATTCTCGACAATGGCACGTCGAGAGACAACGATATTATTGCGTTGTTGATCCAGCTTGATAATTTTGAAGTCCAGTTCCCTGCCTTCAATATATGCCGAATCTTTAACGGGCCGGACATCCACCAGGGAACCCGGTAAAAATGCACGGAGGTTATTGACGTCAACGGTAAATCCACCCTTCACCTTGCCAGTGATAATACCGGTTACGATTCGGCTTTCTTCATGGGCCTTGGCAAGCTCTGTCCAAGCTCGAGCACGCATCGCCTTCTCGCGTGACATCTTGGTACTGCCGGTGCCATCTTCCACCGCCTCAAGCGCTACCTCAACCTGATCGCCAACTTTTACCGTTATCTCACCCGCAGGATTTTTGAATTCAGCAGCATGTATCTCAGCGTCGGATTTCAATCCGGCACCAACAATAACAAAGTCGTTGTTGATCTCAATGACCTCGCCCATGATCACCGCACCGGGTTTCATGACGACGCCAGTTAAACTTTCTTCTAGTAACGCAGCAAAATCTTCACTCATAATAAACAAAAAAAGCCCAGCATCGAATCGGCGCAATCTACAAAAGACGCAAGATCCCTGTTGGGCAGTACCTGGAAATAAAACGTTTAAATTCGGGTAGTTACAAAGGAAACCTAGAAAAGAACAACATCATAATATTGCACTCCTAAGTCACTTAATCTGCCCTGCAATCGACCGACACGGTATCAAAACACCGAGATTAAGCGCTACCCACCAATGAATTTGAGGTTTTCAACGAGCGAATCTAAGACAAAACCCAAGGCCCGGCTGCAGGTAAAAACTTGAATACCTAACGCTTAGAAGCTTCCAGATTACTTATCTGGAATTGTGAGCCCGCTGTTTTGAATGTGCAAAAGAATAGAATCAGAGACCTGTTCGATCGACATTTTCGTCGTATCGATGGTGATCGCGTCATCCGCAGGCACCAGAGGCGAATTCTTTCGTTCTGCATCTCGGCGATCCCGCTCGGTGATCTCCTCAAAAAGCTGGCGGATGTTAACATCAAAACCCTTTAATCTCAACTGGTTAAAGCGTCTTTGCGCGCGCGCATCCGCAGTTGCCGTAAGAAAAATCTTGCAGGTCGCATTGGGGAAAACTACGGTACCCATATCACGTCCGTCGGCAACCAATCCAGGAGGTTTTGCGCATTGTCGTTGCCATTCGAGCAACGCGGAACGAACCAAAGGCAATGTAGCAACTTGGGACGCCCTGTTCCCCGCTTGCTCGGTACGAATTTCATCCTCGACTGGCTCTCCCTCCAGAAATACCTGCCCAGCGATGAATTCAACCTGCATCGACCTAGCGATTTTTGACACTCCTGCTTCATCACTAAAGGGGATGGAAGTTCGAGATGCAATCAATCCAACAATTCGGTAGAGCGCACCGGAATCCAGGTAATGCCACGACAGCGCATCGGCTATCCGTAACGAGATCGTGCCCTTTCCAGAGCCGCTCGGCCCGTCGAGAGTGACGACTGGTGAAGAATATTTCGACATTCCTCGTTAACTTATTGAAATATCTAAGCCTACATACGAATACAAATCATAGAAACCTGGAAATGACGTCGCAACACACTCGACGTCTGCAATCTGTACCTGAGAAGAACAGACATTGCCGGCTACCGCGAACGCCATCGCAATTCGATGATCTCCATGGCTCTCAACACGTCCCCCCTCCAAATTCCCTCCAGTAATGACCATTCCGTCCTGCTTTTCTGATACCGATGCACCCAACGCCTTGAGCCCTGCGACGGTAGTCGCAATTCGATCACTCTCTTTCACACGAAGTTCTTCGGCACCGCTGATGTCAGTAACCCCTTCAGCACAGGCAGCGGCAACAGCAACAGAAGGAATTTCGTCAACTGCTAATGCAATATCGTCATGTGAGAGACTGACTCCATGTAACTTCGATGACTTAATCAGTAAATCGGCAACCGGTTCGCCTCCCACTTCCCGACGGTTCAGGATAGAAATGTCTCCGCCCATTCGTTGAAAAATACCAATCACGCCATCTCGCGATGGGTTTACACCGACCCCGGGTAGCAATAGCTCAGAGTTTTTACTAATTAACGCACCAAGGATAAAGAATGTTGCCGAAGACAGATCAGCGGGAACCTCTATTTCAGTGCTCTTTAGTCGACCTCCGCCTTCCAAACTCACCCACTCGTTGGCTGCTCCGTGTCGATTAACTACATAGCCGAAACCGGAGAGCATTCGTTCTGTGTGGTCTCTCGTGGGTGCAGGCTCCCGAACTTCGGTCTTTCCGTCCGCGTAGAGTCCAGCGAAGAGCAATGCAGACTTTACTTGCGCACTTGCCACTGGCATCTCATATCGAAGACCCTTCAACGACTGCGCGCCAGTTACCGTGACTGGCGGTTTTTCTTCCACCGACTCGAACCGCGCCCCCATCTCAGCAAGTGGCCTGATAATCCGACCCATCGGGCGACTGCTCAATGATGCATCTCCGCCCAACGTTACACTCCAGGGTTGACCAGCCAGTATGCCTGTCATTAGACGGAATGCTGTCCCGGAATTGCCCATATCCAGCATCTTCTTGGGCTGTTTTAGTCCATCGATACCTACTCCATGAACCAAGTACCCCTGATCATCCCGAACAATTTCTACGCCCATGGCACGAAAAGCGTCAATCGTCGCAAGGACGTCTTCGCCTTCCAATATTCGTGTGATTCTTGTTGCTCCATCTGCGAGCGATCCCAGCATAATCGAACGATGAGAAATCGACTTATCGCCGTCTACTCTCGCGGTTCCGATCAGCGGTTTGCCCGGGGAAATACGGTAGTCCAAACTTTTTATCTCTGAAAATAGTGAAGGTTATATAGCGAAAACATCCGGATGATTTGTCACACCTAGAATCGGTGACTAACGGTTTACCTGCTGTCTAACTCTCATTGCACGTGGTACTTGATCGGTATCAAGTGCAGGTTGTTTTCTCTTTTCTGTAACAATGGCACGGGCACTGCGCGCATCCGCAAACAGCTGTTCGAGTTTATCTTCATTACCTTGCTCTATCATGGTCCCGATCTGCCCCAGGGTATCTTGATAGCTTTGAATATGCTGAAGTAACTGTTGTTTGTTCATCTTACAAATGTCTCGCCACATCACTGGATCACTACTCGCTATGCGCGTGAAATCGTAAAAGCCGCCACCCGCCATTTGATAGCATTTTTCGGTGTCGCCTCCCCCCGCAAATAAATGGACCATCGCATAGGCAAGAACATGGGGCAAATGACTGGTCATCGCCAGCACCCGATCGTGCTCCTCCACCTGCATAAACACGATTTCTGCCTCTACCGCTCTCCATAAGTTTGAAACCATCTTAACGGCGAATTCAGATGTTTCATTGATTGGGGTAAGCGCAACTTTATGATTGATATACAAATCAGCGTCTGCGGCAAGTACACCAGAGTTCTCTTTACCTGCAACCGGATGCGCCGGAACAAACTGCGGCAAACTCTTTGTCAACGCTTTTCGAGCCGCGGCCACAACACCGTGCTTGACGCTGCCGACATCTGTAATTACCGCATCGGGCTTGACTACAGCGTCAATCTGCGACATCAGACTAGGCATAGCGCCAACCGGGGTAGCCAGCACAATCAAATCAGCATCTTGTGCCGCAGCAGATGCGGAACCGGCAATTTCGTCGATAGCGCCGCAGCGCATCGCATTTTCTAGATTTGCCTGGCTTCTGCCTACACCAATCACATGCCCGACAAGCTTTCGCTTTTTTAAGGCAAGAGTCAGTGATCCTCCAATCATACCTACACCAACTAGAGCGACCTTAGGTAGGTAAAACATTGCTGACTGTTTTTGCGACATCCGAATAATAATTAGTCTGATGCCGGATAAGAACCCAACAGCTTATACAGCCCAGCTTCTTGCTGAATTTCTGCCAGCACTGACGCAACCTCCTGGTCCAGACAATGACCTTTGAAGTCGACGAAAAAGACATACTCCCAAACTGCGGACTTGGAGGGTCGTGATTCTAGTCTAGTCATATCAAATGCCGCATCCCCCAGTGGCTTTAACATATGAACTAGTGCGCCAGGACGATTTCGACCCGCTAACAACAAACTGGTTTTATCCTGTCCACTGGGAGGTGTTTGTCGTTCGGAAAGAACAAGAAATCGCGTGGTATTTCCCGGTTCGTCTTCAATGTTTTCCTTAACCACATTGAGACCGTATTTCTCGGCGGCCTCCCTCGCAGCGATGGCACCGACGCTTGGATCGCTTTCCGCTTGGCGAACCCCTTCTGCATTACTACTACAGGGAACGAGCTCTGCTTTAGGAAGATTTTGACTTAACCATTTACGGCATTGTCCCAGCGCCTGAGGATGCGCATAGACCCGCTCGATCTGATCGCTACCTGTCGTATTGCTAATCAAGTTGTGATGTATTCGAAGATAAATCTCACCGCAAATCGACAGAGATGTGGTCGTTAACCTGTCCAGCGTAGCGTTAACCCCGCCTTCAGTAGAATTTTCTATGGGAACAACAGCAAAGTTCGTCTTTCCTGTCTCAGCAGCGCGAAATATTTCATCCATGGTAGGGAAGAAGCGCAAATCAATTTTACTGCCAAAGTGCTGGAGAGCAGCCGCTTCGGTGAATGTTCCCGCCGGCCCCAGCAGTGACACAGAGAGCTGTGCTTCACTGCCCCGAGTGATCGACATAATCTCGCGAAATAGCGAATCAATATCTGCATCTTCCATGCCACGGGAAGGCAACCTGCTTTCAATTTCACTGTTCTGGCTAGCTGCACTCCTTTGTTCTGCGTTCAAGCTCTTTAACCGTCTGAGTACTTGGGCCTCACGTTCAGCACGATAAATGGCGGGCTGCGAATCCCCTCTCTTTACCTCGGCAATTGATTGCGCGGCACCAATTCTTTCATTCATCAGTGTCAGAATCTGCGCGTCAATCTTGTCGATTATCTCGCGAAAACGAACGAGTTCTTTTTCCGACTCTTTAGACACCGTGAAGGTTTACCTGAAAGCGATAATTGACTAAATGTTAATGAACAGTCGGCTCCGGATCATCTGACCCTTCTCCCGAATCAGCGGACTCTGGTGCATTTGAAACAACGCCCTGGTTATCTCCTGGATCGCCTGGATCTACCGCATCTTCTTCCGCCGTCTCATCAACACGCTCTACACTGACCAGACGCTCTTCCTCGCCCAAAGAGATTAATCGTACCCCCTGGGTATTTCTCCCCTGCACCGATATCTCAGCTACGCGGGTTCGAATCAACACGCCGCCGTCAGTGATCAGCATTGCCTCATCTTCATCGTTCACAATTAACGAACTCACAACTTCACCATTTCGTTCCGATGTTTTAATTGCAATCACGCCTTTACCACCACGATTCTTGCGCGGAAAGTCAGAGACATTTGTGCGTTTACCGTAGCCATGGATGGTACTTGTGAGAACACAAAGACCGTTTTCTTCTGCAGAATCCGTCACCTGATCCTCTCCTTCCACCACCATTAAAGAAATCACCTGGTCACTCGAGCTAAGTCGAATTCCGCGTACCCCGCGTGCAGTTCGGCCCATTGCTCTAGCATCCGCTTCTGAAAATCGTACCGCTTTACCCTCCTGACTAACCAGCAGTATATCCTGCCCCTCTTCTGTGAGAGACACCCCAATCAGATGATCATCGTCATCCAGATTGACAGCAATAATGCCGTTGCTCCGTTGATTGGAAAAATCAGTCAAACGACACTTCTTCACCGTACCTGCAGACGTGGCCATAACGATAAACTGGTTTTCTTCATATCCTTTGATGGGCAGTATAGCGGTCACTTGCTCATCGCCTTCGAGAGGCAGCAAATTCACCAACGGCTTTCCTCGTGCCTGACGACCAGCTTGGGGAAGCTGAAATACGCGTAGCCAATAAACCTTTCCGCGATCAGAAAAACAAAGAATCGTATCGTGGGTGTTTGCCACGAACATCTTTTCGACAAAGTCTTCTTCTTTGGTTCGGGTGGCGATACGCCCTTTTCCGCCTCTTCTCTGGGCCGTGTAATCACTGACCGGCTGAGATTTTGCATAGCCTGCGTGGGACAAGGTTACCACCACCTCTTCCTCAGGAATTAAGTCTTCCATCGCAAGATCGATATCTCCTTCCAGGATTTCTGTTTTCCTGTCATCACCGTAACGATCCCGGATCTCAACCAGTTCTTCGCAAATAATCTCCATTAAACGATCAGGGTTACGCAGTATCTCCAGGAGTGCCGCGATCTGCTCGATGATGTCACTGTACTCCTGGAAGATTTTTTCTTGTTCCAGACCAGTCAGACGATGTAGGCGCAATTCAAGAATAGCTTGGGCCTGAATCGGGGAAAGCTGGTAACCATCAGCAAACATGCCATACTGCTCGTCCAGACCGTCAGGTCTCGACATGCTGCTATCGCTGCGTTCGAGCATGGATGACACCGCACCGGATTCCCATTTCTGAGACAACAACTGCTCTTTTGCTTCTGCCGGCGTTTGTGCTGCCTTGATCAACGCGATAATCGGATCGATATTTGCAAGTGCTACCGCAAGCCCTTCCAGAATATGTGCGCGATCACGGGCTTTCTTTAACTCAAAGACAGTGCGTTTGGTAACTACCTCACGGCGATGTCGAACAAACTCGTCAAGCATCTCCTTCAAATTAAACAGTCGCGGCTGGTTTTTCGACAGCGCCACCATGTTTAATCCAAACACGGTTTGCATACGGGTTTGCTTGTAGAGATTGTTCAGTATGACGTCGGCTTGCTCGCCTCGCTTAAGTTCGATCACCATACGCATTCCAGATTTATCGGACTCATCTCGTAGCCCGCTAATTCCTTCGATTCGCTTATGCTTCACATGCTCGGCGATTTTCTCCACCAGTTTGGCTTTGTTCACCATGAACGGCAGTTCGGTGACAATAATACTCTGGCGTCCGCTACTAGATTCTTCAATTTCCGTCCTGGCACGTACGTAAATTCGACCTCTGCCGGTTTCATAAGCCATTCGAATTCCACT
>JAHQWE010000104.1 GCA_019633985.1 Acidiferrobacterales bacterium | reverse complement strand
GGTGGAACTTCGTTGCCTCTGACGTAGAAAAAATCGAGCAAGCTAAGCGCCGCTGGCGAGCTGGAGAATTCGATCGGGTACCCGGCGATGATGAGTGGATTTCGCTTCCCGAGTAAATAAGAACAGCGATCATTGCAACCGCATAGACCGCCAGCTCATGAATCAAACTATACAGTTCTTCGTAGCCCCGGGGCTGAGTGGTTACATCCAATTCAACTGAGATAGTCTTAGGCGGCAGATTCCGGTCGATTTCAATGATCTGATATGGAGACAGGATGTTGTTTGAGTTGAGAAGCTAGGCAGGCTCTACATTTCATATTTTTAAAAAATATCCACACTACCCAAGCATTTCGGCATTGAGCGTGTTCAACTGCCGTTTAAGATGTTCTTCTTCTACCAGGTTGTCGGTGAGTGAAATTGCGACCTCTAACTGCGCCGCGGCGCTTTGGCGATCACCAGCCCGCCGTAACATATCAGCTCTGGCAATGTAATAAGGGTGGTACTGGGATAGCTTTTGAACATCAGGAAGATTATCCAAGTAGCAAATACCCTGCTCGGGTCCTTCTGCAAACGAAAGTGCAACTGCCAGGTTGACCTGGACTACCGGGTCTGCTTGGAAGGATTCCAAATGATGATAAAGCAACAGAATTTGTCGCCAATCGGTTTCTTCAAATGTAGCTGCGTGACAATGAACTGCGCTAATTGCCGCTTGTAGCTGATAAGGCCCCAAACCACCTTTCATTAACGCGCCTTTCAAGATCTTATCCGCCGTTGCAATTTGATCACGGTTCCAGAGTGTTCGATCTTGCTCGCTCAAAGTCACCAGATCACCTTTTTCGGTTGTTCTTGCATCCATTCTGGCATGATGAAACAGCATTAAGGCAACCAGTCCGACTACCTCGGTTTGGTCAGGCATTAATGTCATCACTATTTTTCCAAGATAAATCGCTTCTTCACACAAATCAATGTCAATCAGATCCGTCGAGTGACTTGATTGATATCCTGCATTAAAGATCAAATAGATCACCTCGAGAACAGCCTCCAGGCGCTCCGCGAGAAGTGGCGTATCAGGAACTGAAAAAGGGATACCCGCTTTGGCGACCTTTTGCTTCGTACGGACCAGTCGCTGTGCCATGGTGGTTTCTGAGACCAACCAAGCTTTGGCTATCTGGCCAGTTGTCAGACCACATACTACCTTCAGTATTAATGCTGTACGGTTTTTTTCCGCAAGTGCAGGATGACAACAGGCAAAAATCAGCTGCAATCGCTGATCAGGAATATCCATTTCATTGAACCCAGCCAACGGAGATCCTCTGTTCTCAGAACGGTCTAATTCAGCATCGAGCTCTAACTGGTTAATTTTGATTTGATGCAAGTTTTGCCGACGGATCCGATCTATCGCTTTACGACTAGCGACAGTCATTAGCCATGCAGGGGGATTGGGTGGCCATTCTTCCGAAGACCATTTCGACAGCGCTTCCACCATTGCGTCTTGTAAAACATCCTCTGCCAAGGATAGATCCGCGTACTTACCCGTTAACGCCGCAATTAGACGACCGTGGTGCTCTCGCACCACGGCTTCGATCTTTTGCTGATTTGTCATCATCAAACGCTGATGACCGGGTCTCGCTATTCCGGCATATCTGGCAGCTTCATAATCGGTCTTACTTCGATACTGCCATGTGTCGCCGTCGGTATTTTCGCAGCGCATTCCAGCGCTTCGTCGAGATCTTTGCAGTCAAGCAGATAGTAACCACCCAGCACTTCCTTGGTTTCGGCAAATGGTCCATCGGTCACAGTGGCCTTGTTGTCCCGAACCCGCACGGTACTAGCAGTAGACACTTCTTCGAGTGGTTCACCAGCGAGAAACAGACCGCGATCTTTCATCTCCTGGGTGAAACTAAAATAGCCCTGCATATAATCACCAAACTCAGGTGTTCCCGGGGCCGGCCCTGCGCCTTCCGCACTGTAAATCATTAATAGATATTGCATCGATATTCTCCTGTTACGACTCCGATAGAAACGGGGTCCAGTTCAAAGTTGAAAACAATTCCAATTATTTGGAATTACCGGAGTAACGAACGGTAGTCGACATTTTCGACAAATTTTAAATTTATTTTCCTGCTTTCACATTTTCCACCCTGGAAAGAAACAAGCCGCCAGCAATAAACAAAAGAATGACAACCAAAATCACATCCCTGTCTTCAGCAGTCGCAAATACCACAGGCACCAGAGCCATCAAGCTAGGCCCGAGAATAGTCGCAAATTTTCCGACCATATTAAAAAACCCAAAAAATTCTGTGGCTTTTTCTCTTGGAATTAATCTCGCAAATAATGAGCGACTTAAACTTTGCACGCCTCCCTGTACAAGACCAATAGCGATAGCGAGTTTATAGAAATCCGCGGCAGTTTCCAGTCGACCCCAGGCATAAAGCACCGCCAAAACGTAGACGACCAAACCGATGAATATGCCGTTTCTCGGCCCAATTTTTGAACCTAGCCATCCGAAAAATAGCGCTGCCGGGAATGCCACGAACTGAGTAATTAACAGTGCAGTGATCAAACTATCATCTGGCAGAGAAAGCACTCGGCTCCCGAAGAACACAGCCATTTTAATAATTGACCCGACTCCGTCGATATATAGCCAGTAAGCGCAAAGGAAAATCAGTACAGGCTTGAGATGGCGAATCTCCGCGAACGTCTGACGTAATTGGGCAAACCCATCGCGAATGGCTTCTCCGGCTGAGCGAGTAGTTTGACTTTGGCGCTCAGGCAGATTTCGAAGAAGAGGTATCGTGAACACAGCCCACCAGATTGCAACGCTCAGAAAGGATAAGGAGACCGCTGACGCCGTACTCGCAATTCCAAACAGTTCTGGTTTGGTAATCATCAAGACATTAATAAGAAATAATAAGCCTCCACCGATATACCCCAGCGCATAACCAAATCCGGACACCAGATCAAAGTCGTCTTCATCAGCAACGTCGACCAGCATGGCATCGTAAAAAATATTTGCGCCGGCAAAACCTACCTTGCCGAGACCATATATAACCAGTCCGATTACCCACATTCCGGCATTCACCCACGCTAGTGCCGCAGCCATGGTTATTCCTAACATGGCAAACGTCGCCAAAAACTTCTTTCGCCCACCGCCTGCGTCGGCAATAGCACCAAGAATGGGCGCGGCAATTGCAACTGCGATACTGGATACCAGCAGAGTGATGTTGAACCAGAACTGTGCGTCCTTGGTGGAGAGATCTTGGCTGAGACTACTGTAGAAAATGGGAAAGACGCCCGCCATCACGGTTGTCGCGAAGGCCGAGTTTGCCCAATCGTACAGCGCCCAGGAAACTACCTGTTTGTTGAGGAGACGTTTTATCCCCGTGTCAGACACGTTTAATTGGGGATAATATAACGAAAATCATGGAAGTCGCTCTCAGTGCACGTCATTCATAGCAATGACAATAGTGACCAACATCAGCATTTGCGCAACATTGATAATCACGCTTCGACGGTGAAGGGCATCGAATCTAGCCTTGTCCTGTGGGCTTTCCGAACATTGGTAAGTTTCTCGTAACTCATTTATTTTTGGCATCAGTATTTGCCGTGAGTAAATAAAACCAGCGAGTACCAGAACCATCAAAACCGACCCTTTCGGTGAGTGAAATAAACAAACAGCCAGGGCGGCGACAGAGAACACGATCCCCCATAAGTAGTATCGCGGAAATATTTTACGCAAAAACTGTGAGGTCTGTTCTGGCTCCAAAGATTGAAATGCAGAGGGAGCAACCACTGCGGCAAAAAACACCATGGAACCAAGTAATAATGACACAATGATGTCAATAATCAGAGCATACATAAAAAAGAGAAAGAAAATAAAATAGCGCCGGTCAGGAGCAAGTTGTAATTTGGAGTGATCGCGCCGGATTATAATGGTTGAGACAGGGCTTTGCCGCACTAAATCCCTGGATAATTGCCGTTAAAAAAATGATCGCGCAATTTGTATGCAAATAGACCCTGTTTTTCCTCGAAAAGTCCATTATTCCCTGACTATTTCCCTGGTTTTCAGCATTGATTCCGATCATTGGAAACACTCCTGCATCTTTCAGGTTTGTCAGATCACCCGACCATCTAGCGACTAGCGATTGTGTATAGGGATTTTTGTGTTTGCCTGAGCTTCTTCAGCAGTGTGGCTTTCTGCTCTAAGGTGAGTGATCGGAGTAAATCATTGATTAGTCTGGCCGTATTTATCTGATTGTGCTCATGATTTTCAGGGGAGTGTAATCGCATCTGGTCCTGATACTGCGCTAAATGCAGGGATACTCGATTCTCAAAGTCATCATTCAAACGATTTCTTAACAGATCGAGCAGCTCCTCCTCCCATTTGTTCCAAACGGCAAACCGCTCTTCAGGACCACCTCGATAATTGTTAAGCCCCACTTTAATCCTGTCGGCCTGCTCCCGGTTCAGTTTGATACCCAATCGGCCAATATTTTTTACGATTTTCTGAACCCTTTCCTCGTCATCGCTGCTTTGCTGTCGCTCGGAATACCATTCGTTGAAATCCTCGTCTTTCTTTTTCATGTGCATGGCAACTTCAGCTACCTGCTGATCAGTTAGCGCCTTGAGAAAAGGTGCAGCTTTCGCAATTGGGGATTGCTGAAAGCTCTCTTCGCTGAGTTTTCGAATATTCTTTAGGTGTTCAAGAATACTGGTTTGGTCGAATTGGTTGGATTCTATTTCATTGCTGATAGCTGCAATGTATTCCGCATACCGAGGCACCTCGTTGGTTCGGTGCCACAGAAAAAATGCGTCCACCGATCGCTCGATCTCAGATTTCTGGCTTTCTGAGAAGGATGCATATTCAAGAATGCGATCCTGCATTCTATTGTCCATCCTTCCGTAAAAATAGCTAATGATTACTGAATTGGTGCTACATGCAGTCAACACCAGCATCACGCCAATCGTCCAGAGTGTTTTCATTCCAAATTTCTTCATTTCTCCATACTAGAAGTTGCTTGGCTTTTGACCAGATAAATAGACAATTTACCCTCGTCATTGTTCCTGACTATTACAATAGTCAAAACATATCGCGTTATTATTCAAGATATCGTGAGGTTCGAGGATCAAACACCTCGATTCTTCATTTAGTTGCTTACTCTTCTCCTTAAAAAATATGAAACGAGTCTCTGGTTTACTTCTTCTACTAATCGCTTATGGCATGCTACTACCTGGCTTAACCCAACCGCTTTTAACTCTGACAGGAACGGTCGAAAAGTCTGATCTTGTTGCTATTGGTAAAGACATTATTGTGGAAAGCCCTGACACGCCAGAATTGCTGGATGCGATGGCGGAAGTGATTATTTCAAATATGGATGTAACCGGCGAACTCGAGGTTTATCAAAAAACACGAAGCATTATTGGAACAATCAGAGAACTGCACTCTAATGGTTACACAATTGTCGCGGCGCTAATTGGCTTGTTCAGCGTAGTCGTGCCTGCAGTAAAGGGATTAATGTTGCTATTTAGTTTTTTCAAAATCCCTCAGAGCATATCGTCGAGACTGAAAGCGCTGAGTAGCATGATGAGCAAATGGTCTATGGCAGATGTATTTGTGATTGGTGTTTTTGTCGCATTTCTGGCAGCGAACGCCATTAAACGGGAAGGAGGAATACTCAGCTTTGAAGCCATATTGGGGAGTGGTTTTTATTTCTTCCTGGGCTACTGTTTGCTATCCATTCTTTCATCCCAAATCCTTTCTAGCAATCAATCCCGGGAGAGCTAGTGTATGCCGCGCGATGCAACCGAAACGCTAAGTAGTTAGTAGTGGTTTGATTAAAAATCATTCGTAAATTTCACGATACATTACTATCTCAGGTTGAATACTACTACCCTAGTAACTGAAGAAAGAGTACAAAAGTGAATCGCTTACAGACCTGTTTTCTCGTCACGCTTATCATGCTCCTTGCAATACCAGGTGGCAATGTTCTCGCTAGCTGCCCTGATCTACTCAATCATTCGATGAAGAAACTGCACAGCAGCGAAAACATCGATTTGTGTAAAACGTTCTCTGGAAAACCGTTAATGGTCGTCAACACCGCGAGTCACTGTGGATTTACCTATCAGTTCGAGCATCTGGAGAAAGTACACCAACAATATCAGCCAAAAGGAATCGAATTCATCGGAGTGGCCTCAGATTCTTTTTTTCAGGCAGCTGACTCAGAGGAAAAAGCGGCGGAAGTTTGCTACCAAAATTTTGGGGTGACTTTTACCATGTTAGCTCCCGTTCCAGTAAAAGGCGACAATGCACACCCTCTTTTCAAATCACTCGCGGAGGCAAGTGCACCGCCGCAATGGAACTTTTATAAGTATATTGTCGATTCCAGCGGCGCAGTGGTTGGCCGATTCGGATCAAACATCAAACCAGATGATCCCGCTATCACGGCAATACTCGACAACCTCGCAACCAATTAAACCTGTCTGCACTTCTGGAAACTTGGCCTGCCAATCTAGGCCAACTTTCATCATCCACTTAGTAAAGCATCGGTAGCGGCCGGTTTCTGATCAACGTTTTATACGATTCCAACAGATTGAAGCTTGGCACAGAGTCCCAAGCTAGTGAAGTTTATCCAACGCTGATTCCAGACTTTGCATCATCATTGGTATCTCCTCCATTTTGCATGTGCCAACTGAAATACGAAACCAATTGCCGTAGCTTGGAGCACCAAACCAGGAAAAAGGTAAAACGCCAATCCTTGCCTCGTTCATAAGGTACTGTTGCACATCATCTTCCGTTTCCAGTTTTTTGCCATCAACAGTGCGCTTACCAATAATGTTGATTTTCGCACTGAGGTATATCGCCGCCTGCGGCGCTATGGCATCTACATCGTGACCCTTTTCCTTTAGCGCCTGAAATCCGTCGTAAAAACCGTCCAGTCGATCAGACAATTGTCCCCTGAAGCTTGTCAGGTAGTCGTCGACAGCCTGATCCATTGCCAAAAACTGACCTACCGCTTTTTGATCCGGCTTGGGAGCCCAGGCGCCGACATGGGCAATGATAGACACCATCTTTTCAATGATGTGGCTGGCACCCGTCGCCCAACCGACACGGATTCCAGTACCCGCAAATGCCTTAGACATACCGTCAACAAATACCGCATAGTCCCTGATTTCGGGGCAAAGCTTGAGCGGGTGCGAAAAGTGCGTGTTTCCAAAGGTCAGCATGGAGTAGACCTGATCGAACATGACATACAGCGGTTTTTCTTGCTCGCTGCGGCTAGCGTTAATTTTTAATATCAGCTGGCAAATCTCGATAAGATCTTTATCAGACAACACTGTACCGGTTGGATTCTGCGGCGAACAAAGCGCCAGTAGCACAGCATCATCAAGATGGGGTGCGAGCTCTTGCGCGCTGGGCATAAAATTATTTTCAGGATGCGTCTCTACCACGGTGGATTCGGCATTGAGCATCGACGCGTAGTGTTCGTTATTCCAAGAGGGTGCTGGAAAAACTACCTTCTCCCCAGGGTCAACCACTGCTCGATAAACCGCATAAATTACCGGTCTGGAGCCGCTAGCGATAATGACATCTTCTGGCTGATAGTCGAGGCCGCATGTGCGATTGAGTAGCGCAGCTACCCCTTGACGAATTTCGGGCAAACCAAAAGCGCCAGGATAATTAGTTTGATGGTCTCGATAGGCTTGTAAAGTAGCTTTCGTCAACGCATCGGGTATGGGGAAAATACTGGCATCGAAATCGCCGACGGTCAGGTTGTAAATTGTCTCACCCGCGGCTTTTCTGGCGTTTATCGCGGCGGCAATAGTCAATATCGGCGAAGTTTGTATTTGATCCGACAGGGCCGAAAGTTTCATATTTATTTTTTCATTAGTGGTTGAGGGCATTCCGATTAAACCTCGTGCCGGTTAACTGGCGCGACCTTATACTGGCAATATGTTGCATTCATGCATTAAAGTTTATATTCTTTGCGCATAAACAGAAACCAAATTTGAGTGGGGGTGCAGTGAGGCACTCTTGTACTCACAGAATCTCCCTGTTTACCGTGTCTCTACAATTTGGCGCTAGACCAATAGACAGACATGGTTTCGTGGAAGGCCCGATTCAAGATGAGATGAAACCGGGACGAACAGGGTAAGGATAGTCGATAGAAGGTCGATCACGGTCTGCTAAGGCGAGGGAATTCGTTTCTTTTTCGCTCTACCAGCCCAAACTTGGCATTCGCAGAGTCCTGAGATATCAATTGGTCATTTTATTGTTATTCAACAGGGCCGAAGATGTTGTATCCACTTCAAGATGGGCGCAGAGAAACGAGTTTTGCAGTTTCGTCTGCCACCGACAGGACCGCTGGACCGGGTTCTCGTGATGACTGCTATTGTTATCCCCTTGCACAAATTGCTCCCTATGCCTCGTGTCATCCTGAAAAGGGGGTGAGATGAAATCAGCAGACAAAACGGGGAAGGCAACTGACCAACCAGAAAGCCGGGAGCCGGCAGTCAGAAAGCAGGTGACTGTTCTGTTCTGCGATATCGCCGACTACACCAGCAGAGCATCATCCATTGACCCTGAAGAGCTGGCGGAAGAGATTCACGAATTCCAATCGATATGCAGAGCTACCGCAGAATCATTCCAGGGACATATCTCAAACTATCTGGGTGACGGCGTCATGGTGCTGTTTGGTCACCCTAATGCCAGCGAATTTAGCCCTGAGCGTGCTGTTCGCGCAGGCCTTGCCATGGTAGCGGCGATAAAAAAGAATAACCAGACTGCCAAATGGCGGAACAAGCCACCTCTGGCTATTCGCATTGGTATCGCAACCGGACTGGTTGTGGTCGGCGATCGTGCCGGAGAAATGCGAGATCAGGATGAGCTGATTTTTGGCAGTGCGCCTAACCTGGCCGCACGCCTCCAGGCAATCGCGAAACCGAACACTGTGGTTACCGCTCTTCGTACCAGAAAACTGGTTGGTCTGGCATTTAAGTTCAGAGAATTAGGAAGGTTTGACCTCAAAGGTTTCTCCCACCCCGTGAGCGCCTGGCAAATCTTGACTGAACGAAAGCTGCAAAAACGCGCCGGAAATATTTTGTATCGCAACTCGGCTGGATTTATTAGCAGAACCAGCGAACTCAGGCTGCTCAAGAAGAATTTCGAGAGCGCTCGCTATGGTTTCAGCCGGTTTATTCATATTCAGGGGGAGCCCGGAATTGGAAAAACCCGACTGATCAGAACTTTTGAGAAGGAGCTGAACCCGAATGAGGTTCACCGAATTCGAATCAACTGCTCTCCCTATCATCAAAGCGGTTATCTGCGACCAATACGTGATGAATGCTTCAGATGGTTGCGCATCACAGATGATGACGATACCGAAACAAAACAAACCAGCATTAGCTGGGCGATGTCGATTGTTCGGCTAAAGGAAATTGATCAGTATCTGCTATTTACTGAATTACTCAATCTGGAGCCGCCTACTGGATTGACAGAGACGAGCCTCGACCCGGAAGAAAAACGGCGCCGTATTATCTCGGTCTTGGTAGATGTCGTTTACGCCGTTGCACGAAACCGCCCTGTGATATTGATAGCAGAAGATCTCCACTGGGCCGACCCCTCAACACTCGAGTTTATCGAACATCTGCTCGACCGGTCTTCGGAAGAGCAGGTTCTGGGGGTCTTTACCTCTCGGGCTCACTTCCAACCATTATGGGGCGCACATCAGTCGCTGGTGGAAGTGAAACTAGAGGGGTTAACACAGGCTGAGTCGAGTCGGTTCGTGGATTCCATATTTAGCCAATACGAACTGCCAGTCGGCTTGAAACAGAATTTGGTTAAAAAAAGCGATGGAGTTCCGCTTTTTCTTGAAGAATCGTGTCTCAGTGCACTGGGGTACTTATCAAACGAGGACTCTAATAACAACTTGCCCGTGGGTTATGACGTACCCGAAACGCTGCAAGATTCTCTCAATGCTCGTCTTGACCAACTTGGGCCGGCAAAACCACTAGCGCAACTCGCATCGACATTTGGTGACAGTTTTTCTCATACGGATATCGCGTTTATCGCACAGCAAAACCAGATCGATATGGAGCCTCATCTCGATAAACTGATTGCCGAAAACATTGTAGTTCCGGATGTCGACTTAACCTCAGGAAAGTATAAATTTCATCATACGATGTTCCAGGAAGCGGCTTATTTATCTTTACTGATTAAAACTCGACAGCTTTATCATGCCGAGATTGCGAATCTTTTTTTAGAGAACGACCCTGACTTCCCCAAAAAATATCCCGAAGTATTGGCTCATCACCTGGGTAAAACCGAACAAACTGTAAGGGCCATTGAACTCTGGAACAAAGCGGGCAAACTGGCGATCGCCAAATCCGCTTTTCTTGAAGCAATCGAACATATCCAACAAGGGTTATCTCTGATTGGAACAGTCGAAAACCAGGAGACCCGTAAGAGTCTGGAGCTGGACCTGCTTCTTAATCTCGGCGTTTCACTGACTGCCAGGGCTGGTTACTACGGCTATGAAGTGACTCGCACGTACGAACGTGCAGTAGATCTCGCAAGAGATGTCGGTGATGATCGACAGGAATGGACTGCCCTTTATGGCTATTGGCGATGTCAAATTGCTCAGGCTGAATTTGGTGAGGGCGTTCGACTTAGCGCCAAACTAACTGCCCTCAGCAAGCGCATTGACGAACCCTTGATGACCCTCACCTGTCTGGGTATTCGGGCTATGACACGTCTGGTGGACGGAAAGCTTGAAAAAGCTGATCTACTGACGAGACACTCTGTCGCTTTTCATGAATCATCCAAAGATCTTTTCGCCGGTCAACGGTTTGGTCAGGACCCTTACGTCACTATCCAGGGTCTCGGGGCAGTGGCCCAGCTACTCCGCGGAAACATTCCAGATTCCCTAAACAGCATTGCGCGTTCCCTAAGTGCAGCGAGGCGAGTAGCCCATCCCTACACCATCGCCGAAGCACTTAAGGTAGCTTCCATGTATCAGCAGCTCTCCTGCAACATGGTACAACTCAGAATACACTGCGAGGAAGCAATTGCTCTGAGCGAACGTTATGGATTCGATGGTGTTTTGGCTACGCATAAGATCTTTCTGGCATTTGCAGATGTGATTACTCATAAGGATAAAACACGCATTCCGGTGATCGAAGAAAACTTGGTTTTATACGAGCAAAAGTATGGGCTTCTGTTTATCCCGTATTTCAAAAGTATTTTGGCCGAAGCCCATCTCCAGCTTGGACAGTATCAAGAAGCTTTTGATGTCTCTGATATCGTTTTGGAAGACATCGAGATATGTGGTGAAAAATGGGTGCTACCAGTTGCCTACTGCATAAAATCTGAAGCGGCGATTCGAGGGGAGTTAGCGGATATTGATTCTGCTCGAGAGTGGTACGCCAAGTCACTGGAATCTGCGTACGAACAAGATGCGAGACTTATGATGGGTCGAACGCTGCAAGGCCATTTCTTTTTCGATCTTGATCCTGAACTGGTGGAAAAATATCGCGCCCTCGCAGGTCATGACGATGAGTCCTTTCTGACAACCAATCACGATTTTATTACGCAAAAGCACTAAGACCATAAAGTCGCGCAAGTCAATCGCAAGCTGAATCCCCCACTACCCTCGTCTGATTTAGTCAGATAGTTAATACCGGCAGTCCGGAAAATCAGAGATAGTCGAGTATTAACTTCGTAGATCTGTTGAAATCTGTGGCCGCGATATGCTTGCTGGGTTTTAAAACACCAAGAGACTAGTGTACGAATCCTTTTGAGGAGTCTTTCCTACTCTTGGCTAGTCTTCCCGATCCACCGAAATCCAGTCGACAATATGATCCATTAGTTGCTCTTCATGGATATATTCTTCAGAAACCACCTTACCCTTAACACTCAGACTATTGGCGAGCTGATTGATTGAACGACGCTCGTGTGCGAGTCGATATGCACAGGTAAATGGCATGATGGAAAGCGTTTCGAAGCTGGTACGGTCTAATACCATGCAGGCGGGATTATTTTCCTCACGGTTTTCGTAATCCTTACAGCGACAGGTTTTACGATCAAGATATTCGCAGGCAACGTTGGTATAGTAAATTTCCGAAGTGTCTTCATCCTCCAGTTTAACTAGACAACATCTCCCGCAACCGTCACACAGGTCCTCCCATTGCTGTTCCGATAAGGCGAGTAACGGACTGGTCATGCAGCAATATTAAATGCCGCATCCAACAAAGCGCGGGTGTATTCATTCTGTGGGTTCTCAAAAATCTCCGCCGCATTTCCCTGCTCGACAACATCCCCGGCTTTCATCACCAGCAGCTCATCGGCAATCGAGCGAACCACACTGAGATCATGAGAAATAAAAACATAGCTTAGCTGATGCTCTCGTTGTATACGATTCAAAAGTTCGAGTACTTGCACCTGTACCGTTCGATCAAGAGCAGAGGTTGGTTCGTCGAGAAACAGAACCTTTGGCTCCAGAATCAGAGCGCGCGCTATGGCAATTCGTTGCCGTTGACCTCCTGAGAATTCGTGCGGATACCTGAAGCGAATCTCCGGATCAATCTCCACCTCCTTCAAAATTTCGACAACCCGTCGATCCCGCTCTTGTGCATCGGTCATCAAACTATGGGCATCCAATCCTTCACTGACAATATCCGTTATCGCCATTCGAGGTGACAACGATCCGAAAGGGTCTTGAAACACCATTTGCAACTGGCGTCGCATTTTCTGGAGCTCCGCCTTGTCGGGATCGGGATGATGCTCACCCATAAACTCAATGCGACCTTCACTCGATATCAATCTAAGCAATGCCAGCGCCAGCGTTGTTTTCCCGGATCCTGATTCACCAACGATACCCAAAGTATGACCAGGTTTTAACTGTAAATTCGCGTCATTGACGGCCTTCACGTGATCAACCGTACGCTTCAAAATGCCACGTTTGATCGGGAACCATACTTTCAAATTCTGCGCACTCAACAAAACCTCTGCCGACTCCTCTGGCGGCTTTCGGACTGGAGGTTCCGCAGACAATAGGGTTTGTGTATAGGGTTCTTTTGCGGCGGTAAATATTTGCGTCGTTGTTCCACGCTCTACCATTCGACCATGCTGCATTACCAGCACGCGATCAGCCACTTGCCGAACCATATTCAAATCATGGGTAATCAACAAAATACCCAGGTTATTCGTTTGTTGTAGCTCCTTGAGCAATAATAAAATTCGCGCCTGTACGGTGACATCCAAAGCCGTAGTCGGTTCGTCCGCCAGGAGAACTTCGGGGTTGTTTGCCAACGCCATCGCAATCATCACCCTCTGCCTCTGCCCTCCTGAGAGCTGGTGGGGGTAAGCATCAAGCCGCTTTCCCGGCTCGTGGATTCCAACCTGATCTAACAGCTCAAGAATTTTCGTCCGCGCGGCATCGCCGTCAATGCCCTGATGTAACTCTAATGACTCAGCAATCTGTTTGCGAATGACGTGAAGCGGGTTCAGTGCGGTCATCGGCTCCTGAAAAATCATCGAAATATCGTTACCTCGAACCCGCTGCATGGTTTCTGCGTTCCCGTTTACCAGTTCTATTCCCTGATATTTAATCGAACCAGAGGGGTGGAACGCCTGAGGGTAAGGAAGCAGCTGCAGTACCGAAAGTGCGGTTAACGATTTACCGGAACCGGACTCTCCAACCAGGGCTAAAGTTTCTCCAGCGTGAAGGTCAAAACCAACCTGCTTTACCACGTTGGAAATCACCTCCTGTTGATTGACACGCTGACGAAAGCTGACAGAAAGGTCTTCCACGGTTAAAACTGGTGCTGATGTCATTTAAACAATTTCCTCGGATCAAACGCATCTCGAACCGCTTCACCAATAAAAACTAAAAGCGACAACATAAATCCGATTACCAAAAAGCCGGTAATGCCAAGCCACGGTGCCTGCAGGTTATTTTTGCCTTGATTCAAAAGTTCTCCAAGGGAAGGGGAACCGACGGGTAGTCCAAATCCCAAAAAGTCAAGACCTGTCAGCGTGGTCACAGAACCGCTAAGAATAAATGGCATAAAAGTCAGTGTAGCGACCATAGCATTCGGTAAAATATGTCTAACCATAATGGTTGTGTCGCTGACACCCAGCGCCCTAGCGGCGCGAATATATTCAAAGTTTCTCGCTCTTAGAAACTCCGCTCGCACAACGGCTACCAAACCAGTCCAGGAAAAAAGCAGCATAAGTGTCAACAAACTAAAGAAGCCTGGTTGAATCACAGCAGCCATAATAATGAGCAGGTAGAGCACGGGTAGTCCTTCCCAAATCTCAATGAAGCGCTGCATGAATAAATCGGTCAGTCCGCCAAAATAACCCTGAACTGCACCTGCCGCAATACCAACTACGGAACTCAAAAGAGTGAGCACTAAACCAAACAAAATTGATATGCGAAATCCATATACCACCCTCGCCAAGACATCCCTTGCCTGATCATCGGTTCCTAACCAATGACGTTTAGACGGCGGTGAAGGCGCAGGTACATCAAGCTCGTAATCGATGGTGTCGTATGAATAGGGAATGAGAGGCCAAACAATCCAGCCCTTGTCTTCAATTAATTCAACGATGTATGGATCCCGGTAATCCGCCTCCAGATCGAACTCACCACCAAATGTGGTTTCCGGATAAGTCTTGAATACCGGGGAGTAAAACTGGCCTTCATACTGAATCAGCACTGGCCTATCGTTAGCAACAAATTCCGCAAACAAAGTAAAGATAAAAACGAAGAGAAATATCCACAAAGACCAGTAACCCCTACCGTTTGCTCTGAAGTTTTGCAAGCGGCGCAGGTTGAGAGGCGATGCTCGAAACCCCAGAATTCTCCCTCCAGGATCTTCCAAGAATTGTTCGGTCTGATTACTCACGCCTGCCTGGCCTCGAAATCAATACGTGGGTCGATAATGGTGTACATCACATCACGAATAATCTGCATCAGCATTCCCACCAGAGTGAATATGTACAGGATCGCAAACATGACTGGATAGTCTCGATTGATCGCCGCCTCGTACCCCAGAAGACCAAGACCGTCGAGCGAAAAGATCACTTCGATGAGTAGGGCGCCGGTAAACAAAATCCCGATAAACATGGCTGGAAATCCCGCAATC
Source organism: Acidiferrobacterales bacterium (assembly GCA_019633985.1). Lineage (GTDB taxonomy): Bacteria > Pseudomonadota > Gammaproteobacteria > Arenicellales > Poriferihabitantaceae > VYFG01. Next base: position 27,425 of record JAHQWE010000104.1, on the reverse strand, counting down.
ACAATCAGCATTGCGTTGCGAAAAACATGGCCATACAAAACTTGATTTTCCGAAAGCCCCTTGGCTCGAGCCGTCTGCACATATTGCAGCTTGATCTGATCTAGGAAAGAGTTTTTCGTCAGCATGGTCAATCCGGCAAACCCACCGATTACCATGGAAAGCACAGGCAAAGTGATATGCCAAAAGTAATCGAGTATTTGCTTCCACCAGGGTAGTAAATCCCACCCTTCGGATGTTAAACCACGCAACGGAAACAAATCGAAATAGCGTCCTCCTGAAAATAAAACAATGAGCAGGATTGAGAACAGAAAACTGGGAATCGCATACCCGGCTACAATCACTCCGCTGGTCCATGCGTCGAATCTCGAGTCATCTCTTACTGCTTTTCTTACGCCTAGGGGTATGGAGATCAGATAAACGATAATTGTAGTCCAAAGACCCAGGGATATAGACACCGGCATTTTTTCAAGCACCAGATCAACGACTCGCTTGTTACTGAAATAACTCTCGCCAAAGTCAAATCTGGCATAGTCCCACATCATATTGAAAAAGCGTTCGTGGGCTGGCCTATCAAAGCCATATTGTTTTTCTATCTCTGCGATAATTTCCGGACGTAAACCCTGAGCACCCCGGTATTTACTTACCCCACCGCTGCTTTGCCCCCCACTTACTTCAGATGTCCCTCCCTGAATATCAGAACCAGTTCCAGAAAACCGGCTCGTCGCGTCAACACTCTGACCTTGCCACTCCGCAATCGCCTGCTCTACAGGACCACCAGGAGCAAACTGTATAATCGCGAAATTGATGATCATGATACCGAATAAAGTTGGTATCACCAGCAGCAGTCGGCGTAGTATATAAGCCAGCATGAAAAACCCGTTTACTTATTGGAGATGTGGCAAGCTATCTTTTTAGTGCGGTATCTTTTTCCGGGTCGATCCACCAGGTTCCTGGGAAACCTATTGCATATACTGGCAGTTTCTCGGGCCTACCAAACCGATTCCAGTAAGCAATCCAGGACTCGTCATTAAAGTAAGATGGCACGGCGTAGTGATTCCAAAGCAACACTCGATCCAGCGCGCGAGTGGTCATCTGCAAAGTTTCTATGTCTTCCGCTACCACTATCTGTTCGATCAACGCATCGACGACCGGGTTTTTTATTCCTCCGGAATTTCCGCCACGCACATCGGCAGACTCCGAACCGAAGAAACTTCGCAGCTCTGTTCCCGGCGGAGGAAAGAAGTTAAGCCCACCTACCCACATATCGAAATCAGAGTCGTGTATGCGAACGCGCCATTGTGATGTGTCTACAAGTCGAATCGAAGCATCGATACCCGATTTTTTGAGCGTTTCTACATAAGGTAACGCCAGCCGCTGGGATTCAGGATATGCTGTCATAAGTTCGAGCTGGAACTGTTCCCCAGTTTCACTCGAGACAAGCTTTCCGCTTTTTAACACCCAACCCGCCGCTTTAAACAAGCCAAGCGCTCGTCTTTTATTTTTTCTGTCTCTGCCACTCCCGTCGGTAACCGGTGGTTCAAATGCTTTATCCAAAACTCCTTCCGGCAATTGATCCGCGAAAGGTTCCAGCACCATTTTCTCTGCTTCAGTGGTTGCGCCAACAGCGCCATAGTCAGAGTTGGGAAAGTAACTGTTAATCCGTTTGTATTGTCCGTACAAGAGTGTTCTCTGAATCGCTTCGAAGTCATAAAGCGTCATGATCGCTTCTCGCACCCGAATGTCTGAAAATTTATCGCGCTTCAAATTAAAGAAATATCCGCCCATTCCACGTGGCCGCTTGCTCGGTACCTCCTCTTTGAGGATATCCCCAGTGCTGATTTCTTCGAGGTCGTATTCCGTCATCCAGCGTTTGGCGCTTGACTCCGAGCGAAAATCAATCTCACCCGCCTTGAACGCCTCAAACTCAACGGTTAGATCCCGATAATACTCATAGCGAATTTCATCAATATTATTTAGGCCGCGCTTTATCGGCAAATCTTTCGCCCAGTAATCTTCTACCCGCTCATAGGTAATGGAACGACCTGGATCTAGATCTTTCACTCTGTATGGGCCACTCGACATCGGTTGTTCGAGAGTCGATGCGGTCACATCCTTACCCTGCCAGTAGTGAACCGGTAACGGCGATAGTCCCGCAGCGGTCGTAATAGGCTTCATACTATCTGTCGTTCCAAAGGTGAACTTGAGGCGACGATCTGACAGAGCTTCAGCGGAGAGAATGTCATCGTAAAACGACTTAATGAACGGTCTGCCGTGTTCTTTGATTGTTTCTAGCGTAAATACGAAATCGGCCGCTAAGATTGGCTTTCCATCGTGATAGACCGCTTCTTCTCTTAAATTGAATATTGCATAGCTTTTGTCTTCAGGGTATTCAACCGACTCGGCAATTAAGCCGTAGAGTCCATCAATTTCGTCGCTTGAACCGGTCATTAAATCGTCGTACACCACGCCGATACTATTTGGCCATTCACCTTTCTGCACGTAAAAATTAAGCGTGTCGAATGACCCAAAGGCGCTCAAAACAATCTTTCCTCCCTTGGGTGCATCGGGATTCGCGTAGGGAAAGTGCTCGATACCTTCTGCATACAGCGGCTCACCAAATTCCGCTATTGCAGTCTTTTTGATCAGGTCCTCAGCGATCGCACTCCCGGGAGCAAGCAGCGCAGTAAAAACCCCTAATGCCAATGCCTCTGTTGCTCTTCGCAGATTGTCTATATATCTCAATTGCGGCTTATTCATTGATTGTTTGGAAAATAGTTTTAAATTCTTATGATTAAACATTTGCATTTCGGTTTCCTGACGGAACATCTTTGTTTCTCATTATGCCGTGACATATCGCCTTTGACGAGGTGCAAACTACCAAAATTCTGCAGCAACCAGACAAGGGCTTCAGTTAGACTGCGGCCATGCTAAAAGTCTCTACACCATCGAAGTTCTCCGATAAATTACTTTCCTGGTTCGACCACCACGGCCGCAAAACGTTGCCTTGGCATCGAAATCGCGATCCCTACCAGATTTGGGTATCCGAAATTATGCTGCAGCAAACCCAGGTCAAAGCGGTAATTCCTTATTTCGAGCGCTTTATTCTGGCATTTCCAACGGTGGCTGATCTAGCCGCCGCCGACAGCGACACCGTGATGCACAACTGGGCCGGGCTCGGTTATTACGCTAGAGCCCGAAACCTGCATAAAGCTGCAATTCAGATTGTGACAAATCACGAATCAAATTTTCCTGAAAAATTTGATGATGTGGTCGCCCTACCGGGAATCGGCCGTTCGACAGCTGGGGCGATTCTCGCTTTTTGCTTCGGACAGCGGTATCCCATCCTCGATGGTAATGTTAAACGCGTGCTAACCCGTATTCATGGCATTGAGGGCTACCCGGGAATCAGAGCAGTTGAAAACCAGCTTTGGCAGCTGGCGGATACACTCACTCCAGCAGAACGAGTAGGCGACTATACGCAGGCGATAATGGATCTTGGCGCCACTCTGTGCTCTCGGAGCCGCCCAAATTGCCAGCGATGCCCTTTTCGCGGTGATTGTAACGCAGAGCAAAACAATGCCCAGCACCTGTTTCCATTTCGCAAACCAAAAGCCGCGAGAAAACAAAAGCGAGTCAAAATGTTGGTTGTTCAAGGAGAAAGCGGTCAAATACTTCTGGAGAAGAGACCAGAGACCGGAATTTGGGGCGGTCTGTGGTCTCTTCCCGAAAGTGAAACCACAGACGACGCTGCTTCTGTGGTCGCTCGGCGCTTCGGAATGCAGGTCAAAGAAATCGAAACTTTAGCCACCTTGCACCACGGGTTTACTCACTTCGATTTGGAGATCCACCCCGAACTGATCGCGGTATCCTCGAGCAATCTCGCAATCATGGACGGAGATCATCATCTTTGGTATGACCCGTATGAACCGCAAACCCTTGGTTTGCCGGCGATTGTTTCCAGGTTGCTCGATAATTTGTCACCCAAAAACAAATTGAATGTCGATTCAAGGCCTGCATCCTGAACCCTTGAATGTTACGATGTCGCATGGGCAGAACAATCAATTGTGTAAAAAATGGCGAAAATTCAGAAGGCCTGGATTTTCAACCTTGGCCAGGAGATCTCGGCAAGAGAATTTTTGAAGAAGTCTCCAAAGAAGCGTGGCAAGATTGGCTGCGGCAGCAGACCATCCTGATTAACGAATATAAGCTTAACCCACTGGATGCCGATCACAAAAAGTATCTGGCCGCACAAATGGAAGCGTATTTTTTTGGTGACGGAGTCGTACTTCCGGATCAATGGAATGCTGAAACGGATTAAAGTATGAGTCTCCCTATCTAAACGATGAAACCGAAAGCTGCCTCCTATTACAAGCAGAACCGCCTGAAACAGCTCCGTGCCTTTTGTTTCGCTGCCAAGACCGGCAGCATTTCCCGTGCTGCCGAACAACTCTACCTGAGTCAGCCCTCGGTTTCCTTGCAAATTCAGGCGTTGGAACGGGAATTAAACACCATGCTCTTTGAGAGGCGTGGACCAAAAATTCGCCTCACTCCCGACGGCCAGGCTTTACTTGAAATCGCTCTGCCGATGGTAGAGGGCATGGATTCACTGCGAGACACTTTTGCCGAACGTTGTGGTGATCTCAACAGCGGCTATCTCAACATTGCCGCTGGAGAATCCACCATTTTGTATATTTTGCCGAAGTTTTTGAAGCAGTTTTCAGATAAATATCCAGGCGTGCGAATTCGCCTGCATAATGTTACCGGAGCAGATGGCATGGCAATGTTGCGTGCCGATGAGGCCGATTTTGCGGTGGGATCCATGTTGGATATGCCTGATGATGTCAGCTATCACCCGGTTTTCAATTTCAATCCGACTCTAATCACCCCACTTGATCATCCCCTCGCAGGAAAAACCCAGGTGACGCTGGAGGAAATTGCAGAGTACGATTTGATTCTACCTCCGCGTTATCTAAGCACCTGGGGGCTGGTGAAATCCGTTTTCCAGCAGTACAACATCCCACACAAGGTCACCCTTGAAGCCGGGGGTTGGGCGGTAATTAAAAAATATGTGGAAACCGGTCTCGGTATTTCTATCGTTACCGACATTTGCCTTGAAGAAGGCGATAAACTGGCGACTATCCCGGTCAAAGAACACTTTCCCTCGAGAAGCTACGGCATCGTCATACGTCGGGGCAAGTTTATTCCGGCCCAGGCAAAACGGTTTATAGAGATGCTGGCCCCAGATTTTTTTCACCGACCCAGCGTGACCGCCGACGAGCTCGACGGTAAGATGCTGCGAATGGTATCGAACGATTCCTAATCGTTAGTCAGGAGCAATTTATTTCCTGGAAGTTTCCTCGATCGAGGGAACCTGAAGAGACCCCCATACTCTAAATCGCTTCATCATCGTATAATAACCCCATGAAAAGTTTGATTTCTGTCTTGATGCTGATCTCTGCGGCGGCGAATGCGGCGAGCAACGATCATGGTATTGCCATCCCAACGAATGTTTCCTTTAGCGCCATTCCGGTTTGCTACGATTTCGGCTGCGCCTCCAAAGCCACAGTGAAACTTCCAGTTTCCGAATGGGACTCCGTCGCCGGGTGGTTTCGCGAACCAGCGAAAACTCCAGCCGAAGAAAGGCAACAAATACGCAAAGCGATTGGCTGGATGGAGGTATTGGTAGGCCGTTACACGCCCACCCATCGGGATTTGGAATTCGACAAGGCAGAGAATATCGATAACCGCGAGACAGGCCAACTGGATTGTATTGATGAGTCAGTTAATACCACCACGTATATGCGCCTATTTGAGGCGAATGGGTTTTTGAAACATCATGTGGTCATCGAAGAGGCGTACCGTCGCGGTATTTTCGATCAGCATTGGGCTGGTCAGATTCGAGAAGTCGCAACGGGTAAGCGGTTTGTGGTGGACTCCTGGTTCCAGCCTAATGGGCATTTGCCCATCGTTCAGAGTAGTGAAACCTGGGAAGACATTAATATTCTAAGTGCGGTTGTGGACAACTCTCCCGACGAAGATGGGGTAGAGATTAAACGATCTTTTTGGCACCGTTTTTTGCGAGGCGAATAACAAACACGTATAAATTCCGGGTTTTACTCGGAATTGCCGACGCGGCAACGCTGATAGCGTCACATTTAAGGGGGTTCAAGCTTCTGCTTCTACCCGTATAATCCGTCACATCACGGAATGGGTTGGACTGGATCTCTCAGATCGGGTCCCGAGGACAGACTCCTAAGCGGCACGTCCAGCCCAGCAACAATTTGAAATGAAATGAAAGGGGAGCAAGTTTGGCAGATAGAATCATAGTAGGCATGTCCGGCGGGGTAGATTCGTCGGTCGCTGCAGCCAGACTCATCGAGCAGGGGCATCACGTTACCGGCTTGTTTATGAAAAACTGGGAGGAGGACGATACCGAAGAGTATTGCTCCGCCACTGAAGATCTTGCTGATGCACGCGAAGTTTGCAAAACACTGGGCATTGATCTTCACACCGTCAATTTTTCGCATGAATACTGGAACAATGTTTTCCAGTTGTTTTTGACCGAATACAGACTGGGTCGCACGCCTAATCCCGATGTGGTTTGTAACAAGGAAATCAAATTTAAAGAATTTCTGCGTTGGGCACTGGATCTTGGAGCTGACTATATCGCCACCGGCCACTATGCTCGATTGCAACGAAAGGAGCGCAACTTCCTGTTGCGCAAGGGTCGCGATGGCGGAAAAGATCAGAGTTATTTTTTGCACACCCTTGACCAGGAAGCGCTGCGCTACGCCAACTTCCCTATCGGGGAGTTACAAAAAGACCGGGTGCGGGCGATGGCCCAGGACATGGGACTACCGGTACACAATAAAAAAGACAGCACTGGCATCTGCTTTATCGGAGAGCGTAGATTTAACGACTTCCTCAGTCGCTTTTTACCTGCCCGAACGGGACAGATCAAAACCCTTGATGGTGAAGTCATGGGCGAACACCAAGGCTGCTACTACTACACCATTGGCCAGCGACAAGGTCTTGGGATTGGCGGTGAGGGAGAAGCCTGGTACGTCGCTCAAAAAGATGTCAAACGCAATATTGTTTATGTGGTTCAGGGCCATGACCACCCGTCTCTCATGCACAAGGTGGTTCTCGCTGAGGATATGCACTGGATCACCGGCCTACCGCCCGTACTTCCTACCCTTTGTAAAGCCAAGGTTCGTTATCGACAGGAAGACCAAAGTTGCGTAATTTCGATGTTGGGCCCGAACTTTTCCCGCATCGTGTTTGATCAGCCGCAATGGGCGGTCACTCCTGGTCAATCCATTGTTTTCTACAATGACGACGTCTGCATTGGCGGCGGTATTATTCGTTCCGCCCAAGATTAATCTTTTGAAACAGAGTGATTAAACAGAGTAATTATTAGATTCACTCTGAAGAGCAGCTCGCTCAGGATTAGCAAACCACCAAGTTTTTAACAGGTTCGGCAGGCGGGGCCACGATGCGGGCCTGTGATAGAATCGCGCCGCTCAAAATCAATCATCTGCCGTTCTTTTGGCGGTAATTTATCTTGCCCGTGACTAATACTGATCTTGCCCTCGACGCTCTCACCGCTCTCTCGCCCATCGATGGCCGCTATGCCGGAAAAACCGCGAGTTTGCGCCCGTTTTTCAGTGAATATGGCCTGATCCATTGCCGGGTTCTGGTAGAGGTCGAATGGCTCATCGCGCTTTCCAATACCCAAGGAATCGACGAAGTAACTAAATTCAGCGACGATGACATTGCCTTTCTGCGTGGATTAATCTCTGACTTTTCTGCAGATGATGCGGCTTCTGTAAAGGAAATCGAACGCACCACAAATCATGATGTGAAGGCAGTTGAGTATTTTTTGAAGCAAAAAATCGCTGGACGCCCAGCACTGGAAAAAGTGAATGAGTTTTTTCACTTCGCCTGCACTTCGGAGGATATTAACAATTTATCCCACGCCTTAATGCTGCGAGGTGGACGTGATCAGGTCCTGTTACCCAGACTCCATGGACTGGTTTCCAAGCTGAAATCAATGGCGAATGAGTTCGCTGGTGTATCCATGCTTGCTCGTACCCACGGCCAGCCCGCAAGCCCGACCACAATGGGAAAAGAGATCGCCAATGTGGTTTATCGATTAGAGCGGTCACTTCAGCAAATTGAAAGCCAGCCGTTGTTTGGCAAAATGAATGGCGCCGTCGGTAATTTCAACGCGCATTTATCCGCCTATCCCGATCTCGACTGGCCAGACATATCTCGTCAGTTTGTCGAATCACTGGGCTTGACCTATGCGCCGATGACAACCCAAATAGAGCCGCATGACTACATCGCAGAGCTCTGTCATAGTATGACGCGATTCAACACCATGCTGATCGATCTCGACCGGGATATCTGGGGATATATTAGTGTTGGATACTTCAAACAAAAAGTAGTTGCTGGAGAAGTAGGCTCCAGCACCATGCCACACAAGGTCAATCCGATCGATTTCGAAAACTCAGAGGGCAACCTTGGCCTCGCTAATGCCATGCTGAGCCACCTCGCGGAAAAGCTGCCCATCAGTCGCTGGCAAAGAGATCTCACTGATTCCACCGTATTGCGCAATCTCGGCGTGGGATTTGGTTATACCCTCATTGCTGTCGAATCAACGCTAAAAGGACTAGGGAAGTTGGAGCTGAATCGCATTCGATTGTCAGAAGATCTCGACAACAACTGGGAAGTTCTCGCAGAACCCATCCAGACGGTGATGCGCCGGTACGGTGTTGAAGAACCCTATGAGAAGCTCAAAGCGCTGACCCGGGGCAGTGAAGGCATTACTCCGCAAACGCTAAAAACATTTATCGAATCGCTGGAGATTCCAGAGCAGGCGCGTAAAGAATTGCTTCAGCTCACTCCTGAGAGCTATATCGGTAACGCCGCAACGGCCGCAATTTTAGAGTCTTGACAGAGATTCGGTTGTCCAAACTCATGGCCCAGAGGGGGCTATGTTCAAGAAGGGAAGCTGATCGATTCATCGAACAGGGTCTGGTTCTGGTAGATGGTGAACCCGTAACCACTCTCGGCACCAAGGTGCGGGAGTCACAGCATGTTGCTCTTGCCGCCGACGCGGAAAAAACCCAGTCTGAAAAAGTGACTGTGTTGATCAACAAACCGATGAATTATGTTTCGGGACTTCCGGAAGATGGATACGAATCCGCGGTGATGTTGATCCAGAAGGAAAACCGACATTCCGCCTGGGATCCAGTGCCCGGTCGACACGGCTTGGCTCCCGCGGGACGCCTTGACATCGACTCAATGGGTTTGATCGTGTTTACCAATGATGGTCGTATCGCGCGGCAGTTAATTGGCGAAAACACCCGAGTCGAGAAGGAATATCTGGTGTGGGTGCGTGGAGGAGTCACCGATGAAAAAATCGAATTACTGCGCCACGGATTGTCTCTCGATGGCAAGCGGCTCAAGCCGGCGAAAATAGAGTTACTGAAGGGCTCGCAAATTAAAATGGTGCTGCAAGAAGGTCGGAAACGCCAGATTCGACGGATGTGCGACCTCGTAGACCTCAAGGTATCGAGGTTAATCCGCGTGCGCATTGGCAACGTTAAACTGGGCGATCTCGAATCCGGCAAGTGGCGTCTTCTCAAACGGGGCGAAACGTTTTAATGTTACTTCCTTATCGTATTGTCCGCCCGCTGTTGTTCGCGTTACCGGCTGAGACCAGCCATGACCTAGTCATGGGGGCCCTGGGTCGTGCGAGCAACAGTCCCACCGTGTTGTCGTGGATGCAGCGCAGTTATGGCGAACGCGTTCCAGAGTTACCAACCGATTTACTTGGACTGGCATTTTCTAACCCAGTCGGTCTGGCCGCCGGCTTGGACAAACAGGGAAACTGCGGAAATGCGTTCTCTGCCATGGGTTTTGGCTGGGTTGAAATGGGTACAGTGACACCGAAACCGCAACCCGGGAACGAAAAGCCCAGAATGTTCAGATTGAAATCACATCAAGCGATCATTAATCGGATGGGATTCAACAGCTGCGGACTAACCCAATTTCTCAGAAGTGCGACTGCGACGGATCCAGGGGTGATTCAGGGGATCAATATTGGTAAAAACGCAAAAACACCCATAGAAAACGCAGCGGAAGACTACACAACTTGTCTGGAGATGGTCTATCCACACGCCAGCTATATTACGGTGAACATCTCCTCACCCAACACCCAGAATCTCAGAGCGCTTCAAAGCGACGAAGCATTGGATACGTTGCTCGCAACAATCGTAGAAAAGAAGAAGGAGTTAACTCGTACCCATGGCAAGGAAGTTCCGTTGGTGCTAAAAATTGCCCCCGACCTCGATGACGCTCAGATCCAGGTGATCGCGGTCTTATTACAAAAGCACGGAATTGACGCAGTCGCTGCCACCAATACCACCATCGATAAGTCTTCGGTTTCCAGACACATACGCGGAAACGAGACCGGTGGATTAAGTGGTGTCCCGTTACGCCAGCGCTCTACCGAGGTGATTAGAAAGCTCGCCGTTGCCCTGAATGGCCAAATACCCATCATTGGCATAGGTGGTATTGACGACCCCCTATCCGCAATTGAAAAACTGAAAGCAGGAGCAAGCCTACTTCAACTTTATACCGGTTTTATCTATCAAGGCCCGACATTGGTTGCCGAAATCGTGGAAGCATTGCGACAAGAATGTGGCGATCTCTCGTTTAACGACTGGCTCGCAAATCAGCACCGGATCCTTCTTAATTAACTATGGAGCCGATTGCGTTTCAATCTGATTTCTCACCGCGGTATGGTGAGCTGGTGGATGTTGCGCCCAATATACGTCGCATAGTCGCGAATAATCCCGGGCCGTTTACCGGACCAGGTACAGGAACATACATTGTTGGTGCCGGAGAAGTCGCTGTTATCGACCCCGGTCCGATGATGCCCGAGCACGTCGATGCGATGCTAAAGGGGTTGGGGGACGAACACATCAGTCATATTATCGTTACCCACACCCATACTGACCACTCTCCCGCATCCAGGTTGCTGCAACAAAAAACTGGCGCTGGAATATTTGCTTTTGGCCCGCATTCAGAAAAAGATGCGGGGGCACTGGAAGGAGGTGTAGACCGGGAGTTCCAACCAGACTTCATAGTCGCTGATGGAGAGATGATCGAAGGTCAAGATTGGCTCCTGGAGGCAATTCACACCCCGGGACACTGCTCTAACCACCTCTGTTTTGCGATGAAATCTGCCGACAGTTTGTTTTGCGGAGATCAACTGATGGCCTGGGCAACCCCTGTGATTCTCCCACCGGATGGCAGCATCTCTGAATATATTGATAGTCTTGAACGGTTAGCTAAGAGATCAGAATCGATCTACTATCCTACCCATGGCTTACCCATCGACCAACCTCAAGAAACTATCATCGCATTTATCCGACACCGCTTGGATCGAATTGACCAGGTTGCCAATGCGCTTGGCGGTGGACTTTCCACATTATCCGAGTTACGCGAACACATTTATCACGACATTCCATCATCACTATACGCGGGTGCAGAACTTTCTCTGCTTGCGTCTCTCGAATATCTAGAACAGCAGGGAAAAGTTGATAGAGGTGAAGCGGCTAGTGAAGGGCGCTTCTGGCGTCTGCGTTAATTTCTAAGCGTCGATTGTTCGAGCATGAAACATCACTGATATCTGCAGCCCAATTTGCACTGCATCCAGAATGATTTTCCCTCATTAATGCGCACTGGAGTCGGACTCGCCTCGCAGCAATAGAAGTCAGGTTGCATTTTCAAGGCCACTTATAGAAAAAGTGGAAAAAGGTCATTACACTGGCCCCAGGCGCTCGATAACAGATAAGGCATAAAACGGTGACCCAAAACTCTCAGCAGAAAAACGCATTCGTTGCAGACAATACGATCAGCAGTCACATTGGCGGCTGGTGCAGAAACGCCATCGTATTCGCCAGCATACTGATGATTGTGTTTGCCGTTGCTCCAAACTTCGCTCAGGATTATTCTAATGTAAATGGCGAACCTACCTCTGTTGAAGCTGCTTCGACCTCACCGACGATTTCAAAACAACAGATCCGGGAAACCCTGTTAGAAGTACTCAGTGAAACCAGTGATAGCCCCGAAGCAGGAAAAGATGATGCATCAAGTTCTTTTTCCGGTGATGTTTCCTATGATCAGAGTCTGATTAGCGACTGGGATCAAACTCGCACCAATCTCCTCGGTGAAAAGCTGGCGCGTTTGGTCCGTAAGTTTCCTGACTATCCCAAGGATTTCAAGATTGCAATGGGGCTTGCAACGAGCCCTGAAGCCGGCTGGACTGGTGCTCGTGTTGCACTCACGATGATTCTTGTCATTGCACTGGGTTTAATCATTGAACAATTCACCACCAAACGCTTACTTCAACGGCTTTACCGCTATGTTGATGGTGAGGAAAAAAGTCTTTCTCTGAAGTTCAAATTTATTTTTGTTCGCATCATTATTCAATTAATCGGTGTTGCTGTTCTTGCGCTAGTGACTTACTCCGCGGTGATCTACTTTCGCAATGACAATCGCTATTTTGAGTTTCTGTTCAATGAGTTGGTTGCGGCGTTAATCATGTACCGGCTGTGGATGATTTTGCTGCGAAACATCTTCTCACCCAAGCGCATGTCTCTCAGGCCAGTTCCGCTCGATGATCACTCAGCGGGGCAACTGCACAACTGGTTTTTGTTTTTCTTTTTCATCATCGAATTCGGTAACACCTTATTCGCTTACCTTACAAAAGCCGGGATGAGTGAAGCCCAGCTGAGCGGCTTATTAATTCCCTATACCTTTTGCCTCAACCTGACGATATTGAGTCAGGTCTGGTCCATGCGCAAAAAAATTACCGGAATGTTTATCACTGAAGCCGGTGAAGACGACCAGCAAGCGGTCATCAGGGATTTTTTGATTATCGCCTGGCCATTTGTATTTACCGCCTGGTTGTTAGTACTCTGGGTGTTGTGGCTTTACAAAGCGTTTATGGGGGAATGGGAGGATGCTGGTTTTGTCAGTATCAGCTGGTGGATTACCCTGGCATTTTTTGTCGCAGATCGAATTTTCTATGGCCTGATTAAAAATGTAGACAAATTGACCTGGCTGGACAGTCCAAATTTTGCCTTTCGCTCCGCGCGCTTTATTCGTGTTGTCCAAACCGGTTTCCGATTGCTAATGGTGGCATTTGCGGTGTACATGTTGAGCCTCGCATGGGGTCTTTCCACCGGCACATTCATGCAGGACGAACTTGGCAGTCGGTTTATTTCTCACGGCATCGATTTACTGGTGATCGCGACCGTAACTTACATCATTTGGGAGTTTTTCAACGCCGTCATCGAACGTCAGCTGCCGAAAGAAATGGATGCATTAGAGGCGCTGGAAGGCGAAGGTGGAGGCGCTGGAGCGACTCGGGCGGAAACGCTGTTACCGATGACCCGATCGTTTCTGACCGTCATCCTGGTTACATTTGTTATTTTGTCTGTGCTGAACTCTTTGGGTATTGCGATCACACCATTGCTAGCAGGCGCAGGTGTTGTTGGCATCGCTGTGGGATTTGGTGCGCAAAAACTGGTGCAGGATGTACTGAGTGGGATATTTTTTCTGATTGATGACGCATTTCGAAAGCATGAATATATTGAAATCGAAGAACTGCGCGGAACAGTAGAAAAAATTTCGTTGCGATCAATGCAGCTTCGACATCATCTTGGCGCAGTACAAACTATTCCTTACGGCGAAATTAAAACTGTCAAAAATCTAAGCCGCGACTGGGTCACGATGAAACTGGAATTACGCCTTTCTTATGATACTGATATTGAACAGGTGCGTAAGATTATTAAGAAGGTTGGGCAACAAATGATGGAAGACCCAGAGCTAGGGCCAAGTTTTATTTTGCCGCTGAAGTCCCAGGGTGTTATGCGAGTCGAAGAGTCAGCTTTGATCGTGCGGATGAAATTCACCACTAAGCCCGGAGAGCAGTGGGTGATCCGTCGAGAAGCCTATCGGAAGGTTCGTGATGCCCTTGCGGCTGCTAATATCTTCTTCGCTCACCGTGAAGTGCGAGTGAGATTACCGGATGATCAGACTGCGGCAGCCACGCCTGAGCAACAAGAGACCATTAGGGAAACGGTAAGAAAAGCAGGGGCTGCGGCGGCTTCAGCAGAAGCGGAAGATGCGCAAAAGCAAGGGAAAATCAACTTTGACGACGATATGTGACACTTTGATTGCGTCGATTGCGTCACTTCTTCGATCCTGATTTTCACGGTATTTTCAGCGTAGTGCATTGAAGATCTGTTTATTCCACTCCGAGGAAGCAACCATGCAATCTCAGCCAAAAGCGCGTGCGCGATCCCAATCCACAGTGTCAGTCACGGCGGTGGTGACGGCGATACTCTTTGGTGCAGCGATTATTTTCTCTCTCTCCGCTACGATTGGCAAAGCCAATGCTGATACAAACTTCGTACCAGAGTTGCAACCCAATCCGGAATATCTGCCTGACGAAGTGGTGGGAATACAGATGCGAGCGCTTGGAAATAACGATAAACCGTTTGCAGACGCGGGCATTGAAGTCACCTTCCGTTTCGCTTCTCCGAGAAACAAGGTGAGCACTGGCCCTTTAGAACGATTCACTAATTTGTTTGACAGCCCGGCATATCGTTCGATGCTCAATCATGCCACCCTGGAAGTTGGCGAAGCTGAAATCCGCAATGATCAGGCAAGAGTGCCAGTTACAATCGAATCCAACGACGGCAGACGCATCGTCTATTTATTCGCATTGAGTCTTCAAAGTGAAGAACCTTATCTCAATTGCTGGATGACTGATTCGGTGGTGCCGTTAGAAATTACCGATTCCGATAACCCAGTCATTATGTAGTTCTGACAGGGTTCGAGCTTCCTCAAAACCCTGAAAATCGCGATCCACCGACGAATTTGAACTGCTTATCGTCGCTTGCGCTTTAAACACCAGGTTGCGTGTTTCCCACCAGGTCGAGATAATGCTCGCATCAATCAACCTTGGCTTACTTTGACAACGCTCTAACGCGAGCACCCTCAAGAAGCCTTACCCATAGAAGGTGGAACAATGAACGCGCCTCCAATCAGCTCGGCATTGAGCAATTCATCCCTGCTCGACAAAGATCAGCAACATCTTATACACCCGCTCCACCATACCGCTGGCCATAGTGCCGGAAGAGTCTGGGTAGGTGGGGAAGGCTCTCATCTCATTGATGCAGACGGTAATCGGATTATCGATGGTCTGTCTTGTTTGTGGAACGTCAGCGCAGGTCATGGAAGGAAGGAGCTTGCGGAGGCCGCCTTCAAGCAAATGAATGAACTGGCATTCTCTTCAAGCTATGCGGGTGGTTCCAACCTACCCGCAATCGAACTTGCTCAGCGGTTGTCCGGCATTACTTACCCCTCAATTAATCATTTTTACTTTACCTCCGGTGGCGGCGAATCGACTGATAGCAATTTCAAGCTCGCGCGCTCCTATTGGAAGGCATGCGGAAAGCCCGAGAAAACAAAAGTAATCAGTCGCATCTGGGGTTACCACGGGGTGACGTTCGCCGCGATGTGCGCAACCGGCATCTCAGGGTACTGGCCAGCGTTCGAACCGCGCATTCCCGGCTTCAGCCATATTCCCTCTCCGGACCCTTATCACTATCCCATGCCGGAAGACGGCTCTTCGCAGGGTATTGCGGCTGCCAATGAACTTGAGAAAGAGATTCTGAAACAAGGAGCAGATACCGTGGCAATGTTTATTGCCGAACCGGTGCAGGGTGCCGGTGGGGTTATCGTTCCCCAAGACGATTATTTCATACGAATTCGTGAAATCTGCGATCAATACGATGTGCTGATGGTATCCGATGAGGTAATTACGGGCTTCGGACGAACCGGAAAGATGTTTGGGCTGGAACACTACGGCGTCGAACCGGATCTGATTCAATTCGCAAAATCGATTACTTCGGGATCCCTGCCTCTGGGCGGCATTGGAGTGAGTGATAAAGTTTCTGAAGTGCTGTCGAACAGCGAAAAACCGTGGATGCATGCCTATACCTATAGCGGCCACCCCACCACTTGTGCCGTGGCATTAGCCACTCTTGATATTATCCAAGGAGAAGATTTACCTGGCCAGGCTGCAACCAAGGGAGAAGCGATGCTCCAGAAATACAAGGAAGCTTTGGAAAGTCACCCACATGTCGGCAACATTCGCGGCAAGGGAATGATGCATGGTATTGAAATCGTCAAAGACAAGTCTACTAAGGAGTGGTTTGAACCTGAATTTGGATTAGGCGGTAAGCTAACGAAGGCATTGATGGACAATGGTTTATACACTCGTGTTCGGAGCGAGGTAATTTGCAGCGCGCCGCCGTTGACCACCGATGAAGCCACCATCGATCAGATGGTGGATATCGTGCACAAGTCTGTTACCCAGGTATTGGGAGCCTAGCAAATTATTATCAGAATTTCATAGAACTCCGATGCAGGGGCAGATTTCAATCTGCCCCCATATTCTAGGAAGCTTTCTCGATTGCCGCTGAAAGCTTCTGGTATTGCTCACAGTCACCGCAGAGTTTGGCGAGCTTCTTCAGCTGCTTTTTCGCCTTTTTCATTTCTCCACGCATAATGTATAGCTCGCCCAGATATTCATGGGCGCCCAGGTGTTTCTTGTCCAATCTCAGCGCCTTTTTGTAGGACTTCAAAGACCCATCAAGGTCGCCATTGAGTCTTTGAGAAAACCCAAGCCAGTTCCAGGCATCTGGATTCTTTTTCTCCTTTTTCACGTAGATCTTCAGCTCTTCTTCGGCACGTTCATACTGCTCCGAGTCAATCAACCGCTCAATTTTTGCCGGCAAAGGTTCCACATGTTTGTAATCGTCTACGGAGCTGCCACCGCCATCGGCGAATGTTGATACGGGAAATAACAATGCTAGAAAGCTTGTGAATATCAGTTTTGCTATCAATTTCATTTTCAGTGTCCTTGATTCAGTGAATACCATACTGCGACTGCTAATTTTCCGATTTGTTTCGTTTTTTCTCTAAAGCGTGATCAAAACGTGATTTATCAATGACAAACCGTTCGTGCATTCCGCGGGAAATCAGGCCATGCTCATCATAACCTTCCACTTCAAAAACAAGTCTTCGACCATCCACTTCAATCAGTTCCACTTTGGCGGTTACCTCCAAACCAGCAGGTGTCGCCGCTTCATGACTGAAGTTAACATGTGTCCCCACGGTTTGCTCCTCGGGCCATTCCAAGTGAGGAATCACCGCGTTTAAGCAAGCCCATTCTAAAAACCCAACCAGAAAGCCGGTTGCAAACACCTCAGGCATCTCCTGAAATTCTTCTGCTTCAGGATACAAAGCTGGCACCAATTTGCTCTTGTTCACCGTAAACTTATGTTCGTAGGTGATTCCAGGTTTTAACGTAGCTTTCATCTGTGTGACTCTTTAAGTGTCTAGAGCGGATTCATTCCGCCTGGTATGCAAATCTGGGTTTAATTTCACCATCCACTTCAACAGTTTCAGTAAACATATCAAGGGGTCGGACCCATAGCCCCCGTTCACCATATTGTGGGCGGTACACGACCAAAAGCTGTTCGGTTTCAGAATGTCGGGCCACACCAATGACATTATAATATTTGCCCTTGTAGTGGCGATATCTGCCGATTTCGATCATGTTGTTTCTCTCATAGTCACTGACGTTAGCGGCCAATTATATTGATCACTGTATCTTCGGTTTTAATCACATCACCCACCCGAATCTTGTTTCTTTTTCGAAGCTCAACTTCATCGTTCACAGTCACGATTCCGTTAGCAATCATTCCTTTGGCCTCGCCACCTGTTGCGGCAATACCTTCCACTTTTAACAGTTTGTACAGTTCAATGTGCTCACCTTCCAGAACAAACTCTACTCTCATCAGTCTTTAACCAGACTCATGGACCTGCCATCGCCCATCATCTCCACATCGACAAAGTCTTCCACTTTCACACCTTCAATACAGGCGACATTGAAGCCAAATTCATTCGGGTTGCTTCTGCGTTGATGATGGGTATATATACCGCAGTGCTTGCAAAAGTAGTGTTTGGCGATTTTCATATTCCACTGGTAAAGTGACAAGTGTTGTTCACCTTTGGTGACCGCGAGAGCGCTAATAGGCACTCCCGCCATGATCGCTCCCTTACGACTGCATAGAGAACAATTGCAGCGTCTGAGCTGTTCAAAACCGTTTTCGAGCTGCACTTGAAACTCCACCGCGCCGCAATGGCAGCTGCCTTTTTTTGTCTCGGCCACGAGTGCTAAATCCTCATTAAATGCTGTTGTATTTTCATTATAGATTGTCAGCCATTGATCACCACTTTCAATTCAGGCGAAATAAGTTGCCTTTCGAGCAATGCCAGCCGCTCGCGATATTGCTGAATACTTGCTTCTTTTACGTGACCAAACCCTTTAATCATCTGGGGTAATTCCGCAAGTTCGACAAGCTGATCATAATTGGATTCATTGATCGTCTTCAAATGTTTGATCATCATTTTCTCGAAATCACCAATTAACTGCTTTTCTGTTTGCCGCTCCGCAGATCTTCCGAACCAATCCCATCGACCGCCTCGTAGCCCCTTGAACTTTGCAAGCAATCTAAACACAGACAAGGAAAAACCCGGGAACTGTCGTTTTATCGGCAACCCGTCAAAGTCATTGATTTTGGCAATAAGCGGGGGGGCCATATGAAATTTGATTTTGAAAGGACCTTCAAATTGCTCCTTCAGCCCTGCCATGAATTCAGGGCTTGAATACAAACGAGCTACTTCATACTCATCCTTGTAGGACATCAAGCGAAACAGACTTTTCGCATAAGCCTCTGTCAACGCCCCACTGCATTGATCGGGTTCGAATTGTGTAACACGACTCACCGACTGCTGATACCGATTCGCCCAATCGGGATTTTGGTAGTCGACAAGGTAGTCGTAACGCCACTGCACGATATCCTTGATCTCTGACAACGGTTTTGTCAGCTGGCCTTTTTCTCCCAATTGACTCATGACCGCGTCCAGATTCACCGCCGCACGCCGCCCCCAGAGAAACGCTGACTGATTTAACTCAATCGCGACGCCATTTAGCTTTATTGCATGATTGATCGCCTCCCCAGAGACGGGTACTAATCCCTTTTGATACGCATAACCCAGTAAAAACAGATTGCTCGCGATGGTATCTCCAAGTAGATCCCGAGCAATGCGAGTTGCGTCCACAAATTCAGCATTCCCTGCACCCGCTTCTTGCGAAATAGAAGCACGTAGCTCTTTACCTGGAAACGCATAGCCCTTGTCATGAATGAAATCAGCTGTGGCTGTCTCATAGCTATTGATAACCGCTTTCGATCGAGAAGTGCTCAACTTCCCCAAGGCATCTGCGCTTGCTGATACCACCAAATCGCAACCCAGCAACAAATCCGCGTCCCCAGCTGGAATTCGCACCGCGTGAATCTTTTCCTGTTGCGTTGCTACCTTTACATGACTCACCACAGAACCAAACTTTTGCGCCAGTCCAGTCTGGTTTAACGTCGAACAGCCCTTACCTTCGAGGTGCGCAGCCATCGCCACAATTGATCCCACCGTTAACACTCCGGTGCCCCCAATCCCGGTTACCAGCATGTTCCAGGGTTTTTCAAGCTCTGGCAGACTTGGGTCTTTCACCACAATTTCAAGATCCGCACTCTTGGTGGCGACTTCTGGCGTTTTTAAAGAGGCACCGTGTACAGTCACAAAACTCGGGCAGAATCCATCAACACAACTCAAATCTTTATTACAGGCGTTTTGATCTATTTGCCGCTTTATGCCCAGCTCCGTTGATTTCGGAATCACTGACAAACAGTTGGATTTACTACTGCAGTCGCCGCAACCTTCGCATACCGCAGGATTGATATAGACACGGGCATTGCTTTCAGCCATCAAACCACGCTTTCGGCGGCGGCGTTTTTCCGATGCGCAGGTTTGGTCAAACACAATGACTGACGTCCCCTGCACTTCACGGATTTCGTTTTGTAATTGCGCAAAGTCTCGCTTGGGGTGGAGCGTAATATCACGATACGCAGCCAGCTTGTTGCGGGCAGCATCAACATCTTCAGAAACCACCGCAATTCGTTTCACACCTTCGGCACGAACTTGGTCGACGATTTGATCCAGCGTAAGCGTACCATCGACGGGCTGCCCGCCTGTCATGGCTACTGCATCGTTATACAAAATCTTGTAGGTGATATTCACCCCTGACGCGACGGCCGCACGAATCGCCAATATACCCGAGTGGAAATAGGTTCCGTCACCAATGTTCTGAAAGATATGCGGTGTTTTAACGAACGGAGCCTGTCCAATCCAGGACGCACCTTCACCACCCATTTGAGTGAAGAGCTCTGTATTGCGATCCATCCATTTCACCATGTAGTGACAGCCAATGCCGGCGTGGGCGATACTGCCATCCGGTACTTTGGTTGAAGTATTGTGGGGACAGCCAGAACAAAAATACGGTGTGCGGGTCAACGCTGCTGGTGCTTTGGCTAATCGCTTTTCTTTTCGATCAAGAAATTCCAGTCGCTCACTAATCTGCGGACTTTCATAAAATTGAATAACGCGGCTGCCAATTGCCCGTGCCACCATCGCTGGCGTCAGCTCAGATAGATTGCTAACCAGGTCGTTTCCGCTTTCATCGAATTCGCCAACTACACGAGGTCGATCTGAAACAGGCCAGTTGTAGAGTTGGCCTGTGATCTGGTCTTCGATGACGCTGCGTTTTTCCTCGACCACCAGAATTTCTTTCAGACCACGTGCAAATTCGTGCACCGAGACGGGCTCCAATGGCCAACTCATTCCCACTTTGAATATCCTGATGCCAATGGACGAAGCAGTTTCTTCATCGATACCCAGGCTATGCAACGCCTCGAGCACGTCGAGATGCGATTTGCCACTGGTTACAATTCCCAGACGCGGTTCGGGACTATCCAAAGTAACTCGATTCAGTCGATTGGCCAGCGCGAAAGCTCGAGCCGCATACACCCGATACTTATGAAGAAGCCTTTCCTGTTCAAGTGGTGTTGTGGGCCATTGTGCATTGAGACCGCCCTCGGGCATATCAAAATCAGTGGGAAGACAAATTTGCACCCGATCTGGCGAAAGATCCGCTGAGATTGCAGAATCCATGTTTTCTGTGATCGCCTTTAACCCAACCCAGCAACCGCTGAATCGCGATAGCGCCCAGCCATACAATCCATAGTCGAGAACATCCTGTACGTTTGAAGGATTCAATACCGGCACCGCAGCGCCAATAAACATATGTTCACTCTGATGTGGAACCGTCGATGATTTGCAGGCATGGTCGTCGCCAGCAACAGCAAGTACTCCCCCGTATTTAGTGGTGCCAAAGTTATTGGCATGCTTGATCACATCCATACTGCGATCCACACCCGGCCCTTTGCCATACCACATCGAAAAAACACCGTCATATTGCGGATCTGGCAATACATCAATCTGCTGGGTGCCCCAAACCGCCGTTGCTGCCAGGTCTTCATTCACACCAGGATTAAAGTGAATGTGGTGTTCCTGAAGCTGTTTCGCTGCCTGCGTTAATGACATGTCGAGAGTACCAACGGGAGAACCGCGATACCCTGACACATAACCTGCAGTGTTTAATCCTGCAGCAAGGTCTCTTTCGTGTTGAAGCAATGGAAGCCGAACGAGAGCTTCAATTCCGGTGAGATAAGCGCGATCTTTTTTGAGATCATACTTGTCAAAAAGTGATACGTCGTAACGCATGTTTGAATACTCCTACTAAGCTGTCCACAGCAACTTTTTCTTGGTATATCGATTCGACGATGAGTCGACAACTGTGTTCAGCGGGTTGTCGGGAAAAGGTAATTTCTGCCAACATCAGTCCGGGATACGGGTACTCCAAAACCAATAGACTCATCATACTGCGACTTTAAATATTTGCAACCTGATCAACAAAGTGTGGTGTTCAGTTTGACGATATAATGCGGTAATTCACTTAATCGGTTCAGAATTGTTCTATGTTCAACAGCTCAATGCATTTCGCTCTCGGAGACGAAATCGAGGCGCTTCGGGAAATGACCCATCGATTTGCCCAGGAGGAAATTGCACCTCTAGCAAACCAGATCGATAAAGAAAATGCATTTCCCCTTCCAATATGGAAACGTTTGGGTGAGCTTGGTTTGCTCGGCATCACCGCAGAACCTGATTACGGTGGCTCTGGAATGGGATATCTCGCTCACGTGGTGGCAATTGAGGAAATTAGCAGGGCATCCGCATCAGTCGGTCTGTCCTATGGCGCCCACTCTAACCTTTGCGTAAACCAGATTCGCCGCAACGGCACCGAAGAACAAAAACAACGGTATCTACATAAGCTCTGCAGCGGTGACCATATCGGTGCTCTGGCTATGTCAGAACCCGGATCTGGATCAGACGTTGTTTCGATGAAAACTCGGGCGGAAAAAAAAGAGGGTCGATACGTTTTAAACGGCACCAAGATGTGGATTACTAACGGCCCGGATGCTGACACATTGATTATCTATGCAAAAACCGACCCGGATGCAGGGCCAAGGGGAATTACTGCGTTTATTGTAGAAAAAGATTTTCCCGGGTTTTCAACCGCACAAAAGCTCGACAAGTTGGGAATGCGAGGCTCCAATACCTGCGAGCTGATATTCAACGATTGCGAAGTTCCCGAAGAAAACGTCCTGGGTGAAGTTGGACGGGGAGTCAATGTACTGATGTCCGGGCTGGATACCGAACGAGTTACCCTGGCAGGAGGTCCGGTAGGAATTATGGCGGCCTGTCTGGATATTGTCGTTCCCTATGTTCACGAGCGGAAACAGTTTGGTGAACCCATTGGTACCTTTCAGTTGATGCAGGGGAAACTGGCTGACATGTATACCACTATGAATGCCTGCAGGTCATACGTATACATGGTTGCCGCAGCGTGTGATCGGGGTGAAACCACTCGAAAGGACGCAGCTGGCTGTATTCTCTACAGTGCCGAAAAAGCGACGCAGATGGCGCTCGAAGCAATACAGGCGCTTGGTGGTAATGGATATATCAACGACTACGCTACCGGCCGCTTGCTACGCGATGCCAAACTCTATGAAATAGGCGCGGGAACCAGCGAAATCCGCAGAATGCTGATTGGACGTGAACTGTTTGAAGAAACGATCTAGCTCGACCGCAGCATTTGGCAGTCCTTTAGGCGATTACCGCAGCATTTGGCAGTCCTTTAGGCGATTAATGAGTTGGAAAAATGTACCCCCATTCTTATGGTTAACACAATCACCTTCGAGATCACATCTAGATTCGAGAATGTGAAGAATTATCCAGGCTAGCGACTATGTCTATAATCCGATCGGCAATTTCGCCCTCTTCCGCAGACTTTGCTGAAAACCAGCAAAAGATGTTTGCAGCTCGAAAAACGATTGAAGACGCTTCCGAAATCGTAATGATGGGCGGTGGTGAAAGTGCGAGACAACGCCATCTGGATCGGGGAAAGCTGTTGCCACGAGATCGTATCCAGGAGTTAATTGACCCCGGTTCGCCATTTCTTGAGACCGGTTTGTTTGCCGCCTATGACGTGTATGGCAATGCCGCACCGAGCGCCGGATTAATCACCGGAGTCGGAAATGTTGAGGGCCGACAGTGCATGATTGTATGTAACGATGCCACGGTTAAAGGTGGCACATACTATCCGTTAACCGTGAAGAAACATTTGCGTGCCCAGGAGATAGCCGAAGAAAATCGACTGCCCTGCATCTATCTTGTCGATTCCGGCGGCGCGAATTTGCCTAATCAGGACGAAGTATTTCCGGATCGGGATCACTTCGGCAGAATATTCTTTAACCAGGCAAACATGTCCGCGCAGGGCATCGCGCAAATTGCTGTCGTGATGGGTTCGTGTACAGCGGGAGGCGCTTACGTTCCGGCGATGTCTGATGAGTCGATTATCGTTCGCGATCAAGGCACCATCTTCTTGGCTGGGCCACCGTTGGTCAAAGCTGCGACAGGAGAAGTTGTCAGTGCAGAAGACTTGGGTGGGGCTGACGTACATACCAGGCTCTCCGGTGTGTCGGACCATCTTGCTGAGGATGATCGACACGCGCTTGCCCTCGCCAGACGGGCTGTAGCCAATCTTGGTACTCCTGGCGCAGAGGTATCCGGCGTATCGCCAGGGTTGCCTCCCAGGTACGACCCAGAAGAATTGGCGGGTATCATTCCCGCTGATCCGAGACAACCTTTCGACGTGCGAGAAGTCATTGCTCGTTTAGTCGATGAATCCCGGTTCGATGAGTTCAAGGCGCGGTATGGCACAACCCTCGTTTGTGGTTTCGCGCAGATTCACGGCATGGCGGTCGGCATCATCGCCAACAACGGCGTGTTGTTTTCGGAATCTTCACTGAAGGGTGCGCACTTTGTACAGCTCTGCTGCCAACGCAGACTGCCGCTTGTGTTTTTGCAAAACATCACCGGGTTCATGGTTGGGCAGCAATATGAAGCAGGAGGGATTGCTAAAGACGGTGCCAAGCTGGTTACCGCTGTTGCCACCGCCAGCGTACCGAAACATACCCTCATCATTGGCGGCAGTTTTGGTGCGGGCAACTACGGCATGTGCGGTCGTGCGTTTAGCCCACGTTTTCTTTGGACCTGGCCCAACAGTCGTATCAGCGTGATGGGGGGAGAACAAGCTGCAGGAGTGTTGGCAACCGTCAAGCGCGATGGCATCGAACGCAAGGGTGGAAGCTGGAGCGAGCAGGAAGAACAGGCATTCAAAGCGCCGGTAGTAGATCAGTTTGAACACCAGGGTCATCCACTTTATGCCTCAGCAAGATTATGGGATGACGGCATTATTGACCCAGCGCGGAGTCGAGATGTTTTAGGGCTTTCTTTAGCCGCTAGTCTCAACGCTCCAATTGCCGATACCCGCTTTGGATTGTTTCGAATGTGATTGGGATCTATAGAATTTGAAATGATACAAAAAGTACTCATCGCCAATCGGGGAGAAATCGCTTGCCGAATTATTCGTACATTAGACAATTTAGGGATCACCTCTGTCGCTGTATTCTCTGACGCTGACCGCCATGCATTGCATGTTTCTATGGCCTCTGAAGCAGTCTGGATTGGTTCTTCAGCGGCTTCTGAGAGCTACCTTCAGATTGACAAAATAATCAATGCAGCCAAGCTGACCAATGCAGATGCTGTGCACCCGGGTTATGGATTCCTTTCGGAAAACCCAGAATTTGTGCGTGCTTTGCAACAGGAGAAAATTATCTTTATTGGTCCCGATGCGGATTCAATCGAGGCAATGGGGCTCAAGGACGCCGCCAAGGTTCGGATGGAACAAGCTGGCGTTCCTATCGTTCCGGGATATCATGGCGTTGACCAGAATCCGAAACTACTGGCCATCAAGGCCCAGGAAATCGGTTATCCAGTTCTGATAAAGGCCCGCGCTGGCGGAGGCGGCAAAGGTATGCGAAAAGTGGAAAGCGCCGCTGAGTTTGATCTCGCATTGGATAGTGCGAGGCGAGAGAGCATGGCCAGCTTCGGTGACGATAGCGTACTTATTGAAAAGTATGTCGCTTCACCGCGCCATATCGAAGTGCAAGTGTTTGGGGACCGCCTTGGAAACATGGTTCATCTCTACGAACGGGACTGCTCTTTGCAGCGGCGTCATCAAAAAGTGATCGAAGAAGCGCCCGCTCCCGGGATGACTGATGACATGAGAAATGCAATGGGCCAGGCAGCGGTAGCCGCTGCCAAAGCGGTGCATTATGTCGGCGCTGGCACGGTTGAATTCATCGTTGATGCCAGTGACGGTTTACGCGAAGATCGTTTCTATTTCATGGAAATGAACACGAGGTTGCAGGTTGAACACCCGGTCACGGAAGCCATAACCGATATTGATTTGGTTGCCTGGCAGATCGCTGTGGCAGAGGGTAAGTCTCTGCCGCTCCAGCAAAGCGAAATTCCTTTAGGCGGCCACGCTATGGAGGCCCGGATTTACGCCGAAGACGCCGACAACAACTTTCTTCCTGCCACAGGAACGCTGGATTATCTGAAGTTCCCGAGTGAAGCTCGTATCGACACCGGCGTTCAAGAGGGAGACACTATCTCCCCGTTCTATGATCCAATGATTGCCAAGCTGATAGTCTATGGCAGAGATCGTAACGAAGCACTACAAAAACTGCAGTCATCGATGTCTAGCTCCCGCATTGGAGGAAGTACCACCAATACTGGTTTCCTTAGCAGGTTGTGCCGCGCCCCATCATTCGTGCAAGGCGATGTCACAACCGCGTTGATTGAGAACAACAGGGAGTTGCTGTCACGCTCGAACACTATTCCCAAACCTGCAATCGTCGTCGCCTGTCTATATCGTCTTGGCATAATCAATTCTCAGGAAGCCCGTGTTCATGGCGTTTGGAACGAGCTAAAGGGGTGGCGAAATTGGGGATATAGCGAACAGACTTTACGTCTAAATTTTGAGGGCCGAGAGCTCTCCGTGCAGTCCATTTTGGGTCACAGATCTGGGGTCAGACTAGAAATTGACGGTGAATGGTGCGTTGCTGACGTCTTTCCCGGCAAAAATCAGCCGCATGATGCGATGCAAAATATTAAGGTTGACGGTTTTACTGTCAGGCTTGATTGGCATGCCAGTGGAAATGAAATTACCGTTTTTTTTAATGGCGAATCCTGGCTATTCTCAGTACCAAATTCGCTTGAAGCAGCAAAACACAGCGAGGGCGGGGGAAGTGATACTGTCGTTGCACCGATGCCTGGGAACATAATTGCGACAAAAGTTCAAATCGGCGACTCTGTCTCCGAAGGCGAAATTTTGATACAAATGGAGGCCATGAAAATGGAACACTCTCTGGTTGCGGCACGGTCAGGTGTCATCGCGGAGATCCATGTCCAGCCTGGGGACCAGGTAGAAGCTGGTGCACTACTGTTGCATCTGGAAGAAATTGAAGAGAAATCATCATGAGTGAATACGTTCAAATTTTTGAGGTCGGACCTCGAGACGGACTACAAAACGAAAAGGCGAAAATTAAAGCTGAACCTAAAGTACAGCTGGTGAACATGCTTTCGGAAGCCGGTTTCAGCAAAATTGAAGTCACCAGCTTTGTGTCACCTAAGTGGGTGCCACAAATGAAAGATGCACCCGTCGTGATGGGCGGCATCAAACGACACGACGGCGTGGTTTACGCTGCGCTGACACCCAACAAGATGGGATACCAGTTTGCCCAGAAAGCCAAAGCAGATGAAGTCGCTATCTTCGCTGCTGCCTCAGAAACCTTTAGTCAACATAATATCAACTGCAGCATCGCAGAGAGTATTGAACGTTTTGC
>JAHQWE010000103.1 GCA_019633985.1 Acidiferrobacterales bacterium | reverse complement strand
CCCGCAGATAGGATTGGAACAGGGTTTTAACGATGGGGATTGGGTGTGGATAGAATCAATGTGGGGCAAGGTGAAATGTATGTGCCGCTTTAGCGAAGCGGTGGAGCCTGGCACTGTCTGGACATGGAATGCCATTGGCAAAGCCAGCGGTGCCTGGAATCTCTCGGAACAGAGCGATGAATCCAAAAAAGGCTTTTTATTAAATCACCTGATTTCAGAAGAGCTACCGCAAACTGATGATGACAGCTATTCAAACTCAGATCCCATTACCGGGCAGGCGGCCTGGTATGACGTGCAGGTCAGGGTGATCAAAGCAGAGCAGGGTGGATCAGTGAGTTTGCCGCAATTTGATGCGATGAAGCCATTGCCAGGCGTCGCGCAGGAAAGAAAACCGTGGCTCACTTATTTTGCTGGTGGAGAAGCACCCCGTGCGCTACTGAAGAAGTGGTTTGGTGGCGAAGACGATCGAGGGCATAAGTCATGAGCAAACAGCTAGCCCTGGTGATCGATCTCAATGTCTGTGTCGGTTGCCACGCCTGCGTAACCAGCTGCAAGGAATGGAATACATCGGGGAGTGCTGGCTCGATGCCCGACGAACGCCCGTATGACTCTGACCCGACGGGTACATTCTTTAATCGCGTGCAAACCTATGAAGTAGGGCAATACCCAAATTGTGAGACAGTGCACTTTCCCAAGAGTTGTTTGCACTGTGAAGATCCGCCCTGTGTACCAGTTTGTCCGACCGGGGCAAGTTACAAACGCGAAGAAGATGGCATTGTTTTGGTTGACTACGACAAGTGCATCGGCTGTGAGTACTGCTCATGGGCCTGCCCTTATGGCGCTCGAGAAATCGATAGTCAACAAAAGGTCATGAAAAAATGTACGCTATGTGTAGACCGTATCTATGATGAAAAACTGCCTGAAATGGAGCGGAAACCTGCTTGCGTTTTAGCCTGTCCAACGAGTGCAAGGTTATTCGGAGATATACATGATCCAGATTCAACGGTTTCACAAGCGATTAGAGAAGAGGGGGGATATCAGTTGATGCCTGAATGGGGTACCAGCCCGGCCAATCACTATTTGCCCAGGCGTAAAACCCGTATCACAATCCATGAAGATGAACTGGTGCGGGAGGATAACCCGCTACACAAGGAAGATGTTTATCCAACAGGCCCGGTCAAACAAACCACTCTGGATGACGTCACCAGTTGGTAAGCTCAGGAAGACGATGAAATGAACCCTGCATTTTCCGTTATATTTTTAACAACACTCATTGGCGCAGGCCAGGGGTTGTTTATTGCAACAGTCGTTGGTGCGCCTTACCTCCATCAATCTGGAAGCGGCTCATTTCCTGTAGTCGCTTCATTGGTGGTATTCACATTATTAGTGGCAGGTTTGATCGCCTCTTTCTTTCATCTTGGCCGGCCCGAGCGTGCCTGGCGCGCAGCCACCAAATGGAGAACCTCCTGGCTATCGAGAGAGGTGATTGTATTACCGATGGCCATGTTGGTGTCGTTAGTCTATGCCTGGATTCATTGGCAAGACATGGGGAGTCAGGGGAGTACCCAATGGATAGGATGGATTGGTGTTGCGATTATGGTTTTGCTTTTTTTATGCACCAGCATGATCTATGCCTGTATCAAGTTCTTGCAAGAATGGGCCTCTGCGGTGACTGTGATTAACTTCACCCTGCTTGGGATTACATCTGGATTACTACTAGCCTCCGGCCTGGCTTTCTTGCTCGGCGAGCCAGTCGCCATTGAGTTTTTGCTCGTAGGAATGATCGTCACAGCGACATCCATGATGACAAAATTATTCGCCTTCTACCGCAACAGTCGAATTAAAGCGCACTCTAATATTCAAACGGCGATAGGTATTAAGCATCGACATATTACTCAACGGTCGATGGGCATGACAGGGGGCTCTTTTAATACCCGGGCTTTCTTTCATCATTGCAGTGAAAAACTCATGGCAAATATGCGGGGAATTGTGTTGACCCTCGTTTTTATTGTTCCGTTGTTTTTGCTCGCTATCTCGGTACAACTATCCCAACCGATCTTAGTTTGGATCGCTTTTATCGTACAATTTCTAGGACTACTTGCTGAACGTTGGCTGTTCTTCGCCCAGGCAAATCACCCTCAAAATCTCTACTACCAAACGGTCGGCTAGTTACGAGACATTCATCCCTTACGATCGACGAATGACTATAGACACCCCCACCTCCAATGACTCAGGCGACGAAAGTATGGAGCAAAAACTCAATCGCGAGACCGCGAAAATCGAGTGGAATGAACTGGCGAGGCTATTTGCGACAGGTGTGGTGATTGTGGTGCAAGATGGTCTAGACCTTGTGAGCATCGCAAAGAGCTTTGTCGAAGATGACCGCAAACGTATCTCCATTTTGATGAAACGAAATCAAGTTTGGAAAGCCACCGATGAAGATGCAATAAAGTGGAATGCGTCGAACGCCGCAGTTTGGGCGGTAGTAGTTTCGCCTTGGGTGTTGGTGCAAGGGAGCAGAGATGCTGGGTAGAGTTTTTTATGGGGTGGTTGGGTCGAAAATCGACAGTTTTTAATTCCTAGAAAACCACACTGCTCGTTAGGTATCTGGTGCTGCAATCCGAAAAGTAATTAAGGATTGCATTGTCGATTGAAGTAGACGCCGTCATTCTGAATAAACGTAGACTATTCCTGTTTCGGAGGACTATGTATTAGCGCCGCTATTATGTTAATTTTCTTTTTTCTCGATTGCCTCAGCGTTTTCCCCCAGGAATGTTAGATAGATTACGCTGGCCGATAAGTCATTCCTTCTCTTTTTGGCACAAAATTGAAACAAAGGAATAAAAGGGCCTGAGAAAAACGTACGTAAATTTTTGATTGAATGGTGGCTACGCCCTGATTCGAACAGGGGACCCCATCATTATGAGTGCGGGCTGTCAGAGTAGCAGTTTTATATTAATCAATCACTTACAACGCTTGCCATCTATCTAAGTGCCAGTAAACGCCCGTAAATTGGCACAAAAACCAATTGGATTGGCACAAATCTGGCACATCTGACTTGCCTGATAATGACTGTGACCTTCCCTGAGTCTTAGTACCGCAGCATTAATGAGGAAGTTTCGAAGGGCTCCAAACAGAAATACAAAAGTCCATGCCTTCCTGAGAATTGAGTAGACATTCCTTTGAATCTGCAGCTCTACCATATTCATTAAGAAAATTCTAGGAAACAATACCGGACAGAACTTCTGTCTTTTGATTTTCGATTCACCTAGGATTTCTATTGAGCTGAAGTGCTCTGTTATCATTAGTTGGTATGTCTGGTGATCATTATCAACATTATTGCAAACAAGACGTTGCCGTTTCGGAGAATATATTTATATCTGAAAGACTTGAGAGCAATCGATTGACAGGCTCCAACAAGTTTATCGATGAAATAGAGCGACGTACGGGCGTTCGCCTTGAATACGCGAAACCTGGCAGGCCCCGAAAAGAACAGGATAAGGCATATAAATAGATCTGTCCCGGTTCTCATTAAGGTTCAAAGACAAACGAACGAAATTTTTCCAATGCTACGGGAGCTGTCAACGCCCCCAATCCTACATCCTCCATATCAGAGTTTCTGCAGTAGGTGTAGCCTGCAAACGTATTTGCAATTTTTTCCATTGCCGCTTTTCGTTCACCTGGGTCGAGGTAAGGTGCATGTGTTGATAAATAGACGATGGGCTTGTACTGGTCCAGATACCACTGGATTGAGGGAAGAAAATCAAATTCGCCCCCTTCAATGTCTATTTTAATAAAGTCGATTCTGTCGAGATCCATCCACTTCAGAAAATCTGCCCATGATATGGTTGTAACCGGGGTGCCATTCACATCCGCTTCCTTATGAATCAGGCTGGATGTGCTGTCCCCTTCTTTGCCTTTGAAGGGCGCCATCCGGGACACACCTGTTTTTTCTGAGAGTGCGAAATTATAAGAAGAGATATTCTCAATATTGTTTAGTTTTATATTCCATAGCAAATGACGAAATGCCTCTTTGTCAGGCTCTATGGCGTATATATGTTTACATTTAGCCGCAGCACAAAGAACCGAAGTTGTACCTATCCATGCACCAATATCGCAGTAAATCGAATCTTCCTCCAGGAATCGCGTGAGGATATCAAAGGTTTCAGGCTCCCATTTATCCTGCTTCACCTTTCTCCACAACCACATGTGATACGGATCAAGTCGATACTGTTCCCCAAACTTATTGAGGGAATAATAGCCAAGCGACCGATAATAATACCCAGCAATATCTCTCAGAGGTTTCAGGAATATTTTTTTCATGAACAGGCTAATGTATTAATCATCAACAACGAAGTAACGTATTTCATAACAGGGTTTTTTAAAACACAACAAAGTGACAACGGTAAACGAAACTTCGTAATCCCCTCAAAAAATAGTTGAGATTACAAGTAGAAAATTCCACTAAATAGAAACCAGACCCCGATCTACCATTCGATCTATATTCTCCTAAATTGAACTAACGCATGGAAATTTTTAAAGAGTCAATAATTCCGGAAATTAATTCTTCGCCAGTCGGCTCACTTTCGTGATCAACTTGCGTGACTATGAGCAATCCGGAATCTTTGACACCATAGGTGTATATGATCCTATCAATGTCCGATCCCTTATATTTTGATGTAACGATCTTTCCTTCCAAATAAGTGCCATCCGATAACGTTATAGATGTATCTGCGGAAGTAATTCTATAGCCATATTCCTGTTCTTCTTTTGTTAATTCGTGAATCATCAAATCGATCAACCCGGAAGGATCAGAGGTGAGATGCTCCTGAATCAAAACCAGGCTTCCCAGCGGGGTTATCAACGCCGACTGATAAACACCATCCCCAAGATCTGTCTTTGAGGGTGAATAGTCCTTCGGGTACTCGAACGAAAAATTATCAGTTTGATACGTTAATATGTCTTTTTGGAACAAGCTAACCGGCAGATATTTACCATCAACTTCAATTAGAACTTCTTCGTCGAGAAACATTTCATAGGCGTCTTCTCCAATCTTAAGAATATAATCCGCCGATGATAACTGCGAAAACGAGCAAAAAAAGAACACTAAAAGTAATTTAATTTTCATATTTATCTCTCTATTTTTCACTTTGAAAATTTATGATCAATTCCCCAGTTAAACTCATAGAGAAAGGCAACTGATGAATTGAATGCCTCGTTGATAAAATTGTTCAGCGATTTGCGCTCCAGCAGAATCTGCTATGAAGCCGGATCGCGATAGCCAAATAGTTCAGCTGTATTCGAGCCCAAACATTACATTCCAGGAAAAATAAAGGTGCTATATATGAATACTCCCCGCAAAGTCAAACAGAATTTTCTGTACAGAACGATTGCAGTCAAATATTGCCCCAAGAAGCCCAAGATTACTAACTCTTTACAGGTAATTTAAAAAAGAATCTTGTTTGTTCATTGGGAATAGACTCAAACTCAATATCGCTATAATGTGCGTTCAAAATATGCTTACAGATATTGAGCCCGAGCCCCGTGCCAGGATGTTTACCGTTTTTGGTATGGTCCAATTGCTGAAATTTTCGAAATAACTTTCCTTGCTCAGCGATCGCAATCCCTTCTCCAAAATCAGTTACGCTGAGCTCAGCGACATTATTCACCACTTCAATCGACACAATGATTTTGCCGTTTCTTTGTGAGTACTTCGCTGCATTTGATACCAAGTTTGTTACCACCTGCTGTAGTTGCTTTTTATCTGCCTGAACCAGAATAGCGGAATCCTTTTCTGGCACCCTTAATTCAGCTTGGCATTCACAATCTAAAAAATAGGGCTGGTTTAAATCAAGAGAAGTTTTCGCTACTTCAATCAAATCGAGTGTAACGCGGTTTAGTTCCAGCTTCCCCGCCTCCATTTTTGCTAGGTCAAGAATATCGTTAACGATATTGAGCAAGTGATCCCCGTTTCTTACAGCGATATCCATCATTGGCCGCAACGATTGTTCTAGATTTTCGGATTGATACTCTAGAATTTTCAATGACCCGATCAATGATGTCATGGGGGTTCTCAATTCATGACTCACCATTGACAGAAATTCATCCTTGGCTTTATCAAGCGCATGCATTTCTTTAAGTCTTAAACGTAAATTTAATTGTGCGACTACCTGCCTTGACAGCGCAGCAAGTGAAGACTTTTGCTTTTCAGTAATCTCACGAGACCGCCTATCGATCACGCACAGCGTACCAATGCGAATATCATTCTCTAAAACAAGAGGCGCTCCGGCGTAGAATCTAATATTGGGAGAACCAGTGACCAAAGGATTATTTTTGAAGCGATCATCCTTCTCCGTATCTTCCACAACAAAAACGTCTTCCTGAAGAATTGCATGCCCACAGAATGCGTATTCACGTGGTGTCTCTTGGGCGTCGAGCCCGTGGTGGGATTTAAACCATTGGCGTGATTCATCGATCAAGCTGACCAAGGCAATCGGTGTGTCACAAATTTGCGCCGCTAATAAAGTCAAATCATCATAGGCTTCTTCTTCCAAAGTATCCAATATGTCCAGCGACCGTAACTTAGCTAATCGTTCAGGTTCGTTCTCTGGGATGCTCCCGCTCTTCATAAGAAATTTTTCCGATTCATCAGTTACCTATCCCTCTAACTCATCCCAGACTGATTGAATTCTTGAACTCAGCGTCACTGGATCGAACGGTTTTGCGATGACGTCGATTGCCCCATATGACATGAGATCATGCACTTCACTAGGGAAAATTTTTGCGGTAATGAAAATAGCGGGAGTGGTTTTGAACCGTGCTATTCTGCGTATTCTTGACAATGTTTCTGGGCCATCAATTCCTGGCATCATCACGTCGAGTAAGATCAAATCAGGATCATATTCCTCAATTTTGGTGAGCGCTTCTTCTCCACTCTCACACATCAATAGGTCGAAGTTCCCTATGTTTGTCAGCGCGTACTCAGCAACCAGTCGAATATCCAATTGATCGTCAACATAGATGATTTTCTCCAAACTCTGCAAAATTTTTTCCGCTAAAGCGATATCCTCATTCCCTATATGCCAAAACCTAGTTTTTTTGCATCAATAGCTACGCATAGTTCGGCAAGTCGGTAAAGTTTCACCTCAGGACTGATTATAAGTGTGTGTCGATACTTACGTGCCGCATGTATATCGACGTATCCCTTTCAATGCATTAAAACACCGAATCTAACGACCAGCTATCGTTAATATAGTCACTAGTATACCGGTTATTGGGAAACCTGGGACGGTTGAATTTATTGATCTAGCTAGGAAAATAGATCATTCCCGGTTTTTCTTTCGTCCTTTTTTCTACCGATGTGTTCAAATCATTGAGTCAGAGTATCGGGGTGTCAATTGACACAAGCCGATACTCTGATTCCAATCTTGCTAAGCGGGAAGAACCCGACCTTAGTTGTTCTGAAGATTCCCTTGTAACCCCTTAACAATAGTGACGTTTAACACCGATGGATTTTCCGGCCAGGTAATGTTGACAAGCTTGTATTGGTTTCCAGAGATATGCTGGTAGCTGTAGCAGCCTTCATAAGCTTCAAACCCTTCGGCATAATTAGGGCAGATTTCACCATTCTTGATTGTGTAACTTGCCGAATATGGTCCAAATTCATCTGAACCACCGGTAATCGATCCATCCTTCTGGTAAAACTCCCACATATGTATTTGATCGCCTGAATACGTATAGTCTACCTTTAAGAAGTTTCCGACCAACAGCGCCTTTAATTGATCATCGTTTAGAGTTTCGCCCGCATGGCCAACAATCGGCGATGCGCTAAAAAGACAGATAGTTGAGAGTATCGCGAGCAGTTTCGTGTTTGATAGAGTCATAATTTAGTATGGTTCGGTAGGTTAAAAAAATTGCCTGGGAACGATTCACGTAGGCATGTACATGCTAGTTGCTAAATATTTCTATCAGGAGGGCAGATATTGCCAAAAACCGGGTGAAAACAGACGAATCTCAAACGATGGAATCGATTAACCACGAATCAGCTCAATGACACAAACTATCGCCATACTCGGAATGGATGGCTGCAGTGCAGGCGTAATGATGGGCGGAGCCGATCTATTTACGATTGCCAATATTCTGTACAAGCAGATTTCCGGCAAGGAGGAAGATTATTTTGATGTCGTCCTGGTATCTCCTAACGGTAAGTCGATATGCTGTTCCAATTCATATGTGGTTTCGGTTGATGGCGACATTCACTCAATTCCTTCCAACAGTGTAGTGATCTGTCAGCCATTTTCGATGACAACCAAACTCAAGTTCGTCGAAGCGCTGGAAATGTGGCGGCCACTGGCAGCCTGGTTGTCAAATAATATTTCTGAATTTCGTCTTTTGGTGGCAACAGGAACAGGTGTATTTCTACCGGCAGAAGCCGGATTGTTGGATGGAAAGAAAGCCTCAACGGCGTGGTGGTTCGATGCGTTGTTTCGCGAGCGATATCCGAACATCAGGATCGACAAGAAAGTTGGCTGTGTGAAAGAAGGCAAGGTTTGGTGCTCTGGAGCCCCTAGTTCATGGCAAGACACACACTTGTCTATTGTAAGCGAGTTTCAAGGAGAACGATTTGCCAAAACTATCTCGCGCTACATGATGACCAACTTCGAGAATCGGACGCAGGCGCCCCTATCATTTATTTCCCAGATCCAGACCACGGATGCAGTGGTCAATCGAGCCGATTTTTGGATACAGAAAAATCTGGGAACGACGATTCGACTGGAAGATATTGCTAAATTCATTTCCGTCAGCGAAAGAACCCTGATCCGTCATTTCGAGAGATCTATAGGAAGATCACCCCTGACATATATCCAGGAAAGTCGAGTAGAAAGATGCAAATTATTGCTGGAGGTTTCAGATTTAACTTTTTCAGAAATTTCCAATCAATGTGGCTACAAAGATGATAGCTCATTCCGAAAAATGTTTAAAAAACTTGTTTCTATGACACCGAGCCAATACCGCAAGATGTCTAGAGAGTAAGGAGATTCGGTTGAGTTTGGGGCAGAGTAAAACCCCAGCATGGAATAGCTGTATCGCTCTAAACAGCTTTGGGGCAGAACGGAGTTGGCCGTTAGTGCTTCAGGGGAATGATATTTATTCTCGCCCCGATTTCGTTGGCGCTTCGTTATGCGAATGCTCTGAAACAATTAGCCATCAGACAAGACAAACGCTGTTTTGAAGTTTCAGGTTGAAAGTCGATTTCCCGCTAGCCTTCACAACGCGTTCCCATCGATATACCGTTCGTTGGTGATTTCGCAAATCCCAGGGCCCGATTGCAAATCACACCCGCCGTTCCTTGGGCCGCTCGATCCGCAGACTGCGGATCCGTTCGATTGGCCAAAAATATTGCTGTCGTAGAGAACGTTCGACATGGTATAGCTAGGATATGCAGGATGTTTACCGTCGTAGTTAACACAGTAGTTTGTCGACGTGGTATGCGGTAGATCAAAAATATTTTCCTGAATCAGGATGTTTTCGTGTAATCCAGCCGCTCGGGTATAGAAACTAAATGCGCTAGAGGTGCCATCTCGAAGTAAATTTCTCCTTATCGTGAAGTTGCTGAGAGGCGCTCCTTGGCTGCGTAACCCCATACTCGTATTGTGTGAACCGGGGCTACGTACGATGTGTTCGATATAGTTGTATTCCAGCACCATGCCGGAGCTTTGGCCATTAATACCGCTGCCAAAACCATCGAGATTTTTAATATATCGAGCGGTGCCAGGTGTGGTGATATGCATCACGCGATTGCCTCGGTCTTCATAGTTCTGTGAACTCTCGTAAACCGAGTTTTCTATGGTGACGCAATGTACGTTCCAATTGCTGCCATAGTTCAAAGAAGGGTTTCCCCCAATCGCAATTGCATAGCTGTATGCACCATTGATATCAATAACAGAATTACGAATAGTCACATTGTCCGCGGAGATAATTAGACTGCCGCTGATTCTTTTGTTTTCGATGACTGTACCGTCAACGGTAATCTGACTTGGGCCTGTGTAGGTTGTTAGGTCTGCTGCGGTAGGTACTCTACCCAGGGTAGGATTAACGCAGCCCACCCCGTCAAACCCGGTATTAGTTTGATACCACGCTAATATTTGGTTCATATCGTTGCTTGCTGTTGCCGCTTCCCAAGACGAGGTAGAAAGTTCTAAGGTAGTTCCGCTTACCGTTGATGAGACTGCGGATTCGTTCTCCGCTCCGTCTACAGCTGTGATGTAGTAGGAGTAACTCGCTTCCGGTGATAGACCTGAATCGATATAGCTTAAGGTTGGGTGTATAACGGTACCTGCAAGGGAGCCATCAGCATAAAAAATATTGTATCTGAGCAAACCCGATCCACCGGTATCCGTACTTGCATTCCAGCTTAACCGCAGGCTGGTTGCGGTTGGGTCACTGACATTGAAGTTTGCGGGAGTAGAAGGCGCCGCGCTGTCTGGCGCACCGGTAACACCCATCACACTAGAGGAATTATCAGACCGGTTTCCAGACGAATCTACAGCGGCAACTGCGTAGTGGTAACTGGTATTAGGTATCAGCCCGATATCGCTGAACATTGTGTCAGATGCGTCGACCTGAGCAACAGCTAGGTTGTCGCGAAGCACTTCGTAGAATGCCACACCACTATTGTCCGAGCTGGGCATCCAAGATATATCAATACTGTTACTGGCCGCGTTTGACACTTGTAAGTTTGTTGGCGCGGTCGGCGGTTCTGTATCCGGAACTGACCAGCTGGGATCATTCTCGTCTACGGTCAACGAGCTACCAAGATAAGTGTGATGGTCACCAGCACTGTCACTAATAGCTTGTCCCGAACCTTCATCAAAGCGATAGTAGGCAACCAGGCCCGATTCATTTGGGTTGATTTGCCGATAGGCGTTTGTGGCTATTTGATTCTGTGTTCTCGCGGTCGACCAAATTCTCACTTCGTCGATATATCCGTTCCAAGGCCGTTGGTTCGCAACCTCCGGATTCCCACCCACCCAAACCGGGATGGCGCTGTTTTGGCTCATGCTTCCGGACTTCGTTGCGGAGCCAACAAGCAACCCGTTTAAGTAAAGTCGCATTTGACTTCCATCATACACCGCTGCAGCGTGGTACCAGGTATTTTCAGAAAGCAGACCGGCTGCTGCGATTAAGGTCGAGGTCACACCACCGATTTTTAAACGAAAGCGTAAGACCACATCCGGGCCACTACTCGATCCTATGGTACTCAACATCCAGTAGTGTTGAGTTTCAGCTGTGCCGTTTGATTTCGAAACGATACGGCAGTCTACCGATGCGCAATTTTCAAGATCGGCGCTGTTAAACCAACTTTCAATCGTTAACGCAGAACCTGCAATATCGATCGTCCCCATGCTCACATAGTCTGCTGTGCCGTCGAAATTTAGATAAGGAGAATCGCCAAACGCAGGATCGATTTCGTTTGCCGGGGAACCGTCATCCAAAAGCAGGGGGTAGATCGTCTGCATAGATGATTGTGCGAGGCTCGGTAGCACAGTGTTACCGAGTGCCACAAAAACTACAAAACTGGCTAAAAGGAACTTGATGGGTACACCTAAAAATATTTACGGGCAGTATACCGGTAATTTTTGTCAAGTATTTTGTCAAACTAAAGGGAAAGGCACGAAGAATACGTGGTTTGAGATTGCTGAGATTCAACCTCTCTTCCGACGCTAACTGTCTGGTAGCCCGGCAGATGATTGAATGACAAGATTCAGTA
Source organism: Acidiferrobacterales bacterium (assembly GCA_019633985.1). Classification (GTDB taxonomy): domain Bacteria; phylum Pseudomonadota; class Gammaproteobacteria; order Arenicellales; family Poriferihabitantaceae; genus VYFG01. The sequence continues at coordinate 8,154 of JAHQWE010000103.1, read as the reverse complement.
GTAACTCCGTGATTTGTGCATTAACCGGTCGAGGGTGAACCAGCGCAGACACTTCTGTTTTTACATGCAGGGATTGCGACAGCAAGGTCCTGATTTCACCGGAATCTGACCATTGTTGAGCGTAGTAATTGGGTAAAAAGCCGATGTATTCCCCAGAGAGTATGAGTAGCAGGGTGGCCTCCAGGCTCGAGGTAAAGGCGGAGACTCTAGGTTCCAGGGGAATGTTGACATTGGAAAGAGTTGAGCCATAGTTCCGTTCTACAAATGGATGCTTTTCGATGTCATCGACCGTTAAATTCCTTGAGCGATAAAGAGCATGGTGTTTCCCACAATATAGCGTCATTTTTTCATCGCAGAGTGGAATGTATTTCAAGCCTGGGTGATGTTCGTAAAATACCCCAACCGCTAAATGCAAGTTTTGATTGAGAACCCCTTGGCAGAGATCAGATGGAGATTGTGTGTCAATAGATATTTCGATGTCCGGCGCGATCTCTTTTACTCGCTTCACCACTTCTGGAATATTCAAATTGAAGTCGAAAACGGTGTTGTCAATAACTCCCAGATGCATATTGCCAATTAGCTGCCCCTTAGCAGCACCCACTGAGGCAGTGAAGCTATCTAGGGAAAGCATGAGCGCCAAGCTGGCCTCGTGAATTTTCTCTCCCTCTGGAGTCAGTTCAAATCCTCCTCTGCCACGGGTGCACAAAATCGCTCCCAGCGAAGTCTCAAGCTTAGACATATGAATGCTGATGCTTGCGTCACTCATACCGAGACGCTCTGCAGCAGGGGCAAAGCCACCACAACTCACCACGGTGCTAAATATTCGTAGACGATTGATATCGATATTTTTTAAGCTGCGTTGTTCCAATAGGTAAACAGTAATTCAAATTTTACTTAATTAAACTTTTAAGTATAAATTAACATATTGATATTTATTTAAATATGCTTTCTTGTGATATTTCCCGTAACAGCAGACATGCGAGTGTCAGGTACAAGCCACTACACGAAAGTTTCCTGACCATCTATAAATCAATCACCAGGGTAAAAAGCGATGAATAAGCAAATACAACAGCCAATAACAGCAAACAACTCCGAAACCGCTCATCGGGACCCAGGGTATTGGGGAATTAATAATGACTACGGTGTGTTACGTGACGTTTTGCTAGGGAGGCCAGATTATTTTAAATGGGTGGAAGCAGGTCCATTGATTGGGCGTACGCTTAAGAATATGCACAAGACTGGTGTGACGTTTGATTTTGATCTGGCACAGGCGCAATTTAAAGAAATGGTCCGCATCTACGAAGAAGAAGCAGGGGTGACCTGCCACTATTTGGATTCAGACCCGGTTTTACATCGAAATTTCTTTGCCAGAGACAATAGCGTGATGACCCCATGGGGTGCGCTTATTTGTCATATGCAGCTGAAATGCCGCCGCGCAGACTACGCGACCGTGATCAAGTTTTACCAAGAGAATCATATTCCGATTTGGAAGTTTGCTACCGCAGGTCACTTTGAAGGTGGTGATTTCGTTATCCTGGAACCGGGTTTAGTCATGATCGGATACTGTGGTGAACGATCTGAACAAGAGGGCTCGGAACAGGTTGCGGGGTTTGTTCGTGAGCAGGGTTGGGATTGCGAAGTCGTTCCTATCCCTGCATTGTTTGTGCACATGGATGGTTTAGTCGTACCGCTTGATAATAAATTAGTTGTAACCTGCCTTGATGCGCTCGAAGGTTGGGTTATCGATTGGCTGCGCAAAAAAGACTTTAATTTTGTTGATGTCGATTTCGCAGAAGCCAAAGACCTTGGAGTTAATCTAGTTGCGCTCGGGAATAAGAAAGTCTTGTCAATGTCCAGCAGTGTCAAATTGAACGAGAAAATGCGGGCGTTAGGGTATGAGGTTTTCGCTCCTGATATGTCAATGTTTACGTTGGGCGGGGGTGGGGTGCACTGTATGTGTCAGTCTCTTAAACGAGACGACGTATAGCTTGCCGACTGTTCTACACAAATCAGAAATTAACGATGATTAAAATTAATATCGAGCGTTTGATGGAAAGCATTTTCGCGATGGCGGAAATTGGCCGAGGAGAGAAGGGTGGGTCACGCAGGCTTGCCTTGACTGACGAAGATAAAGCTGGTCGAGATTTATTTGTGCAATGGTGCGAAGCATCACAATGCGAAGTCACAGTGGATGATATGGGGAATATTTTTGCCAGAAGGGCGGGCGAAAATAACGCGCTACCGCCTGTTTGTTCAGGTAGTCATTTGGATACGCAGCCGCATGGCGGAAAGTACGACGGTATTTTTGGCGTTCTTGCTGCACTGGAAGTGGTGCGAACTTTAAACGATCACAATATCACGACCAAGGTACCAATCGAAGTCGTGAATTGGACCAACGAAGAAGGGTCGCGGTTTGCCCCCGCCATGCTTTCATCTGGTGTGTTCGCGGGTTTGTTTGAAAAAGAATATGCCTACACTCGATCGGATTCAGCAGGAGCGATATTGAAAGATGAGTTAGCCCGTATTGGTTATGCAGGCTCCGAACCTTGCGGGGATCATCCCATGACAGCATTGCTGGAAGCGCATATAGAGCAAGGGCCAGTGCTAGAAAAAAATGGCGAGAAAATCGGCATTGTGACCGGGAGTCAGGGACAGAGATGGTTTGATATCACTATCGAAGGGCAGGATTCACACGCGGGTTCGACACCCATGCTAGGTCGTAGAGATGCGCTGGCGGCAGCAGCCGATGTGATCAAATATTCTCAACACATTGCCCGAAGTCACTCCCCCCATGGCGTGGGTACTGTCGGGGAGATCAGCGTATCGCCAAATTCTCGAAACACCATTCCGGGACATGTATTTTTAACCCTCGATTTTCGCCATCCAGACGACCTTAAGCTCGCTGAAATGGCGGAAATATTTCGGCAAAAATGTAAAACTCTCTCTCAAGAAGAGGGAGTAGAAATAGAGATTAAGGAGATATGGCATAACCCTCCTGTCAGTTTTAATCAAGGGTGTATTGATGCGGTGAGTAATGCCACGAAAGAGTTAGGGTATAAACATCGAAAGATGGTTTCTGGTGCAGGACATGATGCCATTCAGTTGTCTCGCGTTGTTCCTTCATCCATGATCTTTATACCCTGTGAAGGGGGTCTGAGTCATAACGAACAAGAGCATGCAACACCGGAGGATATCGAGGCGGGATGTAATGTGCTATTGCATGCAATGATCGACCTCGCAAGTTGAGGTTGCTAATTGTCAAGGGCTGTGCAATCCCTCACACTGAAGCATACCATTCGTCCTTAAATGACTGCTTAGTCTTCTCGATGATTTACAGATCAAACAATAGTTCTATTACAAAAATATGTCGGAATTCCTCCTATATTTAGAACTACTTGCTTACGGCGAATTGAAAATACGAACATACAGAAGAAATATTTTCGGTATTGCTTGATTCGCCATCGGGTTTGACATGACGAACAGATCAAGCCGTATAATTGTGTTTGACTCCGTTACTACGTATGTGATCCTTTAGCAGTTTCACCCGATCAGTTTTGGTGAACAATTTGGGTTCTTCGCTGTAACGTTAAACCACTATCCACATACAGGACAAAGGACCACCTAGCTATGAAAAAAATATTATCCAGATTCTTATTAGTAAGTTCTCTCATTGCAATGAGCTTGCCTGTGTCAGCAGCTACTGAAATTCAGTGGTGGCATGCATTTACCGGCCGACTTGGCGATCTCCTTGCAGAGCAGGTTGAAAAGTTTAACGCGTCGCAGTCTGATTACGTTGTCGTCGGTAGTAACAAAGGAAACTACTCTGAAACGCTCAATGCGGGTATTGCCGCATTCCGGGCCGGGGAGCAGCCACATATACTGATGGTATTTGAAGTAGGTACCGCTACGATGATGGGAGCCAAAGGCGCCATTAAACCAGTTTACGAAGTCATGGCAGAGGGCGGAGCAGCGTTTGATCCGGATGGCTATCTTCCCCCGGTGAAAGGCTATTACACTACGCCGGCAGGGGAAATGTTGTCATTGCCTTACAACTCTTCAACTCCTGTGCTCTATGTGAACCGTGATATTTTAAAGGGCGCAGGTCTCGACCCTGACATGGATCTATCAACCTGGGGTATGGTGGATGAGGCCATGGACAAGTTAAAAGCGGCAGGTCAGGAATGCGTATTAACAACTGCGTGGCAGAGCTGGGTCCATCTTGAGAACCTGTCGGCGTATCATGACGTGTCTTTTGCAACCAAAGATAATGGATTCACCGCTTTGGATACCGAGCTGGCATTTAACGGCCCTTTGCAGGTGGCACATATTGGTGCGATGGGGAAGTGGGCGAAGGAAGGGAAGTTTTTCTATGCAGGCCGGCGCAATGAAGGCGGTGCAAACTTTAGAGCTGGTGAGTGTGCTTTTTTTACAGAGTCGTCGGCGGGATATGCAGGCGTGAAATCAGAAGCGGATTTCGAATTCGAGATTCGTCCGTTACCTTTCTGGCCTGACGCTGAAGGTGCGCCGCAAAATACAATCATTGGTGGTTCCTCATTGTGGGTGATGGCAGGGCATGAAGCGGATGAGTACAAAGGTGTTAGCCAGTTTCTTAGCTTCCTTTCAAGCTCAGATATACAGGCTAAGTGGCACCAGGATACAGGTTATCTCCCCATTACTATTGCCGCATATGATCAAACCAAAGCGGAAGGCTTTTATGGAGAGAATCCAGGTACCGATATCGCCATTCTTCAAATGACCGGCAAACCCACAACCGCAAATTCGAAGGGATTGCGTCTAGGAAGTTTTGATCAGATACGCGGCATCATTGATGAGGAGCTTGAAGCAGTATGGTCCGGTGATAAAACCGCGCAAGCAGCGTTGGATAATGCAGTGCAACGGGGCAATCAACTACTGCGACGGTTTGAACAAGCGAACCGATAGTCACTAACTATAACCGGTGATTCTGCAGCAGTAATTTGCAGAATCACCGCCTGCGAGCATACGGTGGAAAAACGGGTGACCTTCAAAGGTTGGTGGCTACCATTGCTGCTGATCCTGCCGCAGCTACTGATTACGGCGGTATTCTTTTTCTGGCCCGCTGGTCAGGCGATCTATCAATCGGCATTTATTCCCGATCCGTTCGGTTTGAAAACTCAATTTGTCGGCTGGGGAAATTTCGAGTTTTTGTTGGAAGATCCTTATTACCTGGCCTCCTTCAAAACCACAGCCATATTTTCTCTACTAGTGACCATCGTCTCGATGACGGCAGCATTATGGCTGGCGCTGATGGCGGATCGCATAATCAAAGGTTCTGGCACCTATCGAACACTATTGATATGGCCCTATGCGGTAGCCCCTGCAGTAGCAGGTGTGCTGTGGATGTTTATGTTCAGACCGAATGTTGGGTTAGTGAGCTGGTATCTCGACAGGGTAGGATACGACTGGAACCACGTGTTGAATGATGGGCAGGCGATGGCATTGGTGGTATTCGCCTCATCCTGGGGAAGAGTAAGTTACAACTTTCTTTTTTTTCTTGCAGGCTTACAGGCGGTGCCGAAAAGTGTGATTGAGGCAGCTGCAATTGACGGTGCCCACTTTTGGCATCGATTTAGAACCATCGTTTTCCCATTACTGTCTCCGACGACATTTTTCTTATTGGTAGTCAATATTGTTTACGCCTTTTTCGAAACCTTTGGCGTGATTCATACCATTACCGCGGGGGGGCCGCAGCAGGCGACCACTATTATGGTCTATAAGGTGTACGCAGATGGTTTTGTTGGTCAGGACTTAGGCTCTTCCGCGGCTCAGTCGGTCATCCTGCTGTTGATTGTTGGCATATTGACCATTATCCAGTTCAAGTTTACAGAGCGCAGGGTGCATTACTAATGATTCACCAGTTGGACGTGGGTTTATACCAGGTAGGGCGGGGATGAGCGGCATGGTCGAAAAGAAAGGCCGCGCTACCTGGCTGGTTCACCTGGGTTTGATTATTGGCATTGCAATTGTCTGCTTTCCTATCTATCTCGCGTTCGTTGCGTCAACCGTCACCACGAACGATCTGGTGCGTCCTCCTATGCCCTTGATTCCTGGCGATCAGTTCTTCGCCAACTATTCCAGCGCCTTGTTATCTGGCATCAACGCGCCGGTCTGGAAAATGCTGCTCAACTCAACCATCATGGCGCTTGGCATTGCCATTGGCAAGATTGTCATTTCTTTGTTGTCGGCTTTTGCCATTGTTTACTTTCGGTTTCCACTGCGAAACGTTTTCTTTTGGTTGATATTTCTAACCTTGATGTTGCCAGTTGAGGTACGAATTGTTCCTACCTACGAAGTGGTTGCCAACTTTGGCATGCTCAATAGCTACTCGGGGTTGATTCTGCCTTTGATCGCATCAGCAACGGCGACATTTCTCTTTCGACAATTTTATATGACCGTGCCCGATGAATTGGCCGAAGCTGCACGGGTTGATGGCGCAACACCGATGAGATTCTTCTTGGATATTTTACTACCCATGTCCCGAACCAATATCGCCGCACTGTTTGTGATTTTGTTCATCTATGGATGGAATCAATATTTATGGCCGCTGTTGATGACGACAGACCCTGAGATGAACACGATTGTGATGGGAATTAAGCAAATGTTTCCATCTGCTGACGATCTGACACAGTGGCCGGTCATCATGGCAACCGCGCTGCTGGCAATGCTGCCTCCGGTATTGGTTGTGATTTTTATGCAGAATCTTTTTATTAAAGGACTGGTTGATACGGAAAAATAGGCGGAATTATGGCGAGCTTGAAACTACATAGCGTCAAGAAATCCTACGGGCGTGATGAGGTGATTCACGGTGTTGATATCGATATTGCTGATAAAGAGTTTATCGTGATTGTCGGCCCGTCAGGATGCGGAAAATCGACGTTGCTTCGCATGATTGCCGGCTTGGAAACAGTCACCGATGGTGAAATTCATATTGGCGAACGGGTGGTGAATGCGCTGGAGCCCATGGAGCGAAATATTGCGATGGTGTTTCAAAACTACGCTTTGTATCCGCATATGACCGTGTTCGACAACATGGCTTACAGTCTCAAACTTGCAAAGCTGAGTAAGGAAGATATTCAAGCAAGGGTAGAGAAGGCGTCCAATCTCTTGCAGCTGAATGATTATCTAAAACGGAAACCACGCCAACTGTCTGGTGGCCAACGTCAACGCGTTGCCATGGGACGTGCCATTGTCAGACAACCGGATGTTTTTTTATTTGACGAGCCGCTTTCCAATCTTGATGCGAAACTTCGTGTACAGATGCGATTGGAGATACGAAAACTGCAGCGAGAGTTAGGTGTTACTTCCGTTTACGTTACCCATGATCAAGTTGAAGCCATGACACTGGGGGATCGCCTGATGGTGTTAAATGGCGGAAACGTCGAACAATTTGGTACACCAATCGAACTTTACGAGCGACCGGCCACGTTATTTGTGGCGGAATTTATCGGAAGCCCGTCGATGAACCTACTCGCAGGTCGGGCGAAGGGCAAAGTCATCACCCTGGCAAATGGTACCGAAATTCCGATCAGTGTCGACGCGGAAGGTGAGGTATATCTCGGGATACGTCCTGAACACCTTCTTTGGTGCGAGGAAGGTACCTTGTGGTTGCAAAAAGTTGCTGTCGAACAACTTGGTTCGAGTACGCTTGTACATGGCATGTTGCAAGACAGTCACACCGCGCTAACCATCGCGCTACCGGGTGTCCATGCCGAAGCTCAAATTCCAGAACGGATGGGGCTTTCACTGCCTATTGAATCACTGCATTTATTTGACGCTGCTGATGGCAAAAGAATCGAATAAGATGGACGGAGTTTTGGTTTTATACAGAGGAGAATCGGATTAACGAGTTGATGCTCTGGTTCAACAAGGTTCGGCGTATTGTAGGCCGATATTTTTACTCGCCCTGCGGCGGATCTCCCGCTGGGAGACTCATCGAGCGGGTTACAAAGGTGGTGAAGGGGTGAGCTCTTTCTTAGCGGCGCAAACCGGGTAGCGAACCCGAGATCCCCCTCCGGAAAAACCCAATCAACGACTGAAGTTGCCAAATAGTGTTGCGCTATTGGCGATTAGAAGAAGAGCCAATAGCCAAGTGTGTTGAGAAAGCAAAAGGCTATT
>JAHQWE010000102.1 GCA_019633985.1 Acidiferrobacterales bacterium | reverse complement strand
GCATAGAGTTCAGTGATGTCTCCACGAAAGCACTGCATGAGGTAATAGTGCTACTTTATGGAGCTGATTGGCCGGAGTAGCTATCCGGTGCGGCATCAGGCCTTTCAGAGTGACAAGTGCTCAGGTGTTGATGGACTACTGGTAGTCGAATTTTTGGTTAGCGTCACCGTGAGCTAGCCGACGGCAAATTTCGAGCCACAAAAGCAACCCAATACCCACAAGAAACGATTCTAGGTTACGCAATAGCCACAAACCAGTATGGTCGACCAGCCCGCTTGCCTCTTCTACTGCACGGTCTACACCCTCTGGATATATCAGGCCGAGTACGAGAGCGCTAGCGCCGAGCGCAACAGCTATTAGTAACCGCTGACTAGACGGCATTGCCGCCTCGGGATTGGCTGGAGGATCAACCCAGGTGGTCAAGGCAACAAACACTATGATCATCCCTACGGCCTCAGCGTTCTTGGTCATGAATTCTTTGAAGAAAGCAAAAGGGCTTAACGGTGTCAGAATCTGTGACGCAATGACCATCACGACAAGTGTAAGGATAAGAAGGGCTGAGCGCTGTTGAAACGGCGGCAAAAAAAACAACATGGCAATGGCTGCGGCAGCGACGAACGACTCTCCATGTGTAGTTATAGACGTCGCTAAACCTATTGCGGCCCCGGAATCCCCAGTAAATACGAGACCGACCCCGAGTACAAATAATAGCAAGCCAAAGCGAGGACCACTGTTCCACTGCAGTAGCGCGATAGCCAAGGCAAGAAATGACAGGGCTTCTGAATTGTTAGAAGACTGCTTTAGAACAAAATCTGGAAAAACATTCATCATCGGCGATGCGATTATCATGAGCAGCAAGACCAGCGCACTGATTGCAAGCCAAGGCAAAGCATCGGGTAGAAATCCCTCAAAGCGATGTTGTTTGTGAAAAATCTGGCTGATTTTCATAACTGTTATATGTTGGAAAACGTACAGCGAGCGTCGCTGTAGAAGCTGGATCGCGCAGGCCTGTCAAAGTCCTTTAGTAACACAATTGTAGACTCGCGCGTTATCTTAATCATCTGATCTGATACATAGTTATCAGTAATTGGCATTTGGAATTATTTCCACTGTACTGCAGTGCAGCAAGCATGCCGTTTTGACTGGCAGCTCTGCCAATCAAATCTGTCAGTTTAACCAGGCTTTTTGAGCTGTTAATGGTAGTTGTTCTGCTGATGGCCTGCGGAACGATCAAGCGTAAGCTAAGTTCGTCATATTTGGTAAGCTGCTGAAATAGGTGGGGAGTTCTAGTGTGTTGTAAGCTAACGGTGCCGTGGACACGATATTTAACATTGCACTCCGTTCGCTATCGATCCAGTCGCGCAATATCAAGTACAAATTATGACGGTAGTTTGGCTTACCAGCATGCGTAAATACGAAATTTTAAATAAGAGTTCAACAGTGATCTGCTCAATTGATTTTGTTAGCACTTCATGAATCAGCAGCCATCCATACAAACCCATAGGCTTATTTTGCGTCCGTTTGGATTAAGTGATGCGCAAGCTGTGCAACTGTATGCAGGAGATATACGGGTTGCTGAGATGACGGAAAACATCCCACATCCTTATGAAGATGGGATGGCAGAGGACTGGATAGGATCCTTACCCCAGAAATGGAGAGCTGGAAAGCAAGCGACGTTTGCAATCTGTGAAAAAAATAGTGGCGGGCTGATTGGATGCGGCGGCTTAGTCATTAACAGCAAGCACAATCGTGGAGAACTTGGGTATTGGGTAGGCGTGGATCATTGGGGGAAAGGGTATTGCACAGAAGCCGCAGCGGCGATAGTAGACTACGGTTTTAAAGAGCTAAATTTGCGAAGAATTCAGGCTCAACATTTATCTATAAATCCAGCGTCAGGCGCTGTGATGAAGAAAATCGGGATGAATCATGAAGTAACGTTGTCCGATTACGTGCTAAAGGAAGACTACGAAGACATGGAGCTATATTTCATATTAAATAATTCGGTTAACAATGATAATTCGCAAGCCTAACTGGACGACTGTTCCTCATTGCATATATTAGATTTAATCGGATTGTTCTATATAAGATTTAAGGTGTTGGAAAGGCGTTGCGATCGGAAAAATGCACAAGGCTTCGACGAGTAAATTCACATTGGAAATTTAGAGACTATGAAAAAATCTCAATTGACTAGGAGAACAGTACTGTCGCGAGCGTCAGTTTTTCTCGCTGGATTGATTACGGGTCGCAGCGCTAGCGCTTCATCTGTTACGCCTAAAGCCGCCGAAGGGCCATTTTATCCAACACCGGGCATGCGATCATCGGATACGGACAATGACCTTGTTAAAGTAATGGGGGTTGTTCAGGAAGCTGGGGGGAGAATTATTTTATTGAAAGGCAAGATTACAAACAAAGACGGTGAACCACAATCCGGACTAAGGATAGAAATTTGGCAGTGTGATCTAAATGGCAAATACCTCCATACTGGCGATAACCGGGAGATTACGCATGACCAGGGATTTCAGGGCTTTGGTCACGATATTACTGCCAACGATGGGTCATACCAGTTTCGCACAATAATGCCGACTAAATATCCCGGCCGAACTCCTCATATCCACGTTAAAGTATGCACCGAGAAAAAAGAGCTACTCACAACTCAGTTCTACATACAGGATCACTCTGACAACCGTAACGATAGCCTTTATCGCCGCATGTCTACATCTCAAGCAGAGTCGGTTTCAATGGCGTTCACTGATGGAGTTGATGGACTGGAGACGACTGTAAACATAGTTCTTTAAGCCGGTGTTTTAAGCGAAGCGGCTGAGCGCATGTGTTCGCAGCAGGTGTAGATCCGAGATTAGCCGTTAGATCGTTGCTAGATTGCGATAATGGCGCCGAAATGGGGGTAAAAAATATTTCAGGTTTGACACAGACGCAGCAGCAACGTATCGTTTTCTAACACTGGAGCGAACGGTTCAACTGACTGCCATCACGGGGACTTGTTATGAAACTAACAAAAGAGCAACTCAAAGAATTTGATGAATCTGGCTATTTATTTTTTCCGGGTTTATTTAGTGAAGCGGAAGCTGCTGTGTTGAAAACCGAAGCACAGAACGTTTATGCCTCTGATCGAAAAGAAGTCTGGCGCGAATCTTCTGGTGTTGCTCGAACGGCATTTGCCGCGCACACGTACAACGAAGCTTTCAAAAGGCTGGGTGCCCATCCTCGATTAATTGAACCAGTCGAGCAGTTACTCGATGGTCCTCTTTATATGCATCAGTTCAAGGTGAATGCTAAAGCGGCTTTCGATGGCGAAGTTTGGCAATGGCATCAAGACTACGGTACCTGGAAACGCGATGATGAAATGCCGGAACCCAGAGCTATGAATATTGCGGTGTTTATTGACGACGTTACCGCGGCAAACGGACCGCTGTTGTTTATTCCGGGCAGCCATAAACAAGGCGTTGTCGCTGCCGGTCACGATCTGGAAACAACCTCTTATCCTCTATGGACTCTTGATCGTGAGACTGTTAGCAAGTTGGCGGAGAAAGGCGGGTGTGTTGCGCCGACTGGTCCATCAGGTAGTGTGCTGCTGTTTTCATCATTACTGGTGCATGCCAGCCCAGCGAACATTTCACCGTTTGATCGTACCATCGTGTATTTATCGCTGTGCCATGTGGATAATCATATTCGTGCTTTTAATCGAGAAGAATGGATTGCGCATCGGGACTTTACTCCGATTAAATCCTTACCCGATGACTGTCTTGAAAAGATGTCAAAATCAAATGAGCATGTTGCTGCGGCTAGCGTTAGCTAAATTATGCATGGTTTGATCATGGTTTGAGCTTATCCCTTTTTCATTGTGTACGCTTATTCAAGTGACATGTGGTTAACCGGTGGGTTATCTCATTTGATATTTGACTGTTGAGAGTCTGCTGGAATGGGAACATAGCAGCTGCTAGTGTAGAAATAGAATTCCAGTCACAAACCTAACTGCACGTTGGATAAAACAGTTGAGCTCTACGTGCATTCCCAAGTACCTCAGAACGCAGGTAGAGCGCTGCTGTTCCTCATCGCAGATGTTAGAATTTATAAACAGAAACAAACAGATACATATTGTCGACATGCCAAAACTTACATCCATAATACAGCTCAGCATCTACTGTCCAGAAGGTGACGTCGAAAATGTTGTTCGAGGAATAAAGAAAGTAACCAATCTCAAATATGATAAGTATGAGGGTGTGTATTGGAAAACCACTGGTTATGAACAGTTTGTGCCTGGTGAGAATGCAATGCCTACCCAAGGAGACAAAGGGGTCATATCATCAAACAAATCTGTCAAATTAGAGATTGGCATACCAGGAGATTCAGAATTACTGGACGCTGTGTTATTGAAAGTAAAAGAAAACCACTCTTGGGAAACACCAGTTATTTATGTAACTAAATCAGATTCGGTTACGTTCTAGCATGTCATAGCGTACTGCGTATTCATTTGTCATCCCTAGCATCGATAGAGATTAGGAACCATTTAGATATGGGATTAAAATAATTGGGACGAAGCAGCAGATTGGTTAATTGTCCCAGCCCGCAAACTGCAACCACCTAAATTGAGACTGATGCCGAATGTTAGAACAACCCAGTCGCGATTGAGCAGAGGAGCCAATAAAATTTATTTTGACCGCCTATAACTAGTTGCGAATGATCTTTAAGAATTATTGAAATACCGATCGGCATGATTGTAAACATACCAAAACAACACACTAATAGAGAGGAGTTCTCCTCCATCTTCTACCGCACCTATGCTATGCCTGATTACGAACGGTAACTGCAAGGAATGCAGTACGTCTACAACCGCCGCGAAGAAAGCGAAAACAAATAGAATTTTTAAAATACCTAAGCTGAGTGATCGAGTGCTGGGATGCGCTGTCCGATAACAAAATAGAAAACCTAGAACAAAAACCAAACCATATAGTGCAAAAATTACGAGCTCCCCAAATTCTGTTGCACCCAATAGGCTTGTGCCACTAAACCCTAGTGCATTCGCAATGTTTTCACCTGCATGTTCATGAATTTCAAAATAATCGTCGAGCAGTAAATAAGAAAAAACAATGCCTAGAAAGCCATGCATTAATTCGCGCGATTGCAGTAGTAGTATGATAAAACACAATACCAACCAAAAAAATTTCAGATACTGAAAGATCTCAGAATAAGTTCGGTCGTGTATGAGAGAGAATCCCCTGTCAGTGACCACGCCCAGCCCAAGCAGGCCAAACATACCGATGAAAAAAATATCACTTAAAATCAAACAAAGTAGTAAAACGGGATGATTGTTCTTGATATGAGCAGTAGTTTGACTGAGTAGTGGCCCTAGAAACAAAGTATATAACTCATCGAGATGTACAGACTGACAGTTTAATACAAATAGAGATGTATATATAGGCTTACTCGGCCTTTGATGCGGTGTGGTGAAGGGGGGGAAAGAGTTTGGCTCGGTTTTTTGGGTGCGCTGAGAATAACCGATACTGTGTATAAAACACGTCAGTTTAAAAAACGACACAGACCAATGATGTGGTTCGGGTTTAGTGATTGGTGATTCGGTTTTCAAGCCAGCACACGGACGAGGTATTGCAGGTTAGTTCCCACATCTCCTGAGATCTTGATTGTCGCGATGTCATCAGCACGCGTCTTGCCGTGATTTACGATTGCAATGGGCTGTCCACTATTGGCCGCAGCACGACAAAAACGGAACCCTGAAAATACCATCAGTGAAGACCCTGCCACCAGTAAAGCATCGGCATTGGCCAGTGCATTCATAGCGTTTTCCACTATTGACTTACTGACGTTTTCACCGAAAAAAACCACATCGGGTTTCAATAACCCGCTACAGGCTGGGCAGTGTGGTACAGATACTCGGTCCACCTGCTCGAGTTCAAGGTCGGCATCACCATCGGGTGCGTGTGCCGCTGATAAATCAGCTAACCAGGGGTTGGCGCTGATGAGTTGTTCCTGAAAGGTATTGCGTGACAGACGTGTTTCGCAGTCGATGCAACTGACGGTACTTAACACTCCGTGTAGATCGACAACATTGGTATGTCCTGCTTGCTGGTGCAGCTCGTCAACATTTTGTGTCACAAGCGTAGAGACATACCCGAGTGACTGCAGAGTGGCTAAAGCATGGTGTGCAGCCGCTGGGCGGGCAGCAGCGAAACTCGGCCAACCGATAGCACTTCTTGCCCAGTAGCGCTTTCGCGCGTGAGTGTCGTTGATAAACGACTGGCCAGTAATCGGCTGCGGGCGTTTCCACTGACCATTCGCATCGCGATAGTCGCCCAAACCTGCGGCGGTACTGCAGCCGGCGCCTGTCAATACGAACAACCGTGGGTGTGACTGCACGAACTGATGCAGCGCTTTACTCATCAGCAGAACCCCAATGCGCTTCTCAGCGCTACAGTATCGATTGTTTTGATAAGCGGATTTGAGGGTGTAACACGCGATTGCATAGAAATATTTTATTGGGCTTGAAGTACTGGTTTGCGGTGCAAAGCCGTGTAAAGTATTTATACCTCACATATCGTTACATACATACCAGAATAAAGCACCAACGCAACTGTACAATCTACTGATTTATTCAATGGACCCTGGTAAATGCGACAATTAAAAGTGTCTGCATAATTTCTATTATTCTGAAACATTACTATTAATTTGAAAGGTATTACTCGAGCTGTAAAAAAGCGCTGAGGCCTGCGCTTTCTGTCTTTCATGATCGACTCGGTCTAGATATCGATTAGTTCGATCGATCACATCTCCGAAGTATTGGTTAGGTCCACGCATATTTCTTGAATTCAGTTCTGCGGTGTCAAGTAGTGGAAAGTCGACACGCATGATGTCAGCGCTCCAGCCTGTAAAGCGAGATGACCAGCATTTCTTGTGATGAATGAGCAGACGTTCGAGTACCGAATAACCGTGATAATCGAAAGCGATCTTGCCGTTGGTAACAAAGATGTGGTTACCGTGATAATTTTCCCGAGGCTTTATCCATATTGCCCAGTATCTTGATTCGGGGTATCGTTGCAAAAAGACGCCTGCAAGAATGTGGCACGCTCCATGACCGTAGAATATCCGATCGGGTAATGCCCAACGCAGATCCGGATGTTTTTTTATTCCAGGTTTAAGCACATACATAATTGCAAAATAGCAGTATTCTTGAGTATCGTCGAGCTGACATCTTTGCACAGTGGCGGTGTGACCATACTGATTGGCCATGAGAGAGCGAAAGTAATAGAATACTTATTGGTTGAAAATTTGAATCAAACCAGATTTCGAAGATGTATTTATGAATCCTCCTGAACTCGTTCAACTTGCGAAAAAATACGATTTAGACAATAACAGTAATCTATTACTAAGAGTTGAGTTTGGAATAGCGTGTATCGAACGCGTTGAGCATTTATTAACGGATAATTCGATTCTTGATGCGCTCTCAATCGGTAAATCTTTTGTGACAGGGGAGTGCGATAACTCCGTATTAGAAGAAGCTGCTATCACCGCCTCACAATTGGCGAGAAGTCATCCAGGGTCTGGGTCCATTGATGGCGCCAACAATGCAGCCGTTTCTACAAGCCATGGTGTTGCTGCTGCACTGGCTGGCAGGGCGCTTGAAGCGGCCGGGTACGCTGCTTATGCAAGCGTGTATTCCTATGCGAGCTATGCTGTCACCGATCTTTCAGCTTATAGTACAGAGCATGAATGGCAGATATCTAAATTGAACTCTCTGGTAAAGGGAATGAATCAATAATCTGTCTTGGCTAGATCGACTTCAAAACCTTGCGGATATAAGCCGCTATTTAACACCATCGCGATTTTAGTACATGCAGGCGCAGTGAGAAGCCTAACCCGATGTTGATATGGTATTAAGTTTGAGTTATTACAATCGCATACTTTATGACTTGCAGAGCTAATCTGCCAATACTCGCATTAGGTATTATTCGGTAGATGTGTTTTTGAGGTTACAGCGCTGACGAATAGAATCGCCAGCGCCGTTACTGGAATCGACTAGTCGCGATAGTAGTCATCTCTGGAAGAACCTTGTAAGCCTCTACGAGTGAGACAACACCGTTTGAAATCTACGACCCGATCCGCATGGACATGGATCGTTACGACCCAGCTTTTCAGTTAGGTATTTATCAGTACCGACCTTTCGTACTCCGCGCTTAACTCTAGTTTCGGAAGGAAAGCCCTTACGACGTTTACTGATCGGCTCAAAAGGAAGGCTGTTCGATATGCTTTTTCATGATGATTCTCCTTATCGGCAATTTGTCTTGCCGTGTGTATTTTAATACATGTTGTAAAGCTAAACTGAGTTTTTTGTAGCAGATTGGAAAATAGACTGATTCGAATCGAACCCTAAAGGAGCGGTAAATACCAACAGTTGCATTCAGAACGCGGTCGGCTCAAAGCAAAATACAAACTGATCGTTGCTTAGCCAGATTAAACCCCGGATCGGTGGTGAGCCCGATCCGGGAATATTTTAGTCTGTACCAAGATTAACTTCCTGCGGCGACTACGTCATACTCGCGCTTGAATTTTTCGAAGTCGTATGCGCTGCCATTCAAAATAGCGCTCATTAGGCGAATGTAGCCAGCCATTGCAACAGCCTCTTTGATCTGTGCATCGGTTACACCCATCTTCTTCAAAGATACAGTATTGGCGAATACGCAGTATTTGCAAGGTATCTGGGCCGCGACTGCAATCGCTATTAATCCCTTTGTTTTTTTATCGATTTCGTTGTCTGCAGTGATTTTCTTGTAGCCTTCAAGAATAACGCCCATTTCTTTTTCGGGCATGGTTTCTTGAAAGAACGCGGGTGGTCCTGCAAACGCGCTTCCAACTGAAAATAAAATAACTAGGATAGACAAACTGTTCAGTACTTTTTTTATGACATTCTCCAAAAATTAAATTTAAGTTATGCGCATCAATTTATTTAGTGCACGAACATAGTATCTACCCTTTATGTATCAAAGAGATTTCAGTGTCTGAGAGTTCTGTTTCGATTGTTTCTGACTAGCTGGATATTTTGCGTACGGAATTTTTAGTTCTATCACTATGGTGTTAGATGCCACTAGTGGACAGTTCGTTTATAGTTATAGAGCGGCAAAATCTAACGGATGAGGCAGGAAAAATTGCGAACAATGCTAGCTACGCCTGATGATTCGAACATGAGGGGCTTAGCGGCATTTCTATCAACCCTCTAATGGGTACTTATTAGTATGTTGAGGTGATATCACTGCGGGTTAGATTGCGCGGTAATAAAACCGAAATTTCCTATGCTGTACGTAGTAGGGTATTGATATGCTCAGAGTACTCAATCTCATTGCGGCTTTCTTTTTTTTCGCTACAGCGATTTCAGCGATCGCCGCCACAGCGCCCACGTCACCCGTTATAGTTTCTGTCGCCGATTACTCGGATACGGCATCTGAAATTTTCTGGTCGCGAAGCAGCGACGATGATCGGGTTATCGGTTATGAGATAAGACTGGATGGATTATTAGTTGATACACGCGATGCAACCAGCTTCTTTCGTGAAGGTCTTGATCCCAACAGTGTCACACTTGTCTCAATTACCGCTATCGACAATACGGGAATGCGTTCGAGTGCGAGTACGTATCGTTTGTCTCCAGGGAATCGGGGATCTGGTCCATTAATGCCTGACGATTCCATCAAACTACCGCCACCAGCACCTAGCGGTGCACGATTGGAAGTGTATTCGGCAACGGCATATGAGGTGTTTTGGAATCGTCCAGCCGACAATTTGCAAGTTGTGGCTACCGAAATCAGGCGCGCAGGTGAGTTGGTGGGAGTTACTGATGGTACGAGTTTCTTTTTTGAAAACATAACAGAGACAGACGCCGTCCATGAGTTGGTCGCTATCAATTCGAATGGTATTCGTTCAGAACCGACTGTGGTTCACACCGAATTTCCAGATTCTTCTGCAAGACCACTTCGACCCATTAATCTGCGGGTGGATGAGTATTCCTTTACCGAAAGTGAGCTCTTCTGGGGTCATCCGGATTCCGGTACGCCGATCGTGGCAAGCGAAGTTAAACTCGATGGAGTTGTGCTCGGCACAGTAGAGGGCACCAGTTATTACTTTACGGATCATCTGGGTGCTTATCCACTCTTTGAAGTGACTGCCATAGACACGGATGGGAGGAGATCAGACGCTGCATCACTGGGTGGTCCGCCCAGAGGCGAATCTCCGTCAGATGCTTTGGTGCGACTAGATGCCTTACTGCCTCGCCTGTTTAGATCAATCAATTCATTGGAATTTGAATACGCCGAAGCTGTTGCCAGTGAGCTATTGGACGTGCTGGAAGCGAACGGTAATTTGGCACCCACGGGTCTGACGATCGTATCCGACGATGGCAGTACTAGACGATTTACCTGCGCTGTCGATGGATCTCTTGACTATGAACGGCTCGAAGGCGGTGGCCGCGCTACAGCGCGGAACTGCATGTATGGCAATTGGGTATACGACGGGCAATTCGCTCGCTACACCGAACCCGGCGTAGACATTTTTGATTCTGTTGGCCTGGAAATGAAATCGGGGTCTCGCACCATCAGCATGACGGCTGATTCCTATTTTAGTAGCAGCGAGGATGGGTCGTTGAAACGGCGAGGCTGGTTTGTCGATGCTTATCAAGAGAGTGATAGAACAGGCAACATTCAATCACAAAGAGCAGTCTTGACACTACAGAGAACGGGCATTGGTAGCGAAGCGCTAACCAGACTGGCTGGATCAGGCACCTTGTTCGATGGAGCGCTCAGTGCTCCAACGACGAGCATTAGATTCAATGTGGATTTTGATGTTAGAGGTGATGAAGGATTTTACTATCCACGTGGTCGCGCTACTTTCAGCTTACCTTCACAAGGTGGCATTCACGCTCCGGCGATGATTCTCAGGGCCGACAATGGAGACGCTTCGACCTACAATATAAACGTAAGGAGCGATCCCTCAAACATAAACATAGAAGAGACGCTGATTACCCGAGCCTGGAGTGAGACTGTGGGCTTGCGATGCGATGTCGCAGTTAGAGGTGGTCTGCTCGACTACGGATGTTTCTGATGTTACTGGTGCAAGAAAACAGAACCTAGTTTTAAGTTAGTAAAGTAAGGCCCTCCCGTCTTTTAGTATGTTGAGGCAATTTCACATCCCATGCTAACCCCAATTTTTTTAGCGTTAGAATAAATAAGAACCCGGGATCACTTTGATGATCTTCAATTCCTAAAAGTGCGGATTCTGGAAACGCGTGGTGGTTTCCATGCCAGTTCTCCCCAAAGGCAAGCCAACTGATGTAAGGCAAATTGTAGCCTTGTACAGGCAGCTTCTTGATAACCCATCGTTGCTGGCCTCTTTTGTGTGCAAAGTGGCCCACTATCCAATGACCAGTTAGAGAGATGAAGACTCGTAGTCCGACACCAATACCGACAAGTGTCCAGCCTCCAATATAAAATAACACTATCGCAAGGGGAATTTGCTGCAGCATCCATGTACGTTCCAGCCATTGGTAAAATTTACTTTCGGCGATTGATTTCTCCAGTACAAAATCAGGTGGATTGTCCAAGTAAAAAGTGCAATGTAGTTGCCACCAGGCATCCTGCCAAAAGCCAGCTGTGTGAGAGGGAAACGCTGGGCATTGTATTTGTCGTTGATGCCAGTCACGCGCGTCATGGAGACGAATCATTCCAATTGGGCCAGCCATGCCCACCAGGACGCCAAGGTATACCAAGGTGTATTCCAGCCATTTAGAGGCACTGAAAGATCTGTGAATCAGCAGGCGATGCATACCAACAGAGTGTCCAGCGAGAATAGTCACTCCGGTAAGCAGAGAGAAGACTGTCCAGTCTTTTATATCTGCAAATGGCAACGCGGATACACCCATTACCGCCATCGCACAATAAAACAGAGACTTTTGCGGATTCCAGCGTATTATCCCCGCCTGATCATCTGTTTGGGGCAGAACTTGTATTCTTTCTGTAGAAATCAGAGATGTGTCTACCACTGGGCTGCGTCCTTGGGTTATGATATAGACAATGTACCATATAACTAATTAGTTAAATAGAGAAATATGTCAAATGTCGACAAAATATTCGAAGCGCTATCATCTACAGTGCGTCGTAAAATACTCGCTTATGTCTCTGAGTCTCCGTTGTCCGCTGGTGATATCGCTGAAAAATTCCAGATGAGTCAGCCTGCAATCTCAAAGCACTTGAAGATTCTTGAAAACGCGGAGCTCTTGGATAAAACTCGAGAGGGGCAATTTATCTATTACGAGATGCGAAAAGATACGCTGTCGGGCGCGCTCGCGGGTTACATGCAGCAAGTGTGTCCGCCTTCTCGCGCAATAAAGAAAGAACGACGCCAAAAGAAAAATTAAAACAATAGCGGCATTTTGTAGAACAAATAATTTACGATTCGCCAGTAGCTGAAAGTAGCGTCAATTGACGTTTTTCTTATTATAAGATTCTGATTTCTTCGGACATAAATCGACACTAGGTGGTGCCTCGAGCTAGATTGGTACTTCACTTGTCATATCAGGCGCAACTTCTAGTTGCTATTTATCTTAGGTAAAGTGCATGACTTGCACTGTAAGTGTTTGATCACTCAGTGCTCGGACTACGATGGCAAATCGTGTAGCGCTATAATGCTCGGATGATTAGTGATGTGTTTATATTGTGGCTTGCGGCGATCCCATTGATGGGAAGCCCCGGACCTGCAACTTTGAGTCTGGCTGCTTTAGGGTCGGCATACGGCATAAAAAAAAGCGTTTCTTACTATGTCGGAATCGTGCTGGGCACCACTGGTGTGTTGATCATGATTGCTATGGGGCTGACGGGATTACTTTTGGCGCAGCCAAAGTTAGCACTTGTCGTGACAATAGCCGCAGCTGTATATATCTTGTACCTCGCGTTTCGGATTGCGACTGCTCCGGTTGGGAAAAAGATCGATGATAATACGTCCCCGCCAGCATTCAGTTCTGGATTTGTACTTGCGATAGCCAATCCGAAGGCATTCGCAGCAATCGGGGCGGTATACTCCGGCAACATAATAATCGAGGGCAATATGCTCGCTGACGCACTCGCAAAAATTGGACTTCTTATCGTAGTAATAGTATTAGTAAATTACCTGTGGCTCGTTGGTGGTAGTTTGTTTTCATCAGTGCTGAGTAATCCTCGTAGTTCACGGATCGTAAACGTACTGTTTGCTTTGTTACTTGTGGCGTCCGTGGGGTTGGCTCTCGTATCATAAAGCTGGAGTAGAGTACGAGGTACTGGCCCTTCGGTCGCAATTATCTCAACAAAATTTACGGTGAATGTTGGCGTACAGCTAACACTATTTGCCAGGAGCGATTTTGAAAACTATCAACGGCGACACCAGTAATGGTCTGTTTAAACCTCTAGTACTTCCGTGCGGCGTCGTTCTCAAAAATCGAATCATCAAGTCAGCCATGTCCGATTCGTTAGGGGATGGGCGGGGAAACCCTACAGCTGCTCAATTGCGACTTTACGAACGCTGGGCTGAAGGTGGCGTAGCTGCTTCGATCATTGGAGAAGTGCAGTGCACGCCAAACTACGCTGAGAAACCAGGCAACCTGGTTTTGCACCCGAATTCAGACCCTAAGATATTTGAGCTTCTGTCTAAAAAGGGTACAGCAAATGGTTCCCAGCTTTGGCTTCAGCTTGGTCATGCTGGTGCGATGGCTCATCCTCCGATAAGTACACCCAAAGGTCCAAGTGCAATTGATATTCCCGGCTTACGTTGTGCTGCTCTGACCATCAAAGAGATACAGAATCTACCCGCTGAGTTTGCAAGGACCGCAAAATTGGCACAGCAGTATGGCTTTGGTGGAGTTCAAATACACGCAGCCCATGGCTTTCTACTTAGCCAATTTTTATCACCTCTTTTTAACAAGCGGATCGATGATTATGGAGGCTCAGCAGTATCACGCATGCGTCTGTTACTCGAGGTTGTGGAAGAGGTGCGAAGTTCAGTAGATTCAAGTTTCGTTGTGGGGGTAAAGTTGAATGCGACAGATCAATTGGATGGTGGATTCGAAGAATGCGAAGCCTTAAAGGTGGTGTCTGCGTTGGATGGAACTGGAATCGATTTTATTGATATCAGCGGTGGCACGTATTTTCCCGGTGCAAAATCATCATCTGATAGCACAGGTTCTGGTCCATACTTTATGGAATTCGCTTCGCAAGCGAGACAAAAAACCTCGAAGCCTATAATGCTAACTGGCGGATTCAAGACTAAGCAGCAAGCTACAGACGCGATGTTACTTGGCGAAATTGACTTGATAGGTATGGCAAGGGCTCTCGTAATTGATCCCGCTCTCCCCGAAAGCTGGAGCGACCCGCATACTAACGACCCTGTATTTCCGCGATTTAATTCCCGCTTGGAAGGCGGCGTGACTGCATGGTATACGATGCGTTTGGCTGATTTAGGGAAGGATCGCGCAAGTGAAGATAATCAAGATCTGGAGCGTGTTCTACAAGACTATAACGATCGGGATGAAGAGCGTGTGCTCGAGTGGATTGATCAATTCCAATAATAAATAATGATCACTATCTTGCGATGGTGGCTTATGGGTAGGATGTAGCGGACAATGCTGCAAAACGCGCGGCATGCGTACTGCAAGATAATTACTGAGCGTAACTATCGCCGATCACTGATGTTGGACATACCGTTTAAGTGTGATAGTTTGGCTTTAAAAGCTATAGTCCATTTATTGATTATCGATAGCTAGCCTTTGATAGTTACTACAATGCCGATCACTTTAAAGATCTAGGAGGATCCATACAGTGCCAAAATCGTCAAAATCGGTTCGTTACGAAGTCGCATTAAAGAAGATCTATACGGGCAAGCAATTTAGTAAGATCATTGAAAAGGCCGCAGGATCGCTAGGGCTTTATATTTCTCATATCGGCGGGTATTCTCGAGTTAAATACCCAAATTCTATTCATTGGCATTTCAAGGAACACCCAAAAGAGAAGGGGTGCCTGGATGCAACTTTCTGGGAAGAGGGAAATGAGTTTTGGATCGTCGCCAGGAACTATGAGCCGCAATGGGTGAAGGACAAAGCGGTTGATTTACAAGCTTATTTGCGGGGCGTTGTATCTATATAAAAAGCGCTGATAACCAGGCTGGTGTAAAAGTCGAAATAAGGCACAGAGGTTTTACCGGAGAAATATTTGAGAGGCATGCATGACATGGAAGCTTGATGAAACTTTTAGTACATCAGCCGGATATGTGATGGCGGGTAGATCTGGTGAAGGCCCTGCCGTTGTTCTTGCGCATGGTTGGCCTTGGTCATCATACTCCTGGTACCGGCTTATCCCACAACTGGCAAAGCGATACCGTATTCATTGGTACGATATGCCTGGATACGGTAAATCAGAAAAAAGAAGCGAACAACGTACATCTCTTGACGTTCAAGGCAAGGTGTTTGGCGAAATGCTTGAACATTGGGGTCTCGAGAAGCCGATCGTGATTGCTCACGATTTTGGTGGAGCAACTACGCTCCGAGCGCATTTGTTACATGGCTATGATTTTAGTTTTTATGTGCTGATGAACGTCGTTGCAATGCGACCTTGGGGATCGGAGTTTTTTGATCACGTAGGGCGACATGTAGATGCGTTTATCGGCTTACCTCCGCATATACATAAGGCGGTTGTCACTTCCTATATCCAGGGTGCGCTTGTTTCGGCTATCCGAGATGAAGAAGTTGATCAGCTGGTGCAACCCTGGCTTACGGAAGAGGGCCGTGGCAGTTTCTATCGACAGTTTGCACAGGCGGACGAACGATATACAGCCGAGGTAGAGCCAAACTATGGGGAGATCCGCTGTCCAGTTACAATACTATGGGGTGAAGATGATCCTTGGATTCCGTTGGAGCGTGGACAGGCATTGCATGCGCTGGTACCAGATTCAACTTTTATTACACTGGAAGGTGTTGGGCACTTGCCTCAGCTAGAGGGCTCGGATCGCTTGACAGAGCTGATGCTCGACATCTTACCTGCATAGATTATGTATCATCACCAATATGGCCAGAAGAAAAAAATGGGAAGCGGGTAATGTTGTCGAGATCGCACTGACAGATGGAACTTTCTCCTACGCAGTGGTAGTTCCGCCGAGCCTTCTGGCCTTTAGTCGTTTGAATTTTACTAAACAGCAGGAAGTTTCTACTCAACTATTCGCTGAGGTAAGTTTCACTATTGGTGTAATGGACTATGCAATAGGCGATAGGCACTGGCCTTTGGTTGGTCACATTGAACTAACAAACGAACTAAAAAAGAAACATACGTTTTATGCGTTTGATTTAATAGGAAAGAAGTTCCGTCATGTCGATGGCTCGTTTTGTACCCTAAGGGAAGCTACCTTAGCGCAATGCATCGATCTGGAGTGTGCGGCTGTTTGGGATCCAGAGCATGTTGAAAGCAGATTGTTAGATGAAAAAAATGGACGTTCAAATATTTGGGTCGAATCGATGAGGGCTGAATCCCAGGCGAACAAATAAATAATCTCAATCCATTGGGCATAGACTATTTATTCATAACACTGTCAGATTTGGCGGTGCCCAGATTTCTTTCTAAAGGATTTAAGTTTGCACTCTCGGACTTTATGGCTTTATCTGTTTAATGTCGGGATATTAGGTTCAATAACTCCACTATTTTTTAAAGGATAAAAATGGCTATTACGCTACGAGAAGTTACGCGCGAAAACTATGAGGACATATGCGAGCTTGAAGTAGCAGATGATCAAAAGAGACACTTGTCTTCAAATATAGAATCGCTACTGGAGTCTAAGTACTACGATACGCTTGTCCCGCGCGGTATATATTATGGTGACGAGCCCGTGGGTTTTATTATGGGGGAGAGAACCTCTGAGAGTAAGGTAGAGATCTTTCGGTTCATGATTGATATCGACTATCAAAAAAAAGGCTATGGCCGCGCGGCACTTGAAGTAGCGATAGCTGAAATTCGGCAGTTGGAGGGTGTATCGGAAATCCAGATTTGTTATCACCCTGACAATGAAGTTGCCAAACAGCTGTATTTCAAATTAGGTTTTAAGGAAGTCGGTATGGATGAAGCTGGTGAAGACATGTTAGCCGTACTTTCGGTGTGAATCGATGTAGGCGGGCGTTGTCGTTAGGTATAGTCGTTTATATCCTTGATATTAGCTCGTACTACGTTTATAACCTCAGCCGCTAACGGATGAGGAGCAATATGCTTTCTCAAGTAAACATTAATACCGTCGGATATATGAAGTGACATGTCAGTGAATCTCACCAGCTTACCTTCGTCAATCCTTGAGCTAACTGATCGGCCCCAACCCAGAGCAACACCATCCCCTCTTTCAGCCACATCCAGACAAACTTGATAGGAGCTAAACACGAGCCGTTCGGTAGGTTTTTTTTGCCGAATTCGATAGTTACTTAAAAACTGCTGCCAGCCGATACTCGATTTATTTTCGTATTCCAGATGTAAAAGTGGAAGTGCGCTGAGCTTATCGGCTGTAACTTTTGATTTGAATTGCTTCGCAAACTCTTGTGAACAGACAGGAAATACAATGTCGTCTGCAATCGTTTCGACATCAAAATAATTTTCTGCCCGTCTACCTACCTGAAAACCAATATCAAATGATGAGCGTGTTTTTTCAATAGGTTCGTAGCTGGATAGAATATTGAATTTAACGTCTGGGAAGAGCGTTTGAAACCGGCCAACCAGTGGTGCCAGGGTATCAGTGCCTATGGATAGGTTGGAATAAATAGTTAAGCTGCTTTTACCTTGTGCGGTTTCTCGTAGCTCTGTTGCGGTAGCAGCAAGTTCTCCTAGTGCGCGTTGTACGGTTGCATGTAAACGCTCTCCTGCTTCGGTCAGAGATACGTCGTAACGATGGCGTTCAAACAACGATAGCTCGAGGTTGTCTTCGAGCTGCTTCATTTGGCGACTTACGCTTGCCTGGGAAAGCGCGCATTCGTCCGCCGCTTGGCTAAAACTCTTTAAGCGGGCAGCCGAGTCGAATACGACCAAGGTAGAGAGAGGTGGTAGCTGGCGGGTGAATTCAGACATATGAAATACGGATATCTGCTACCAAAATAATTGCTTCTGGAAGTAAATTCTATGACATATAGTTTCGAATACCAAATATCTGGGGGAAATCACTATGGCAGTTTCTACAAATTTGGATAATTTTGATGCTGGCGCTGCAGTTCTTGAGCAGGAATGGATGATTACAGTGGACACGCCAGACGGGGGTGTGGAGAATTTGTTAATGGCTTTGGATGCGCGTATCCCCATGCGACAGGGCCCGTACGATTGCTGTAGTTTTATTCAAACTTCTGGGTATCAGCGCTTTCGTGCTCTAGAGGGGTCTCATGCTGGGGCGGAGGGTACTATCCAGCAAACTGCTGCATCACAAATCGTATTTTCTATCCCACCCGACGAAGCTTTGCTGCGCAACGTGTTCGATACCATTTTTGACTCTCATGTAAACGAAGAACCCACCATACGAGTACAAACCCTCTGGGGTAGTCGTTCAAAATTGATTGATGACAAGGACAACCCCAATCGGTACTGGAACCGAAGCGACGCCGATACGCTGCACGGAACATCAACTGGGAGAGGATCATGAGTACGGAAAAAGCAGTAGGAGAGTTTCGTAAGCTTCACGATTCGCCAGAGCTATTTGTTATGCCTAATCCTTGGGATATCGGCACGGTAAAGATCTTTTCTCAATGTGGGTTTAAAGCGTTAGCGACCACCAGTGGAGGAATGGCTTACTCGCTTGGCAAACGCGATGGATTTGCTACTAAAGAGGATGCGCTAAGACACTGTACAGAGCTTGCTAGTGCAACGGAGCTACCGCTTTCGGCAGATTTGGAAAAAGGCTTTGGCGATTGCCCGGAAGAAGTCGCTGATATGATCACAGCAGTTGCAGCCACAGGCGTTGCGGGCTGTTCAATTGAAGACTATTCTGGTAATCCTGAGTCAGCGATATTTGATAGTGGTTTAGCTATCGAGAGGATTCAGGCAGCACATGAGGCATGTTCTACTTTGGCAGACGACTTTGTGCTTACCGCACGGTGCGAAAAATTTGTCTGGAATGAACCTGATCTCGATGCTGTCATCGAGCGCTTGCAGGCTTTTGAGCGAGCAGGAGCAGATGTTTTGTTTGCACCGGGTATTGAAGAGCTTGAGGACATTAAAACCCTTGTTAACGAGCTTAATAAACCCGTAAGCGTTCTTATGTCTACAGCTAATCTGCCTTACGGGCTGTCGGAGCTGCAAGCAATCGGTGTAAGTCGAGTCAGTATAGGGTCGTCCATAGCTCAACTCATCTATGGAAATGCAATCAACGCCATACGAGAGTTAGCAGAGTCGGGCACATTCGATTTTCTAAACGACGTGATGGATTACGAGGAGCTGGAGGGGTGGTTTGTTGGTTGACTACACTAGTGCAGTCAGTAGAATCAATCGTTTCTACTAGAAAGCGATTACCATGATTAGCCTTCGTGAGTTTGAAAAACGGGATGCCGAATCTAATCTCAAAAATGACGGAATACGCATTTCAAAACACAGAGGCAAAGAGACTGTTCGCCCCAGTGCTCGCACCCAACAAAGCATCAATGAGAATTTTGGAAAAAAACGGATTTAAACTAGAAGGGGTGAATGAGTGCGAAGTGTACAGAGAGTCGGAGGGAGGATTTTTGGACGAGTATCTTTGTGCCAGGATTAAACACTAAGATTAATGCGTAGTAATTTGTTCGACAGTTAGTAGCGCTTTTTAATTTGTGTAAGAGTTACCGGCGTGGCTGAATCAGGTACACTTTTATCGTCTAAGCACGAAAAGGAAGGATTTCATGAGAAGCTGGATTGCCTTAATTCTTGTATCACAACTGCTATTAAGCGCCTGTTCATCGAGTGGTGGTGATGATAGTGATGCCCCTGCACTACTCGACACATACCGACTAACCACTAACTTCACAACGCCTGATAAACCACTTGGCGTTTTCTATACTGCGCAAAATGTTCCGCTACCGTATATGGTAGCT
>JAHQWE010000101.1 GCA_019633985.1 Acidiferrobacterales bacterium | reverse complement strand
TTAGAACCCATAGGATCGAATAAAACGAAAGAAAGGAATCATGCAACAACCAAATCGTACCAATTTCTGGACAAGGCGAAACACACATACTTACATTTTCGCTATTGCGACTCTCGTATTCATATGCTTGGAAATCTTAGCTATCAAAAAAAGTAGTCATTACCGGTACGACATAGCAATGTGTTTACTTCTCTTATACCTGGGCTATAGATGGAAATCTGAATTGGTTCTCCAAAGCGGACACTACGCGCTGGCAGCTGTTTTCCTGCTGATCCATTGTCTCGGCGTTTTTGGCTTATATACGAGCTACCCGTTAGGAGTGGAGTATGACTACTGGATACACGGATTTTTTGGCGTAGTCGCGGCTTTAATCTCAATGCACTATTTTCGGTCATCAACATCCTACCCAGAAACTATTTTGATCACTACTACGATCGTTTTGGTCATGGGTATTGCAGCATTTCATGAGCTCTATGAGTTTGCAGGAGCCGTACTATTAGGTGAAGGAGAAGGAGTGTTGTTTATCGGCGCCGGAGATCTGGACCAATGGGATACTCACAAAGACATTCTGAACAACCTTTTGGGGGCGATTTTGGGAACTGGTTATAGTTTCGTTAAACAGAAATCAAAATTTCAGATGGAATAACATCATATCTTTATTCTTTTCTTTCATACACTTAGAGACATCAATCCGTATTTACCCCCTCCCCTCTGTAAAAATCTACGCATGGTTGCCTGGAGAGCCTCTGGATACATTCTGCTTACCAGTAAATCCACAAGAGGTAGGCAAAATGAATAACGTTGTTAACTACTCTGGAAAACGCAAACCAACCGGTCAACGTTCAGCGATTTCCCATAATTCTGTGATCCAACCCCACGACTATTTATTTAGAATGGGAGAAAAACTCGATGGAATTTATATGCTGAATTCAGGTTCAGTGAAACTGTTTCGAACAACGGAATCTGGAGAAGAATACATCACCGGATTTTGTGCTTCTGGCGACTTAATTGGTCTAGATGCATTGGTCGACGGTGTCAGTCGCACATCTGCAGTCGCTCTAGATACTTCTAATATTTCGATGATCCCATTCAATACAATCGTTCGGGGAGGAGATCGGTTCGACTATCAGAAGTTCATCCACCAGATCGGTGCGACGTTAAATCGCGAAAACGATCACACCATGATGTTGTCGCAAAGAACTGCGGATCGTCGCCTGGCATGGTTTCTGATTGAGTATGCAGATGGCTTAGCCAGTCGCGGATTGTGCCCTACAGAGTTCTCTTTACCGATGACGCGAACTGATATCGCGATATTTTTGGGATTAGCAGTGGAAACAGTCTGCCGAGAATTGGCGACTCTATGTGATGAGGGCATCGTCAAGAAAAACAGGCGCCGAATAGAGATTCTCGATATGGCGCGACTCAGAAGTATCTCTAGAGGTGAAGTTTGTGCTGATAAGTTAGCGAAAGAAATCAGGAGCGCCGCCTAAAGCAAAACTACAAGATCTACCAGTTACAAGTTGGTTATATTTGTCGGAACGAATCGATGGTTGAATGACAGATGAAAAGGAACAATTAACTGAAATTTGCCCACCCTGAGGACGAAGAACTGGGAACAGAACAGAGCTAATTGCGAGTCTCTGCAATTAGCCGCTACACAAACGGCCAAAGTTTAGCAAAACAATCTAAGACAGAGTTCGCGCAAAGTTCACGCAAGTCCACTATGAGTCGAGCGGCCAATCGCTAAAAGGAAACGGCATCCGCTCTGTCTCAAATAGGAAAAACTGTAAAATCTGATAAGCGAACTTCGCTAAACTCTGTCCAAATTCAAGTAATGGCCTATTGGGCGTCCCGGTCAGCACCACAAACCCTGCCTGGACCACTGCAACGACAAAAACTACCAGCTCCGCCGCACTGTACACTAGCACGAAAAGAAGCATAAATAACACGCGTTTCCAGATGGTTGGATGATCTTGAGAACTGCCAGATTTTCTTTTATCAATCATTTTTCTCCTACTCTAGATGGTTATAGTCTGACACCAATCGATATCTGAATACTCTTGCCGGTATCTGCATCGATGTCCATTAACTTCGTGGAATCTGATCATTTGTTATCTGGTTTCGCTTTCGGTTCCGGCTCGCTCAATATTCTAGTCGCAGCGTCATCCATATTCTCAAACTGATCGTTTTTAACTGCCCAAATCGCACACGAAACAATCAGTGCAGCGAATAAAACTGAAAGAGGAATCAGTAAATAAAGAATCTCCATTAGACTCGTATCATGTCACCAACAGCTAATGGACCGTTTCTTCCCTGACCGCCGTTCATAGCTCTTTTTTGTCGACTCGAAAGCAATCTCAGAGAATTCAGCACAACAAGCAACGAACTTGCTGACATTCCTAGCGCAGCGAGCCAGGGAGGAACCAAGCCAAAAATGGCGGCAGGGATCGCAAGCAAATTATAAAGTGATGCCCACGCGTAGTTCTGTTTAATAATCCGCTTTGTAGATGAAGATAGATAGAGCAGGTCAAGCAGAGTCAATAGTGCGTTATTGGCTAGCACTAAATCTGCCGTCAATTTCGTCATGTCAATGCCGCTACCCATAGCAATTGAAAAATCAGATACCGCCATCGCTGGCGCATCATTCAAGCCATCTCCGACCATCATTACTCTGACACCACGTTCTTGCAATGCGCGCACTTCCTCAAGCTTTTCATCAGGGGTGAGTTCAGCTTGATATAAGCGGATACCGAGAGATTCCGCCACAGCTTGAACTGCTAATTGTTGATCACCTGAACGTAGCGACACTACGATACCCCGCGACTGCAAAAAAGACACAACTTGAAATGCATCTGGTCGGATTTGATCCCGTAACTCAAATCTAGCAATGATTGCTCCATTCCGAGCAAGTAGACAAATGGTTCTTGTCGAATCCATGTCAAACCAGCAAGAACCCGCGTCAGAGGCGCCGAGAGCGGACCGAAGGAAAGCGACCGAGCCCGCTACATATTCATCTCCTTCCACCGTAGCCCGAATGCCACCAGGGTGCTGATTCAGATTCACAGGGGACTCGCAAACCTCTCCACCAAGCTTCACAATAGCCCTGGCTACAGGGTGGCGAGATAAATTGAGAATTCTGGCAGCGGTCTTAATGATCTGTTGCTCGTTCTCTCCTTCCGCAATACAAATATTGGTGACTTCAAATGTGCCGGTCGTCAAGGTCCCTGTTTTATCAAATATGACATGATCAATATCCGCGACCTGTTCCAACGATTCACTCTTGATGGGCAATGCTCCTCTAGAGATCAAATTATTCATTGCTGCGACAAAGGCTGTGGGCGTCGCCAGCGAGAGCGCACAGGGGCACGCCACCACCAAGGTAGAAATCACAACCGGCAACCATAATTCTTTATCCTCAAACCACCAGTAAACTCCGGCAAACGATGCCATAATGATTAGCCCCACTACGAAATGCATAGCGATCTGATCGGCAGCTTTAGCTAGTCTCGGCTTTCTCGACTGCGCGGAGTCAGTGAGACGGATCAACCTGCCAATCACACTTTCATCTCCGATCACATGAGCTTTGACTCGCAGATATTCTGATTCATTGATGCTACCCGCAATTACCTTATCACCCTCGCGTTTCAATACTGGAATACTCTCACCTGTAACGATAGATTCATTGATGTTTGAATTTCCACGCGTGATTTCTCCGTCTGCCGGTATAGTCCCCCCGGGTTCTACCATCACCTCATCCCCCGGTTGCAAATAACCGATCGGGACTTTTTCTGCACCTCGGTCGGGTGACACACGTATCGCAAATTCCGGCAGGGATTTCTCCATTAACATGACTGCCGACAAACCGTGTTTACGGGAGAGTAATTCCAAGTATCTGGCACTAAGTAGTAACAAAGTGAACATGACGACCGATTCAAAATAAACTTCACCTTCTAACCAGAAAGTCGAAAGAACGCTACCAGAAAAAGCCAAAAAAAGTGCAATCGTAACGGGAACATCTACATTCAACGCTCCTCTTTTAACGCTACTCCATGCTCCCGTAATAAACGGAGTCGCTGAGAACAGTAAAACAGGTAATGTTAGACACATGGCGGTGACTCGAAGCACATGACGAACGGTTTCATTCATCCAGTAATACTCGCCAAAATACATCGCAACCGTAATCATCATCACCTGCATTCCGAGCCCGGCCGCCAGGAGTATCTGAGCCAGAAAGCGTTTACTTTCCTGTTTCATTCGCACTTCCTGAGTCCGCGCTGTATAAGGTTCCACTTCCCATCCCAAAGCCTCAATATCTTCCATCAGCTTGCGAAGGTTGGTTTTAGCAGGGTCCCAAACAATATGAGCGCGCCGCGAAACAGAGTGCATTTCGGCCTGAACCACTCCGGGAATTGTTCTGAAATCAGCTTCGACTCTGGGAACACAACCGCCACAGGATATGTTGTTGACAGTAAAAATGTTTGACGGCTTTTCACCAGAATTCTCGACACTCCTCATGGCAAACTCCCTCAACTTATCCCTAGGTAGTTTTAAGTTGCGCTTCAAAACGGGAATCATCTAATCAACCATTCTTGGCGCTGACCTAGATTTTCCATTCTTCTTACGCCATCGGACAATGGTTTAAACACGGCGATAGGTTGTTGTCCAAATGCTGGGTCTCCGGTATTCGGGGATTGTTGGATAATTTCTTTCCAATCGTTTATTGACAGGGCGTTTTCTACTAACGGGTAGACAGAGAGCTCCTCAAACCGCATGTGATTCAACTGTAATTGGAAGTATCGGCTTACTTTTTCCTTGATCATCGAGACTTGTTGAGGGTTTCTATATGTGGTGAAAATTGTTCGTGCAATATCGTCTTTTATTTCCTCTACACTGCTATTCAATCTATCGTGCTCATCACGCATTCGTTCAAGATCACTATGAGCAGGAAATGACTGTCGGACATAAGCCTCGAAAACAAGATCCTCAACCTGATGATGCACGCCAGATACATAGTGATGTACGTATTCGAATGCCATTTGCAGTGTGAGAACACCTCCTACTGCAGACCGCTTCACGTCCTCATCAAGAGACTGATTGACTAGAAGTCGAATCAATTTCAGCACTCGATGAAAATTGTGATGATCCTTCCTTAGATCTTGGATCACAATGTTCATTGCGCAACCTTGGAGGTGAGTTAGAGTTAGGCAAACAGTTGCTTAAACTCCTCCACTAACCGGGTTTCACCACCCACGATTTACACCACCCCTGTGCAGCAACGAGCTTGCCTGGAAAAATAGCGCATTGTCCCCATTCAGTTTTGGAATCCGGCGCATAGAGACTACAGTTAGCACATATCTGGTCGGGATTAGTCGATGTTTCCTGATAGCCGAGCGCTACTGCAAGAGATTCCTGCTCGCCTAGTTTTGACAAACCCTCCGCAAAACTCACACCAGAAAACAAAGTCTGCAAAGGCACAACAGCAGCCGTGCAAAGAAAGGTCCTTCGAGAAAATGGGGACATAGCTCACCTTAAAAAATAATGACAAAGTGATCCCTGTTTGACCGGAATCGCGGACTTTGAAGTATTAACCGCGGAGGAGTGGCAATCATTGATCGATATCAATTTCCGCGCTTTTTCTGTGTTAACGCTTATTGATCTAGATCAATAACCGAAGGTGTGTAGTTGGTAGTTTATCAACAATGCTCAATGACCAGCCGTTGTTGATCCAATCTCTAAAAACAAAATCGCTAAAATTATGCTTCTAAAATACGTTTGGGGAATACTGGAAAACCCAAAAATAACCTGGCAGGCGATACGGGACGATGATAGATCGAGCGCATCACAGATGCTCTGGGTTCTTGTTCCCCTAGCACTAATTTCTCCTGTTTCGGGATTAATTGGCACCACGCAAATAGGCTGGCAAATTGGAGTCGGTGAGCCAGTAAAACTCACCGTAAACAGTGCCTTGCAAATTAGCGTTGTTTACTTTGGCGCTATCTTGATTACCGTCTGTGTCATCGCTTCACTGATTCATTGGATGTCTGAGACTTATGGGCACCAAATTTCATTCCCCAATTCTCTCTCAATCACAATTTATTCTGCGGTGCCTCTCTTCTTAATTGGACTGACACAAATGTATCCGGTTCTGTGGGTTAACTTTCTCTTCGGCCTGCCGGCACTAGCGTATGCCGTCTATCTTCTTTTTCTAGGTGTCCCAATCGTCGCCAACATACCGGTTGAGCGAGGGTTCATGTTTTCGAGCGCCATTTTAGCGGTAGCACTGGTTGCCTTAGTTGGTCTACTTGCTTCCACTGTAGTGATGTGGAGTGTGGGAATTGCGCCAGCGTTTTCTACTTAAGATGATCTAGCGGCCGATGTCTTTCTACCATAAATATAATTGAACGGTAAACATTTCATGAGTCCACATTCAGATTACAACTATCGAGTCGTCAAGCAATTTGCCATTATGACCGTCGTCTGGGGTATCGTGGGAATGGCGGTGGGAGTTTTAATCGCAGCTCAGATGGCCTGGCCTGTCCTGAATTTTGATATTCCCTGGCTCACCTTTGGCCGCTTGAGACCACTCCATACCAACGCGGTGATATTTGCTTTCGGAGGATCAGCATTATTTGCCTGCTCGTACTATGTTGTCCAACGCACCTGCAGTGTTCGACTCATCTCAGACAAACTAGCAGCATTCACGTTTTGGGGGTGGCAACTTGTGATTGTGCTCGCGGCTATTACCCTACCCCTCGGCATTACCTCCAGCAAGGAATATGCAGAACTTGAGTGGCCTATTGATATTCTAATCACGCTGGTTTGGGTCGCCTATGCCATTGTTTTTTTTGGCACAATTACCCGAAGAAAAATCCCCCATATCTACGTAGCAAACTGGTTCTTTGGCGGGTTTATTTTGACAATTGCGGTTCTTCATGTTGTCAATAGCGCAGCAATACCCGTTTCAATGACGAAATCCTATTCGGCTTTCGCGGGGGTACAAGACGCGATGGTGCAATGGTGGTATGGCCACAATGCCGTCGGCTTTTTCTTGACCGCAGGTTTCCTCGGCATCATGTACTACTTTATCCCCAAACAGGCTGAGCGACCTGTCTATTCCTATCGTCTCTCAGTAGTGCATTTCTGGGCACTCGTATTTACCTATATCTGGGCTGGACCACACCATCTCCACTACACCGCACTGCCGGACTGGGCGCAATCTATTGGAATGGTGTTTTCTCTAATACTGCTAGCACCTTCCTGGGGCGGGATGATTAACGGCATCATGACTCTCTCAGGTGCTTGGGAAAAACTACGCAGTGACCCCATTCTCAAATTTCTCATCGTTTCGGTCTCTTTTTACGGTATGTCAACCTTCGAAGGCCCTATGATGTCAATCAAAACAGTCAACGCACTTTCACACTATACCGATTGGACTATTGGTCATGTGCACTCCGGCGCTTTGGGATGGGTCGGATTTATCTCTATCGGTGCAATGTATTACCTCATTCCCAGATTATTTAATCGAGACCTCTACAGCATCAAACTTGCGGAAACCCACTTTTGGGTCGCCACGATCGGAATTGTTCTGTACATCACCGCCATGTGGATATCCGGGGTTATGCAGGGATTGATGTGGCGCGCGGTCAATCCTGACGGCACCTTAACCTATAGCTTTGTGGAAAGCGTTCAAGCGAGTCACCCCTACTATGTGGTTCGATTTATCGGTGGTTGTATGTATTTGGGTGGAATGCTCTTAATGGCCTATAACATTTGGCGAACTATCTTTGATTCTTCTGAGAGAGCCACAACTGGTTCTCCGGTAACCGCTTAGGAGTTGCAAGATGTCTATTCAAGACCGTGCGGAAAAAAACGTTGGGGTACTCATTATCCTCACCATCCTTGTGGTCAGTATTGGTGGACTGGTCGAAATCGTACCGCTGTATTTTCAAAAAACGACCACCGAACCGGTTGAAGGTTTAGAGCCATACTCGGCTTTAGAGTTAACCGGGCGGGATATCTATGTGAGTGAGGGTTGTTACAACTGTCACTCGCAAATGATTCGGCCGTTTCGTGCTGAAACTGAACGCTATGGGCACTACAGTGTCGCTGGAGAGTTTGTCTATGACCGCCCATTTCAGTGGGGCTCGAAACGTACCGGACCTGATCTAGCGCGGGTGGGCGGTCGCTACAGTGACGAGTGGCATCGAGTTCATTTAATCAATCCGCGAGACGTCGTGCCTGAATCCATTATGCCGGGTTACCCGTGGCTTGCTCGTAATGCCGTCGACATCTCAGACATCCAGAAAAAGATGCGGGTCCTGCGAACATTGGGCGCACCATACACCGATGAACAAATTGCAGAGGCACCCACTGAACTTGCAGATAAATCAGAACTAGACGCTATGGTTGCTTACCTACAACGTCTGGGCACTGTAATCAAAACGAGGAGATAACGATGCGTATGTTTCACAGTATCTGGACGCTTTCATTACTAATTCTGTTCATTGCTATCATCATTTGGGCCTGGAGCAGCAGCAGAAAGAAAGAGTTTGAACGGGCAGCCAGAATGCCATTGGATGATGACCAATCAACAGATACGAAGCGCCATGGCTGATTTTGCATCCGATTTTTGGCACTGGTTTATCGCGATTGTCTCTCTTGTAAGCATTCTGGTTCTATTTCCCTTTATCTACTTAAACCGGGGAAAACCTAATGAAGGCAAATCAGAAACAATGGGGCATGTATGGGACGATGATCTCGAAGAGTACAACAACCCACTTCCCGGCTGGTGGTTTAATCTGTTTCTAATCACGCTGTTTTTTGGTCTGGGATACTTGCTGCTCTATCCAGGGCTGGGCAAGTTTGAGGGTATGTTGAACTGGAGCTCAACAGGTCAATATCATCAGGAAATAGAAGCTGCAAAATCGCAATACGATCCTATTTACGAACGCTACGCCGCAATCGATATTGTTGACTTAAGCCAAGATCTCGATGCTATGAAAACCGGCGCGAGACTGTTCATTAACTACTGTTCTACTTGCCACGGATCGGATGCAAGAGGGTCAAAGGGCTTCCCGAACCTGCAGGATCATGATTGGCTGTATGGAAGTGACCCAGCACAAATCAAGACATCAATTCTCGACGGACGGACCGGAATTATGCCACCATGGGAAGCAGTGATCGGAAAGGAAGGTTCGATCAATCTAGCACATTATGTCCTTGAGTTAGGTGGTCGAGATCACGAAGCTGCCCTCGCTGAAAAAGGCGCAGTGCAGTATGGTCAACTTTGTGTTGGATGTCATATGCCCGATGGCACTGGTAACCCTGCGCTGGGTGCGCCAAATCTTACCGATCGAATCTGGCTCTATGGTGGCTCTCTGGAAACAATTGCCCAATCTATTGAAATTGGCCGCAGCGGTGTAATGCCAGCTCACAGGGATTTTCTCGGAGAAAATCGGGTGCACCTGCTTGCCGCCTATGTGTATAGCCTGTCGCAAGAATACGAGCAGGAATAGGCCGCAAGGTGAACAATGCCAACGTTGGTAAAAAAAGACTCGGTACGGTTCCCGAACTGGACGACGCTCTGTACGCCAAGCGGCAAAAAATATACCCGCGCGAAGTTCACGGACTCTTTGCCAACCTGCGACTAACAGGGGTTATCGTCTTAATGGGTACCTTCTATGGATTACCCTGGCTCAACTGGGATCAACAGCAGGCGATACTCTGGGATCTACCCAACCGGAAGTTTCACATCTTTAGTTTAACATTCTGGCCCCAAGACCTGTTCTATCTATCCGGACTACTCATTATCGCCGCGCTATCGCTTTTCTTTTTTACTGCATTGGCTGGGCGTCTTTGGTGCGGTTATGCCTGTCCACAAACAGTATGGACAGAGGTTTTTCTGTGGATCGAGCGCAAGGTGGAAGGAAGCCGACCAAAGCAAATCAAACTCGATAAAGGAGGACTCAGTCGCCACAAAGTACTTAAGAAAGCAACCAAACACTTTTTCTGGATCATCCTGTCACTATGGACAGGCTATACCTTTGTCGGTTACTTCTCCCCCATTCGCGAGATGGGCGATCAGCTACTCGAGTTTAATCTTGGGTCATGGCAAGTATTCTGGATTCTGTTTTATGGTTTCGCCACTTATGGCAATGCTGGCTGGCTGAGGGAGCAGGTCTGTATCTACATGTGTCCCTATGCACGCTTCCAAAGCGCTATGCTAGACGAGAACTCCCTGATCATCTCTTATGACACAGCTCGGGGAGAACCTCGTGGCTCTCGCCGTCGAAGAGACGATGCCAGTAAGATGGGCCTCGGGGACTGCATTGATTGCACCATGTGTGTTCAGGCTTGCCCGACTGGCATAGATATAAGGCAAGGCTTGCAGTACGAGTGTATAGGGTGCGCCGCCTGTGTCGACGCCTGTGATGAAGTAATGGATAAGGTAGGGAATCCACGAGGCCTGGTTCGATATACCACGGAAAACGCCTTGAACCACAAACCGACCCAAATCCTACGGCCGAGAATCGTTATCTACGGCATCGTATTAATCTCCCTGTTAACAGGAGTAATGACATCCATTGTCAGGCGTGTGCCACTGGAACTGGATGTCATTAGAGATCGAAACGTATTGTTTAGACAGACAGAGGAAGGTCACATAGAAAATGTCTACACCCTCAAAATCATGAATAAAGATCGCCTGCCACAAACATACACGCTGCACGTAGACGCTGACTTTCCTCTGAACTTCGATTTCGACAGGAAGCGTCTGCAGGTCGACGCTGGAGCTGTGAGTGAGCTTACGGTAACAGTACAAACTCAGTCAGATTCACTGCCATCACAAAGTAACAACATCGAATTTGTACTGATGTCTACCAACAATGTTGATATTTCTGCAGTCGAACTGGCGAAACTTGTCGGGCCGTCCACCAAAAACTAATCGAAAGCATCTTATGGAATCTTCTACCCCCCTGCCCTGGTATAAAACACCCGTGACCTGGCTGGTTTTCGGAATACCTGCCACTGCAATCGTCACTGGCATCGCCATGATTACTATCTCCATCATCTACCGTGATGGATTAGTGGTTGACGATTACTATAAACAAGGCCTCGGTATCAACCAGATTTTAAAAAGACAAAACAACGCGGAAGACTTGCAGCTTTCTGCCAATCTGGAAATCAGTGCAGATGCACAAACCATATTAGTCTCACTGCACAGTAGCGATCGCTTTCCTCTACCTCAATCGCTATCACTGGGCCTATATCATTCTACCGACGTCAGCAGCGATCAGATAATGGAGATGCGACAAGTAACACCTGGCATCTTTTCCACAAAACTCCCGCTGTTGCCGAAAGGAAGATGGGATATTGTATTGGAGCAGGAAGAATGGCGACTGTCTGGAAGCTTGTTGATTCCATTTTCTCATCAGGCTCATTTGAAACCCGGTTAATTGTTACCTTTTTCTGTTAATGGAATTTTGTATCGTGAATCTTCCTGTCAGAGAAGAACCATTGATTAAATCGCTCGGTGAATCAGAATGAAGTCAGTGAGACATCAAAACGGGTAACGTCATATTTTGCATCATATTATGGGTCGCACCGCCTAACACCAATTCACGAATTCGACTATGTCCATAAGCGCCCATGATCAATAAGTCCGCTCCTCGATCTGTAGCACGATTTAAGATGATATCGGAAGTTTTCATTCCGTCGGCAACCACTTTTGAGGCTTCCGCTTTTACCCTGTGACGCGCCAGATAGAGACAAATATCCGCAGTAGGAACCTCATCGTTCGCCGACTTATCAACGACCGCTAGCACTTCTACATGATTCGCAGATTGAAGCAGTGGCAGTGCATCGTTTACCGCGCGTGTTGCTTCACTGCTTTCGTCCCATGCTACCAAAATTTTACTCCCAGGTTTTCGGGTAAATCCAATGTAGGGAACGATAAGAACCGGCCTCGCCGAGCTCATCACGATATTGGACTCAACTCCGTGTGATGAGTTTGGGCTTTCCAAACTTCCATTCTGCCCAATGACCACCAGATCTGCATATTTTGAGATCTGGCATATTGCTTCGTCCACATAGCCATCCAGACTGTGCCAATCCGAGCGAAGACCGTAAGAATCAACTGTTTTTTCAAACAACAGCCTTGCTTCATTCTCTCGTCTTTTTGTCTCATCTTCCTGTAACTCTATCATCTTTGCGGTGATTCCTGATTCGGCGTATAACCCGGTCAAAATTGGCGGTTTGACAAACACACCAGTGATATGAAGATGGGGGTCGTCGACGATACTACATGCGGCTTTCAGCAATGGCTCTGGATTCACTTTGGAATCCATGTGAACCAGGATAGTCTTGTAAGGCATTTGGCTTTTCGAGTAGTGGTAGTGATTAATCGTAACGAACCACTGTGTACTCAAATTGAGTTATGTCAAAAACCAAACAGAATTTCCAGTCGATTGTTGCTGGACTTGGGGAAATGAACCGACTAGTGGGCTTCTTAGTTTCCACATCTAAAAATAGAAACGATTGAGGCACATCAAAAACCAGAAAAACAATGCCCCTATACTCAGATTGTTAGCTCAAATGTTTCATTCAGGTTTGGCCTTAAAAAAGTGATCCGCTTAAATAGGTTAGATATCCATCGTAGCGGAGACGATCAATCGGAGTTGTTCAGGATATAGAGTTTGAGTTGTTCAAAATCAAAATGTCAATCGACTTTGTGTCTTTGTTGTCCAGGAAAAGTAGAAAGTCTCGATTTTCCGCACACTCGCCACGTTCCGAAGCATTCGATCTGTCTCGCTGAGTCTCAATCAAAAAGGTATTGCTATGAAGACATATACACACATTCTCCTACCGCTCGATTTCTCTGAAAAAGCGGTCTGCGCCGCGGAACGTGCTCGTGAACTGGCACACTTTTACGACGCGAATTTAAGTATTCTCCACGCAATAGACTACATGCCACCGACTTACATGGCTGCAGAAATTCCAGCAACGCTCAGCTCCAAAGCGTATCTGGTCGAAAAAGCCAGAGCCCACCTCGACCAATGGGCTACCGAAAACGATCTGGAAGATTGTCTCAAGATAGTAGAAATCGGCCCGCCAAAGAGGGTCATTATCCAGGCGATTAAAGACAACGCGTATGATTTAGTATTACTTTCCCCCAACGACAATAGCGTCATCGGTCGTTTTTTTGGTTCGGTCACTAACGCCATCGCACAAAATACCGACTGTGATGTGCTGATTTTGAGAAAGTAGGCCTACATATCGGCGCTGGATTACCTGTAGGTGATCTTGTAATACTGTTTGTTTAGCGATCGCGGGAAACTTCACGGACTCTGAAAAATGCTTCGATTTCTCCAATATAGTTTTTGTCGTTTAACTTTTTTTTGAGCTCCTGAATAGAATCACTCACATTGGTGATATCTCGCGAACCTTCTTGAGCAAAGTACAAATCGATGTCAATTTGACTCTCTCGATAGTGCAGGCCAAGTTGGTAGAAAGGAACGTTAGAAATATGCGTCCAATGTGTAACGATTTCTGCTTCAACCTTGGATCGTAATGGCAATGTCTTACTTTCATCTGTATGGGTAAATTCAGAATTGACGTGAACGGTAATATCGATATTCTGAGTGGAAGATGCCGCCACAGCGTGTTCCACTTCCTCTGAAATTCGATGCCCCTCTGAAACGCTAATGTCGGGAGAGACTTGGATATTCACATCCGCCAAAATTGTTGGCCCCATCATGCGTGTGCGAAACTGCTCGACCTTTTCGACCCCTTCGACTGACTCCATGGTTTGACGCATCTTCTCCACATTTGCTAGATCCGCACCGGTATCAATCAATTCCCTGACACCGACGACGATAAAACCGCCACCTACTTTCATCACCATTGCCGCGACCACAATCGCTGCTACCGAGTCGAGATAACCAAACCCTATCAATGATCCAGCAATACCAACAAACACAACGATAGAGGATAACGCGTCAGTACGACTATGCCATGCGTTCGCCTCCAACAATGAAGACTTCACTTTCCGAGCAACCCGCATTGTATAGTGATAGATCCATTCTTTTGAGGCGATGGAGAAGGCGGCAACCACCAATGTGAGAGCCCCGGGAAGCGCGGAATCAGTGTAAGAAAGCAATCGCTCTATCGCCTCCTTTCCAAGGCCAATAGCGACAATTACCAGGCCGACTCCAAGCAGGACAGTCGCTAGGGTCTGAATTCGTTCATGACCATAGGGGTGTTCGGGATCTGCTTCCTGCGCACCATACTTGACCGCCCAGATCACCAGGCCATCAGATACCAGGTCAGAGAGAGAATGCACACCATCAGCAACCAGCGCTTGGGAGTTTCCCACCATGCCTACTACAATCTTCAGAACCCCCAAAAAAAGATCGAGAAAAGCACCAATGAGTGTAACTTTTCGCGCCTCCCGATAGTGGGCATCATTTGTCGAATGTTCAGTTGCCAGGTATCCGCTCGCGTGCTGATAGATTGGTGATCAAGTATAACGGAAATCCCATCGCAGCTATGACACCACCATAACCGATGATAGAAATACTCCAGCCGAAGAACGTAATCTGCTCCCAGAATTGCGTTACCAGCATTCCGAAACAAAATATCAGCCCGATAAATGGTAATACTGGAAACCAACCAATATTGATTGCCAGTTTCAATTTAGGATAGTCCTGGCCCGACCGGTTACGAGATTGAAAACGTTGCATCAGTAACATCAAATTGACCAGAAGAAAAATCGCAAATACTCCGACATTAGTCAGTTTAGCAACAGTACTCAGGGAACCAGAAAGTGTAAACACACCACAGAGAATGGTACTCAATATCACCGCATTTATCGGCGTGTGAGTGTGACGATGTACTCTGCCCAAGAAACTGGGGAGGCAGCGCTCTCTGGCCATTCCATACATCATTCTCGAGGTAACGATATGCAGCACCAACACAGTATTCGCCGTCGCGCACAGGGCAACGACTGTAAACAATTGGCCTCCCATTGGCGAGTCGAGGGCTCTACTGGCGACAAGGGCCAACGGCCCTTCAGTAGGGTTATCTAGACTCGCGGCCACACTCAACATCTCGCTAGGCACCACGCTCACAGCGACTATTGCGACTAAAATATAGATGACGGTAGTGATGACCAAAGAATATAAAACGGCCAGTGGAACATTTTTCTCAGGGTTACGTGTTTCCTCCGCAATATTCACAATGTCTTCAAAACCAATATACGCGAAGAAAACCAGGGCTGCGGCAGAAAATATCGGAGCAGCCCCTGAAAAATCGACACTGTTTACCTCGTTTTCTGCGGCAAGCAGATTCACTTCCCCAATAAAGCTGGCACCGATCACAATGATGAATATCAGCCCACTCACTTCTATCAAGGTGAAAATCGCGTTGACTCTCGCGCTTTTTTGTATGCCACTGGCATTAAGCACCGCAGCAGCCACAATAACTAAAATCCCCACCAATACAGGATGCACATCCAGGTACAACTTGAAGTACGATGAAAATCCGAGAGCGACCACTGCAACACTAATCACACCTGTCAACACTGTAAAGTATCCAATCATAAAACCTGCAAAAGGAGAGCCTGTAATAGCTTTGACATACACAAACTCAGCAGCGCTTTTCGGATAGACTGAAGAAAGTTC
This sequence comes from Acidiferrobacterales bacterium, assembly GCA_019633985.1. Lineage (GTDB taxonomy): Bacteria > Pseudomonadota > Gammaproteobacteria > Arenicellales > Poriferihabitantaceae > VYFG01. The sequence continues at coordinate 13,910 of JAHQWE010000101.1, read as the reverse complement.
TGCATAGGAGACCGCAGAACACGCAGCAATGAATGCGGCAAGCACAAAAGAGAGCCATACTCTGTTACCCGCAAGACCCGCAGCTTCCCCAATCAGCGCATATATCCCCGCTCCAAGAATAATACCAACACCGTAAATGGTTGCCTGGAATAGGCTGATACTTCTGTCTAATGGTACCGTTTTCTCACTCACAACCTGTTACCTCAGATTTTCAGCATCTGCTAAGCAGCTTTTTAAAAATTCCGCAGAAATGATTTACAGAAGACATAGTCAGTGCGCATACAGCACTGGAAGCGTTGCTTCAGTCAACATGTCTCTAGTCGCCCCACCCAACACAATTTCGCGAAAGCGAGAGTGGCCATAAGCACCCATAACCAACAAATCGGATTCAGATTCAATCGCGTAATTGACTAACACCTCGGTGGTAGAGTTACTCTTCTTGTCCAGCAAATGCGAAGATGCCGTTACCCCGTGTCCTTTGAGAAAATTGACAATACGTTGGTTACTGTCAGTGAGATACTTGAGATCTTCATTGTGCTTATGGACAGTTACCACCATCACACTTTCCGCTTCAACCAGAAAGGATAACGAGTAAGTAATGGATTGCGCGGATTCGCGACTGCCGTCCCAACCCAATACAATAGTTCTCGGTGCCTGTTCCATCCGTGGTTTTGCGCCTGGTATGACTAGACAGGGTTTTCCGCAGCCAAGCAAAATACTGTTCAATTCCCCGGAATGAACCTGTGGCTCATTCACTGTGTCTGGTTTCCCCAAAAGCAGAATGTCGTGATAGCGAGCTTCTAGGTTAGTCACGAATGACACCTCACCCTCGCGTTGCAACCATTCGATTGGCGTTTCATACTGCTGTGAGAGACGTTCGCAAACCAGCTTCACTTCCTGCGCTGCCTCATACGCCTCAGCACGCGATTGTGCCAGTAGCTCATCTCCCATGAACCAACCTCCATGTACGCCTCCTGAGGTGATTGTAGGAATACGCACAGACATTACATAAAGAGCAGAGACTGAAGCGTCGTAACTCCTGGCCATGTTCAGTCCAGTCTCAAGCCGCGCCAAGGAAACCGCACTCCCATCCACAGCAACCAATATATTCTTAATGTTCATTATTAACCTCAGTTGATACCCGCGAGTTGTTTAAGACCTTCAAATGACACCCCCATTACTTCCTCAGCAATGTCGATATCGTTGTATAAAAAGTACGCCAGCTCCTCGAGATGGGCATAAGCTTCTCTGGCAATATCAGTATCTGGGGAGGCGATAATCGCAGCCTCAAGAAAACTCTCAATATGTGGCACATACCCGGTCGGAAGGGTACTATCCAGTCGTGCAATTCCCAGGTTGATATAAAGCTGCGATTCGACTGATGTATCACCAGGCGACAGATCTCTCAACATTTCAGCTGACATACTGGAAACCAGTATGCTGCAAACGAGATATTCCTCACGCACGGAAACTCCTTCTAGATCCACGCATTCTTTTTTGACCTTCCGAATCAAATCAACGGAGAGATCGGCATCATGCCGCTGCGTGCCGTGTTCTATTTGTTTGATCCAGATACCAAGCTTGCGCGCAAAGTAAAAGGGGGTAGTTTCCCGTGCCTGTAATTTCTTTAAGTTTACGTAGAGATTATCCAGGCCAGATTCCAGATGCAGTACCTGAGAAATATATTCCAATAGCATTGATTCAGCGGCAGGTTGATCCAGAGTAAACTCTTTATCCAGTACTTGGCCCTCCCATATTTGAATCGCTTCCGGAATACGTCGGGCAGCGATAAAAATACGTGACGCTACACTAGGATTCACCTCCTCGCTGTAAATAGTACTGATCAATGCTTTCACATCAATATCGTTTTTTAGGCCGGGTGATTGGGTATGACAAGCAACGCAGTGGTCGACCGTCTCTATGAGATAAGACTCCGCGGAATGATCAAAACCCATCTTGTAATTGGCCACCATCTGATCAATGGTTTCCTCTAGTGTAAGGGTGACCAGATTCAAGGAATACGGCACACTGCTGGTGTGCTCGGTAATTCCCGCGCTGAGACTTTGCATCCGCTCGAGATTGAATCGAAACTCGCTGTCTTTTTCATTTTTACCCTCGATATCCAATGCGAAATCAATCAGATATGTCAGTGATTCAAGCGCCTGACGCATCGTCTCCTTCACTTCGGCGTTGACCTTTTGGTCCGCCATCGCACATGTAGATACCGATAGCAGGAAAAACAAAAAAAGAAAGCGTCTAATCAGATGATTACTCATTGCATCGAATTCCAGTTGTGGAATCGACAATGTAGCGTCATATCCCAGAACCGAAATGATCTCAATCAATAATTGTCGATCATCTTTCATGAGCGCAACCACATTCCGGTTCGAAACAGCAACCAACAAACAATCAGTCAGTTGAGTTCAGTCAGTAATGGTTGAAAAAAAGTGGATTACTATCTCACAAAATTCAGGAGTAGAATCATGAGTCAAGAACAGCTACACAAGTTGCTCGATCAGCTCAAAGAAGAGCATGCAGGCATTGAAATGTTGGAGCAGGAATACAGAAGCAAGCTTGACGCCTTCCTGGAATCGTTAGAACAACAGAAACTGTATCCTGAAGAATTTGATCAGTTTTCTACTCTCGAATCCCAGGCACGTGAACTGGCAGCGGGGTACGCAAGTCAATTCCCCAAAACCTCTGCTTTATTCATTTCAATTGCCAAAACCCTTGAAAATCTAGTTCGATAACGAGTAATACGAAACCTGCATCACACATCACGCTAGTTTTATATGCAACCTTCTTCGATTGATCTCAGCGAATTGTCTAGTCTGCTAGCGAAACGGGCTTGGGACAGTCACAAAGGAAACTACGGCCATGTACTTATCATTGGCGGAAATGCCGGAATGGCTGGCGCCGCGCTACTCGCTGCAGAAGCCGCCGCTAGAACTGGAGCGGGTTTGGTATCGGTTGCCACCATTGAACAACACGCCGCCGCGGCGCTAGGAACCTGCAAGGAGATCATGGTGCACGGCATCAATACCGGCTGTCAGCTGTCGAATCTACTGAATAAGGCTAGTGTGATCGCAATCGGTCCTGGATTAGGACAAGATAAATGGGCGCATTCGATGTTTCAAATTGCTACAGCGTTTGAAGGCCCGTCAATATTTGATGCAGATGCACTACATATGCTCAGAGAATCTACACAACGTAACACAAACCGTATATTAACCCCCCATCCTGGAGAGGCGGCGTCACTACTTAACTGCGATACCAAAACAGTTCAATCTGACCGTAATAGGATGTCTCAAAGCATTCAAAAACGGTTTGGAGGAGTTTGCGTCTTGAAGGGAGCGGGAACGCTTGTGGCCTCAGAAAATGCGCTTTCTATTAGCCTTAACGGAAATCCCGGTATGGCATCGGGCGGCATGGGAGATGCGTTGACTGGCATCATCGCTGGGTTATGTGCCCAAGGGCTCAACACATATGACGCGGCAAAAATGGGCGTAGAGCTTCATGGCCAGGCTGCAGATATCGCTGCAAAAGACGGCATGCGAGGCATGTTGGCGAGTGACTTGCTTCTACCACTCCGGAAACTCATAAGCTAATTCAGAGTTCGTCAATCGCGTCAATTCCGACAGACATCTGTCGCTCCACGTTAATCTCGCGTCACAGTTTGGGAGTAGGCATTCCTTTGCTAGAAAACCCAAATGGTAAATAGGCTGGACACGATCCAACAACGGCCGTGAGCCCCAGCAGCGATCCCATAACGACGGCCCAACTCCATCCGAAATACAATCCATTTCCCAACAATACTAGTGCAAACATAATTCGAATCACGCGATCCACCAGCCCCATGTTCTGCTTAACACTCATCTTTGCCTCCGATTTGGAGAGTTGAATTAGCCTTGAGAATATCCACCTTTGGAAAGGCCGCATTGATTCTGATCAAGAATCCACAAAGGTGTTTGATTTAACAGCCACGGTAATTGGCTTGCAGCAGTGTAAGAAACAGAATACCACTCAGAAAACTGCTGTTCTAAGACACAACAATAGGTATCGTAAAAACTGTTTTGATACGGATCAATACATGGGGATATGCATCATGACAGTATTCTACGTTCGACAATATCTGGAGATGAAGATGTCACTCGAAGTGTTACAGACATTTCTCGGCTGGTGCACCGTGATCAATTACAGCTTGCTATTGATCTGGTTCTTATTGTTTGTTTTTGCCAGAAGCTGGCTGTATCAAATGCATAGCGAATGGTTCAGCATTTCAGACGCTAACTTCGACGTCATTCACTATGTGCTGATGTCGTTTTACAAATTCAATATTTTCCTATTTATGCTGATACCGTATATTGTCCTGGCTTTTTTTATTTGACACCGCAGACTTGCTCATCACTATTCACATATTACAATGAGTAGAAAAAACAAGCCCCGAAATCGAATCACTTCGAGGCTAGAGGATTGCTCTGGTTTTTCCGAAAGTTACTCGACTATAAGAACCTGACCATTCAAGCAACCCTCTACGGCTTTGCAATAGGCTAATCCAACCGCTTCGCTACTCACGTGGACATGTCCGTGAAAGAAACCATCGTATTTTTGTCTGGAAACTTCTAGCACTTCCGGGCTTACCGCATTGATGCGAATACCGCGAGGCATGTCAACTGCTGCGCCTTTTACGAAACCATCGATAGCACCATTCGCCGCTGCTGCACATGATCCGCCCGCAATGGGGTCGCGGTTTAGTACGCCGCTGGTAATGGCAAAAGACCCGCCGTCGTTCAGATACTTAAAGCCTTCCAGCACCAGATTGATTTGAGGCATCACCTTATGGTTGATACCTTTCATAAACTGCTCGGTAGTCATTTCATGCACAGCCCCAAAGTGACCATGGCCTATGGCACTCACCACGGCATCTACCTTACCTACCTTTTCATACATAGCACGGATACTATTAATGTCTTCTAGATCTGCTTGCACGTCACCACTGGTTCTATTCACGGTGATCACTTCATTTCGAACTGCTAGTGCATCTGCAGCAGCTTTACCTACAGCGCCACCTGAACCAACAACTATTATCTTCATCTCAAAATCTCTTTAGGTAGTTAAACAATGAATTTTCTTTGCGTTGCTACGATAGCACATGCCCGATGTCGCGCTACATTTTAAAGAGTTGTTTTTCTTTATCTGGTGAATCACGCTTTTTGATCATCTCAAGAAACCTGCTCTCTCAGAATCCGTTCTGTCATCCCGTCGCGTAAGCACTGTGCGAACTAGGGTCGGCAGCTTTTTCCTCAAACTCTCCATATTCTGTGACGTTTTGAAGTAACGAGACGTCTTTCTAAATCATTTTCCTTGTGTCTACTTATTGACTAGAATCTCTCGAATTCCTCTCTCCTTCCTCAAATGAAAATTGGATTCATCGGTCTGGGCGTAATGGGCGGCCCGATGGCCGCGAACTTGATACGCCAAGGCAACCACACTGTGCAGGTTTTCGATTCTGTCGCAGCCAAAATGGAACCGCTTTGCGATCAAGGTGGTATCCCTGCCGGGTCGATCAAGGCGCTGGCGGAGAAAGCCGATCTCGTTATGACTTCGCTTCCCGGCCCCAAACAAATTACCGCCGTTGCGCTTGAAGAAGGCATGCTAAATAGCATGCCAAGAGGTGCTGGCTGGATCGATCTCAGCACCAATAATTTGTCGACCTGCCAACAACTGTTAAGCGTTGCCAACGAGAAGGGAATTGAATACCTTGACGCGCCAGTTTCTGGAGGAGATGAAGGCGCAAGAGCAGGTTCGCTTACCGTGTTGGTTGGTGGAAACAAATCGGTTCATGATCGATTTCTCCCTATTCTGAAATCGATTGGCCAACATATACGATATCTCGGATTACACGGCGCTGGATATTCCGCCAAGATTGCGCAGGTGGTGCTTTGCTATCTCCATTCACTCGCTCTCTCAGAGGCGCTAATGCTGGGCGTGAAAGGCGGCGTTGACAGACAGCAAATGCTCTCTATCATACAAAACAGCACGGGGAAAAGTTATGTCGCCGATCGCTATGGTCCTCCAATTCTGGCGGGTGATTATGACCCGTCATTTTCTCTTGGCCTCGCTCTCAAGGACATGAATCTCGCCATAGAAATGGCGGAGGATCTGGATATCGAACTTCCCCTGTGTCGTTTGACGACAGAAACCTATCGTAAAGCGGTTGATGAATATGGTTTTGATGCCAATCATTTAAAAGCTGTTCGTTTGCTCGAGGAAAAAAATCAGTTATTTTTGCAAACCTGATGTTCAATGAGCCTCATCACCTCACTCACAATCTACCCAAGAGAAACAGTATGAATAACGAAGTGGTCGCAGAAGATTTCAAAAGTACCGAAGGCACAAGCACCTTCAGCGAAGCCGAGTGGGAAGTTCGAATCGATCTTGCTGCTATGTTTCGACTTACCCAAATGATGGGATGGGATGACACTATCTGGAACCACATCACCGCTCGTGTGCCAGGCACCGACCATACGTTTCTGATGCATCGTTTTGGTCTCCTTTACGAGGAAGTCACTGCTTCGAATCTGATCAAGGTGGACGAAAATGGTAATGTGCTGCAGGGGCCACCAGACGTCAATACAGCTGGGTTTGTGATACATAGCGCAATCCATTTGCACCATCCGGACAATCACTTCGTCTTCCATGCACATCCACCCACCGCGCTAGCGGCCACAGCGTTTAAGGAAGGCATACCCTATTGGGTACAAGACTCCTCTATGCTCTACGGTAAAGTTGGCTATCACGACTGGGAAGGTCTATCTGTCGATCTGGATGAGCGTTTTCGGATCGCTGAGAATCTCGGCGATAACAAAGTACTGGTAATGCGAAACCATGGCTTTTTGACTGTGGGGGCGACCGCTGGGGAGGCCTTTATGAATATGTATTACGCCATTCGGATGTGCGAGGTCGCTGTGCAGGCCCAATCATCAGGGTTGGAGCTCGAATCAGCGACTCCTGAACTCTGGGCGATGTCAGCGAAACAATACGAGGCTTTTTCTCCTGGCAAATATGAGTGGCCGGCGTTGAAAAGACGATGTGACCGTGCAGATCCGTCTTATAAAAACTAAATTTGATTGTTTGTAAAAAGGGAAATTTTGAGAGCCACTGTCCGGTGACGCACTCGATGAAGATTACTCGGCTGACTACGACGCTGGTCGAAGTGCCATTCGACCGACCTATCTCCACTTCCATTCATCAAATGCGAAGCGTGGGTTGTGTGCTGGTAGGTTGGAAACCGATCGAGGTGAGACAGGTTTAAGCCTGGTATTTACGCTGAACGCAGTGAGACTGAAAGTACTCGAGCAAACCATTACTAGTTTTTCGCATCAGGCAACCGGGCGCGATCCGCATCAGGTGACAGCCATCAATCTGGCGATGTGGAATGAACTGAACCCCATCGGCTATGCAGGCTTTTTCACCGCTGTTTACTGAACCCCTAGAGCTCAAAAATCGCGAACTCACGATCCCCGACAGACCGGGGATGGGATTTACTTTCAACCAGGATGCCGTGCGTAAATTTACCCTCGAGTAGAGAATATTTCGTTTTTGCAAAATGAACTAAATCAGCCTTTTACGAATTGTGAACTGCATCACTGTATTTCTTTCTCGGCGCTGGCATATTCCGCGCATCACTACTCCAGACAAGGAAACATGGATCGCTCGAGCACCCGCACAACCTGTATCAAGACATTCTCCCTCAAGAAGCGCTTGTCCAAAATAACCGCTGGCAAACCAGACGACGGGGAAATTTTGGGATTGGCGAACAAAGCATTCAGTGGAATGTGTTCGCGAGATATCAAGCGAATGCTCAAGTTTGCAAGGAAGGGGAAACTGAAGCGATATGAGCTGTTACTGAAAGGTGGAGAAAGCAATCAAACACTTTACCTGATCACTAGCGGAGCATGTCTTACCCGCCACTCCAAGAGCTTTTTCGCAGAGGTTGATGAAGGTCACTTCGTAGGAGAAATAAGTTTTTTAACCGGGCAAGCCGCCAGTGTTGACGTTGTTGCCAGAACACAAGTGGAATATCTTTCCTGGGACAGAGACCGCCTAGAAAAGTTACTTAAGCGAAGCCCCAGGTTGCGATCCCGCTTTTACAGTATGTTAGGTTCCCATATGGCGAACCGACTCCTGTGTGCCACCGAAAAGTTGGTTGCGGCCTAGTTTTTGTATTAAACACTAAAATTTTGCCTATCTTCACTAGGCTGAGCGCATGACCATCCTCCAGACCACTTCAAAGAGGTCTGGTGGTGAACCCTTCGCTACCTGCAGATCTCCCAAGCCCCTATTCGAAACGTAGCCATAGGTTTTGACCTCTCGCTGTCTTCAAACCTGTTTCGACACTCCGCAATCAAATAAATACTTCCGTTATGGTTAAGAGCGGTAATGATCGGCATGAGAGTTCATGCCATAATTTGTTCTCCAAAACTCTCTTATTTGTTCTTACCTGATTTAATCCAATGCGCTAGTTCCCATCAAATATTGACTTTGTACTGTTAGCCTTATGGGGTAGCAGTGGTTTTTGTTTGCTCTGACCCTGGACCACCCTAATGAAACAATCCGCATTGGGAGGCATCGGACACGCTTTTTCCGATCCTAATTTTCGCACTTATTCGGTTGGCGCTATCGCTACCTGGATTGGTTTTTTTGTGCAGCTTGTTGCCGTTTCCTGGCATGCCTGGGAGCTAACCCAATCCACCACTTGGCTGGCCGCGATTGCGTTGATGGACATCCTACCCAATATAGTGCTGTCACCATTGGCTGGTGTTATCGCCGATCGATTTGATAAATATCGTCTGATGGGAATCATCAGCTGCCTCGCACTGATTCAGGCTGTGATGTTGACCATCGTAGGATTTTCCGGTCATTTGGAAATTTGGAGCCTGGCAGCATTGGCTTTTGCCCATGGAGTCATCATCAGTTTTATGGTCCCGGCAATGTATGGAATCTTGCCAAGGTTTGTCGCGAAGCGGACTCTTACCTCTGCCATCGCCGTCAGTTCGTCCTACGCACAGCTGGCAGTGTTTATTGGTCCCATCATTGCAGGTTGGGTGATTAGTGTTTATGGCGTAGTCTGGGCCTTTGCGATCAACGCCCTGGGTTACTTGATTTATTTGATATCCTGGCGATTTCTCAAAACGCCCCCTGACTTTGTGCACCCTGTACCGAGCGGTCAGTCGATTAGTAGTGACTTCATTGCAGGCCTCCGCTACGTCCAAAATCATAAGGAAATCTCTTCCATACTGGCGCTGTTGCTAGTGGGAGATGCACTGGGAGCGAGTCTGTTTTATCTCGCTCCGGCATTCGCTGAACAAATTCTTGGGATGGGTGTTGTCGGGGTCTCCATGATATTTGCCGCTAAGGGAATTGGCGCCACCCTCTCCGCGGTTTATATCGCCTATTTAGGGAAGGTCGCTGCAACCTATCACCGCATGCTTTGGAGTTTTTTATTGTTTGTGCTCAGCGTGTTTCTGATCTTTCTGTCCCCCAACATCTATCTGGTCGTGCTGGCTTTTTTGTTGCTGGGTGTCGGATCTGAGAGCTATCAAACGATCATGACCGCCCTCGTTCAACTGACCGTGACAGAGGAACAGCGAGGAAGAGTAATGGCAACGATGTTTATGTTTGGACAGCTTGCCTCTGGGATAGGAACCTATCTCATCGGATATTACGCCGCCAGCCACGGTCTGATTGGTCCGACCGTGGTGGCAGCTACGATTTGCCTGCTGGTATGGTTGCTTTATTTTCTGCGTCGAAAATTACTTGCGCAGACAGATTCGTCAAGGTAGGCGTCTATTAGTAGTGCCAAACTGAACCTGCTAAACCTCCTGCGCGATAAGAAAACACTCTCTCGCCAGCAGAATCCTTGTCCAAGCATTGACCAAGACAATTAATTTGAATAATTGAATCGTCATAGCCAATATCGCGAAGTTGGTGGGGAGAAAGTCGGGAAACCACGCGCTTTAACGCCATCTGGTTTCTGCGATTTTCAAGTGCAACGAGGAAGGAAGCGGCAAGCCGCTCGCAGACGATAAACCAACTTCCCAACCGATGCGCCCGTGCGCTACCCATGTAAGTAACGGTATTTTGTAACATCATGTTCATCACCTTTAAGTAATTTAATTAATAAAACTATCTCTTGCAATGTATTATATTTGAAGTTATTACTAACTATTAGCGATATTTTTTTTCTCTTTTATATAATTTAATTTTATAATGAAAAGAAAACTACCCCCTCTTAAAGCAATCACTGCGTTCGAGGCGACGGCGCGGCATTTAAGTTTCACTGCGGCTGCGGACGAACTCAATGTCACACCGGCTGCGGTGGGGCACCAGGTGCGGCAGTTGGAGAAATACTTTGGCCAGCCGCTTTTGATACGACACACCAGAGAAGTTCGGCTGACGGATACGGCGCGGTGGTCCCTTCCGTTAATTGGTCAGGCTCTGGACTTACTTTCCGAAGCGTCAGAACGCATGGTTGCACCCAAAGCAAGCTCAACGATTAATCTGAGTGTGGAGCCTGGCTTTGCCGCACGATGGCTGGTGCAACACTTGGAAAGTTTTTACCAGCTTGACACAGGTTGGGAAGTACGGCTGGACGCCACCTACGATATGGCAGATCTCACCGAACGCAAGTTTGATATGGCGATTCGCTATGGAGACGGTAACTATCCGGGCCTTAATGTGCACAAGCTCGGTTTGGAACAGGTCTTCCCTGTATGTGCACCATCTTTGCTGAAAGGTGAAAAGAAGATTCGTGAGCCCAATGACCTTCGACATCATTCACTGCTGCATGAAGACTGGGTAATGGAAAACGAACAGGTTTGGCCTAGCTGGAAAATGTGGTTAAAAGCCACCGGCGCCGACCAGGTGGACCCAGATCCTGGTGCGCATTTCTCCAATTCATCCTTGGCTATTCAAGCCGCCATTAACGGCCAGGGCGTGGCCCTTTCCAGTACGGCGTTAGTGGAAGATGATCTAAGAGCAGGCCGACTGATTAAACCGTTTGGCGCACAATTCAGCACCCAGTTGGAACGCGGCTACTTTCTTGTCTATCTGACTGAGCTGGAACGGGAACCTCAGATTGTGGCGTTTCGTGACTGGCTACTCAGCGAATATAGCCCGGGTCAGTGATTTTTATAAGCGCCTTATTGCGCTTGGTACGCTGCACTTGATGAAGACCGAAACACTGCTTCCTGATTCGTCAAGGCATAAGCCACCACCCCCAAAAACAAAAAATAAAGCACAGAATAAGTGAGAGATTTTACCCAGGTCGCAAGAAACGCGATTCGAATAGTGCGTGTCAACACCGCCACAATCCATATAAGGTGAAGTGGAAAAATGACAAACGGTAGCCACTCCATCAGCTGTTTAATCCGTTGATCAACAACATTTCCACGCGAATACCCAATGGCACTACTCATCACCAACTCCACAACCGACGCAATCAAAGTGGTGGAAATCATTGCTGCGACCGCAACAATGATATATCGGCCATTGTGTTTGTATCCCAGAAACTGCGCAATCAAAAAGAACCCTGCAAGTGCCGCAGCAAACATCAGCAGGAAATCACCGAATGCACTTGGATTTATTTGCGAGCCCAAACCTGCGGAAAAAAATTCCGCGATTGCAGACAATGCGATTAACACTAATACCAACCATGTTGCTTGCCACTTTCCAAACCGGAAGTCCCATAATTTCACAGGTTTGAAGATAGCCAGCCTAAACCCGCTAAGAATGTTTATCAGAAGCTCGATCAGTCTTTCCTCAAATTAAGAAGAATCAACGATTAAACCATCTTTCACAAGAGCTCGTACAGAAACAACAGCAGTTGATAGACTACTGCCTATCAGCACTTGATGAGGTAAAAATCAGTGTGTTCATTATCCTTCATGAATTCGGGTGTAACTCACCACTTCAACTGTTTGAACATTACGTGGTTGAGAATGTCAAAAAATGGCATCGCGTCCAAACCATTCATATGAATTGTTAGCATGAAAAAGATAAAACTCGGCTTCGCTCTAGTATTTTTCGTACTCGCAGGATGCGCTTATGTTGTGCTTTCTGCTGAAGATCCACCGCCTCAACCTGTGAAAGCAACATCCGGCGATGCGTCGGGTATTGTCATCGAGGAAGTGCGATCTGATCTACGGCAACCTTGGGGAATGGCATTTCTGCCCGATGGCTCTATATTGGTCACAGAAAAAGTCGGAAACCTAAAGCGGATTACAACCGATGCGATTTCACCTCCGTACGCGGGGCTGCCACAAATTGCGGTCGTAGGACAAGGTGGCCTACTCGACATTGCACTGGATCCTGCATTTCCTAAAAACCAATTCGTTTATTTATCCTATTCCGAACCAGATTCGTCCCGTGGCCAATATGGTACTGCTGTAGGGCGAGGGAAGTTAAATCTTGAGACACAGTCTATTGACGACTTCGAGCGCGTTTTTACCACCAACATCAAAAGTAGCGTTGGTCGTCACTTTGGTTCACGACTCCGTTTTGCCAATGATGGAACATTGTTTATCACCGTCGGAGACCGGGGTGCGCAACCTCGGGCCCAGGATCCATTTGATCATGCCGGTTCTGTGCTGCGAATCAATCCGGATGGTTCGGTACCTCAGGACAACCCGTTCGCGGACGGTCAAAAAGCGTTAGCAGAAATATGGTCAATCGGCCATCGTAATCCACAGGGAGCAGCAATAGACCCGCAAACTGGCAGTCTCTGGACGTTGTCTCATGGCGCCAGGGGTGGCGACGAGATAAATAAAGCCGTGGCTGGAGAAAACTATGGCTGGCCTGTCATATCGTATGGTACTAATTATTCAGGGAGAGGGTTTGATAAGGGACATGAAGCAGCCGGTTACAAGCAGCCTTCCTATTTTTGGGATCCCTCTATCGCGCCTTCGGGACTCACATTCTACGCTCCGGACAATGCCAAAATTCCGCAATGGAAAGGGTCTTTGCTCGCCGGCGCACTCAAAGCTGGATATTTATCTCGATTGATTTTGGAGAATGATAGAGTGATCGCCGAAGAAAAGTACTTTGAAGGTCAATTCGGTCGAATCAGAGACGTTCGAACTGGACCAAACGGTGCGGTATGGCTGCTCACCGATAGCAATAGTGGTCGGCTCATCAAACTGACTTCGGCTAAATAGTACTACCATTCTATCTGCCTAAGTTAGGTGGTTTGCTCGATCATGATTCAATCGCTTCGGTTGAACCCACAAATTGCAGAGACTGGTGCGCGACCCGTCTTGGAATTCTTCTCTTAACCGGAGAATGCAAAAACCGATTTAGACTCGCGACCAGTATTGAAGCTTCCTCTGGTTGAAGAATAGCCGCCTCTTCCCGCACGGCAAGAGCTGTTTTAATGAAATGCACCGAAACGATGTGTTCACCAATACCGTGGGCAAATACAGATTCAATCATACTCGACATACTCTCTTCGATATCTTCCACCTGCCACTCTGCAAGCGCGAATTCTTTAGTTGTAAAAGCGGCATTTCGACCGACAAAGCAGGCCATCTGCAATAGTCCCTGGGGCCAGGTAGCGGGATATTTGGTGCACTGTTGCCTGACCGCATTGGCAAAAGTAAGCCCATGGGTAAAATCAAGCCAGCCAACGTTTCCAGATACCGTTGTCGCGATTTTGCTTTGTTGCTTGATATTAAACCCCAGCATGCTAATCGCATTGGCAACGAGCAGCTGTTTGTAAATGTCTTCTGGGGGAGACTCACTGCATTTCACGGTGACATCTAACGCCTGGTTGATACTCTTCCGATACCATAGTGCAGCATCAGGTTTTACTTCAGCACCCGTTCCCCAAGATTGTAGCGAAGCAGCATATC
>JAHQWE010000013.1 GCA_019633985.1 Acidiferrobacterales bacterium | reverse complement strand
CGAATATTCAAATCTCCACCAATTAAACGTTTAATCAGGAGTCAAATAATGAGTTTAAAAGATTCAAAAACAGAACAGAACCTGAAGGACGCCTTTGCGGGTGAATCTCAGGCAAACCGTCGCTACCTCTACTTTGCTGCAAAAGCAGATATCGAAGGCTACAACGACGTAGCCGCTGTGTTTCGTTCCACTGCAGAAGGCGAAACTGGTCATGCTCATGGCCATCTTGAGTATCTGGAAGAATGCGGTGATCCAGCCACAGGACTGCCGATCGGTGCTACTTCTGATAACCTGAAAGCCGCTGTTGCAGGCGAGACCCATGAATACACCGACATGTATCCGGGTATGGCCAAAACCGCACGGGACGAGGGCTTTGACGAGATTGCAGATTGGTTTGAAACCCTGGGAAAAGCGGAGCGCTCACACGCTAATCGTTTTCAAAAAGCACTGGACGATATGTAATTGCTTTGGAAACAGCCGGGTGTCGGTTGTGCCGACCCCGGCTTTTTTTATGGGCAGGAAGATGTAGTCGCATTTTATTCCAGCTCAAACGGGACAGAATAAATATTTCGAATTTAAAAAGCGAGAAACGAACAATGGCACAAAGAGAAGGTAATCTTGAGGCGCCAACGCGCCACCCACTCAATTGGAAAGACCCTGAGTTTTATAATAGCGAGTCGCTGTTTGAAGAGCTTGAACGTGTCTACGACCTGTGTCACGGGTGCCGTCGTTGTAATTCTCTGTGTGCGGCATTTCCAACCTTGTTTGATTTGGTTGATGAATCTTCGACCTTTGAAGTGGATGGTGTCGCGAAAAATGACTACTGGAAAGTAGTTGATCACTGTTACCTATGCGATCTCTGCTACAGCACAAAGTGTCCGTATACGCCTCCGCACGAGTGGAACATTGACTTTCCGCATTTGATGTTACGGGCAAAGGCAATGCGTTTTCAGGAAGGTAAAGTCAAAACCAGCGAAAAAATTCTAGCGAATACAGACACCGTCGGTAAGCTTTCAACGATTCCGGTGGTGGTGAATGCCGTAAACTCTGCCAATAAGGTCAAATCACTGAGGAAGCTTTTGGACAAAGCATTAGGCGTGCACCCTGATGCCAAGGTGCCAGCTTATGATCCAAAACCGCTTCGAAAACGGGATATAGGGCAATCTGCCAACGTTGTAGCCGCGCCTGCAGGGGCGACCAAAGGCAAAGTCGCAATTTTTGCCACTTGCTTTGGAAACTATAATGAACCTGATCTGGCGGAAGATATGGTGAAGGTACTTCGCCATAACGATATCGAGGTTACCTTGGTAGATCAGGAGCAGTGCTGCGGGATGCCAAAATTTGAGCTTGGCGATTTGGAAGCTGTTGCACGCGCCAAAGAAGCGAATATTCCAGCGCTCGCGAAAATGGTTGACCAAGGCTGGGACATTATGGCGCCGGTGCCTTCTTGTGTCCTCATGTTTCGTCAGGAACTACCCCTCATGTTTCCCGACGACGTGCAGGTGCAAAAGGTGGCGGATGCGATTTACGATCCGTTTGAATATTTGATGTTGCGGCATAAGGAAGCTTTGTTAAAGACCGAGTTTTCTAAACCACTTGGCAAGGTCGCTTATCATGTCGCGTGTCATCAACGGGTCCAGATGATTGGTCAAAAAACCAAACAATGCCTGGAACTGATACCCGATACAGAAGTACAAGCGATCGAGCGATGTTCCGGGCATGACGGTACTTACGGTGTGAAAACTCGCTCATATGATGCTGCGATGAAAATTGCCAAGCCGGTTGTCAACAAGGTCAAGCAGATTGAAGCAGATCACTACGGAAGCGATTGTCCAATGGCTGGTCGGTTTATCGAGCATGGATTGTCAGATGGTAGTTCTACATCACATCCAATTTCGTTGATGCGAAAAGCGTATGCAATTTAGCAGGAGTTATGACTATGAATAAATTATCACGAGAAGATCTGATGTCACTCGAGAAGTACGCGCAGGAACGCGCGGGTTTTCGTGGGCAAGTAATGGCGCACAAGAAGAATCGACGGGTTGCCCTGGGTCCCAATGCAACGCTGTACTTTGAGGATCGCCTAACCATGCAATACCAGATTCAGGAAATCTTGCGAATAGAAAAGGTCTTCGAAGCGGAGGGTATTGAAGAAGAGCTGGAAGCTTATAACCCTCTTATTCCAGATGGCTCGAACTGGAAGGCGACATTCATGATTGAGTTCGAGAAAGAGGAAGAGCGCCGCGCCGCATTGGCAAAGATGATTGGCATCGAGAAAGTGATATGGGTACAAGTTGGAGATTGCGAGAAGGTAAATCCGATTGCGAACGAGGATCTTGAGAGAGAGACGGACGACAAGACTTCTGCTGTACACTTTTTAAGATTTGAGTTGAGCGGTGAGATGGTTGAGCTGGCAAAGAATGGAGCGCCGATAAGAATGGGCGTGGATCATGAAAACTACCGTCACGAAACTGGGGAACTTGGGGCGAATATTGCACAATCCCTTTCGGAAGATCTCGCACTGCGCCATTAGGAACCCTCTGGCGTATTAAGCAGTGACTCTCGCGGAGCTTCGCTACATTCTGGCGGTCGCACGCGAGAGGCATTTTGGTAGGGCTGCTAGAGCCTGTTTCGTTAGCCAGCCCACTCTAAGTGTCGCGGTAAAAAAACTAGAAAGTGAGCTCAAGGTCACTTTATTTGAAAGGGGTAAGAATGAAGTGGTTCTTACTCCCATTGGTCAGCAAATTGTCAATCAGGCGCAACTGACCCTGGAAGCTGCAGATCGAATCAGGCAAATCGCGGCGGAAGACGATAGTGATTTGTCGGAGCCACTCCGTCTGGGGGTGATTTATACGATCGGGCCATATCTTCTTCCCAATCTGATTCCTGCATTACGAGACGTCGCGCCAGACCTTCAGGTAATGATCGAAGAGGGTTTTACCGCGGACCTTCGTGTCAGGCTGAAGCAGGGAAGTCTTGATGCTATTATTCTGGCGCGACCCTTTGTGGAACCTGGCGTAGAGATACGACCACTATATCGCGAGCCATTTGTTGTGGTGCTGCCGAGTTCACATCCATGGGCTAAACGGAAGTACATCGACCCCGAAGAGCTGTCGGAAGAAACCGTTTTGCTGCTGGGTAAAGGGCACTGTTTTCGGGATCAGGTGTTGGAGGTCTGCCCGGGTTGTCTGCGAATGGGGGGAGGTGATGATTTACAAAAAACCCTGGAAGGTGGATCAATTGAAACAATTCGGCATATGGTTGCCAGTGGAGTAGGGGTAACAGTGTTACCTTGCAGTGCTGCAGGAGCTGAAGAATACTCAAGACGCCTTTTATCGATCAAGAGGTTTTCTGGAAACACACCCTCTAGAGACGTTATTCTTACTTGGCGCAAAGGGTTTACCCGATCCCATGCTATTGATGCAGTTTCCAGTGCTGTCCATCGTTGTCAGATGAGCTGCGTGAAGATGATGAAATCGGGTTCCGCCTAAGCTCACTTCAGTGTAGTCTTTCAGATTTAGATGATCCGTGATGGAGTTATGACAAAAAGAATAAATGTTGCTGTAGTTGGGGTAGGTTATCTCGGCCGCATCCACGCAAAAATTTATCACGAGATGGAGTCCGCAAACCTGGTCGCTGTGGTCGATAGTGATCGAGCATCGGCCGATACGGTTGCTAACCAGTACGACTGTACAGCTATGGATTCGATCGATCAGTTAATGTCCTCTGAGATTGATGGTGGTCTGGATGCAGTGAGTATTGTTGTTCCAACCAGTTTGCACTTGCCGATTTCTCGACCCTTTTTGGAAAAGGGCATTCACATGCTATTGGAAAAGCCGATTGCCCCGGGCGCGAAAGAGAGTGCTGAGATCGTCTCTTTAGCAAAAGCAAATAACGCGATACTGCAAATCGGTCATCTGGAGCGTTTTAATGCTGGTGTGATGAAGCTTGCAGAAATGGCGGACAATCCAAGATTTATTGAGGTGCATCGGTTAGGAAAGTTTGTGGAACGGGCAACAGACGTCGACGTGGTCACTGATTTGATGATTCACGATATTGATATCGTTTTGTCTCTGGTTCCCTCTCGCTTAAAGCAGGTTTCGGCAACCGGAACGAGTGTGGTGACCAATCATGTGGATATTGCCAATGCCCGACTGGAATTCGAAAATGGCGCGGTAGCGAATGTGACCGCCAGCCGCGTATCCCGAAATCAATTCAGAAGAATTCGGGTGTTTTCTCCCGAACGATACCTGGGGTTAAACTTTGCAGATCAACAACTGGAGCAAGTGATTACCGGTGATCGTCCAGACGGTTCCGATTTTCCTGAGCTTATAGAAAGCAAAGTGAACGTGGAACCTCAGCTTCCGTTAAATGCAGAGCTCGCACATTTCGTTGATTGTGTAAGTGACGGAAGAAAGCCGCTGGTGACTGGAGATGATGGTCTTGTCGCTGTGGAAGTTGCCGAACTCGTGAAGGAGAAAATTCGACACTCGATGGCATTCACATCTTGAGAGGATTTATCTGAAAAATGACTATTGAGCTATTTCGAGAAGACGGTTACTTGAAAACCTGCCCGGCAAAAGTTATTGCGACCACTTCAAACGGTTTTGTGGTAGACCAAACTGTTTTTTATCCCATGGGTGGCGGTCAACCTGGTGATCAGGGTGTTGCAAAAAGAGCAGACGGCTTAACGATCAACATCATTGACTGCTATGTTGATCGTGAATCTGGCTATCATCTGCATATCGTTGCTGAACCAGACGAGCTGCCTAATATTGGTGACCAAGTTGAGCTCGAAATTGATTGGGACAGACGCCACCGTTTAATGCGTATTCACAGCTGCCTGCATATGCTTTGCGCAGCAATTTCTGACCCGGTTACCGGCGGTTCTATCGGCGACGGGACAGGCAGATTGGATTTTGATATGCCGATCCCACCCGATAAACAGGCGGTGGAGGACACTCTCAATGCATTGATACAGAAAGACGCTCCAATGCAGTTGCGCTGGATTACTGAGGATGAGATGGATGCACAGCCAGATTTGGTGCGAACCATGTCAGTACAACCACCCAGAGGGGCTGGCAAGGTGCGATTGGTGGATTTTAATGGCGTTGACTTGCAACCCTGTGGCGGCACACATGTTTCGCGTACTGGAGAGATTGGTCCAGTTCGGGTTGTCAGTATCAAGAAAAAAGGAAAGATGAATCGACGTATCACGATTGCTTTTGCCGAGTAAGATTCCTTATCGGACTCTGGTACGATAGCTTGTTTCTATCTTATTACAGACTTGAAACAAACTCATAACGAATCCCAGGTAAATCAGAAATCGAATTGAAAACTAGCTTTGACTAGTCGCTTTTGTTCGACATTAGCGGATCGATTCCTGTATCAGTCTGTTTGGGCCTCGGGAGGCAAACAGAGATTCCTTTCAAGCTTTTAGTACCTGATTTGGTCTGCCACACATTTCAATACATAGTCGTTAAGCTCTGTCAGCCTGGCTGACTTTCCGTGTAGGTGATTAAAATCGGTTTATCCATATCGAGCATGGGTAGATTGGTTGGCCCATAATAGTAGGCCAGGGTTCTGGATTGGATGTCGTAGCCAACGTAGATCGGCGAGGACAGCATCCGAAAAATGACGTTATTCGCTCCCACCTTAAAAAAAGCGATATTTTGGTTGGCTTTGTCCTTTAATGCCTTGGGTGGGTTAGACCGAGTAAAACGGAGTTTTAGGAATTTATTTCTACGCGCAAATAGATAGTCATACTTTACCGATTCCTCGCGCATAAGCTTATCCCAATTGAGTTTGATGACGTTATCGAAACCGGCGTCAACCACGGCGGGTCTACTAGGTTGATCCAAACGGACGACCTTGTCTCCCTGAAAACTTTCGAGGTCTCTTTCATTCCAGCGCACCCCTTCAACATTTCCGCTACGCGTGTCTCTCAGAATGAACGACGGCGTGGTTGGATTACAGTTATAGGTCACTATCTTGCTGGCGAACAGAGATCCGTTGATATCTTTGTAGTCTACTTTCAGAGTTCCACCATTTTGGTCAGGTATCTGTTCGAGGTGTTCAGAATACAGAAACTCGTTTTCCGAGCCGGTCGCACGTCCCTCTACTTTGAAAGCTTGGTTTAAAAAGTCTTGTTCAATACACGCGTAACCAGGCTGTACCGCTAGCAAAGATAATCCTAGAAAGTATTGGATAAACCAGTGAGAGCTCTTGCGCTTCATAGATCGGCGCCTCTTCTCCATCGAAGATAGGCTTGATGAAAGATGATTCCGTAAAGTGTCCATATAGTCACCAAAGTAATGATGACGCCTTTCATATTCAAACCGTATACGACATCACTCAACTGGACTCCAATCACGTAACTCAGTGTGCCGCCAATGGCACAAAAAATGACAAACAACATTTGCCGTTTGATCGCCCATTCCAAACACCATGTCAGGGACGTGGCGAATAATAACCAGAGAGTGACCAACCATAGAGGAGGGTAGAACGCACCATTCGGGTAGACCAGAGCGCCGCTCAACCCCAAAACAGAATCCCCTAGCCAACCCGAGAACACAACGAAAGCAATGAAAAGTAAATCAGAGGATTTTTGCCGATATAAAATGAGGTAAATGGCGGTAGCCACCGCGGCGACGACAACGGCAACGGGGTTACCATAGAGTACACAGAGTATCCATCCACCCTGAAAAATAATAGCGTTGCCGATAATCTTTAACATTGATTTTCACAAGGTATTGCTTCTGTTCATATCTTACGAAATACAATTTGCGCGGTACTAATCGCGCGCTCTCGGAAGCCACCCTCGCAATAAGAAAGATAGAATTGCCAGAGTCTAATGAAGGTCTGGTCGAATCCCATGGAAAGCACTTTGTTTTCAGCGCGATTAAATCGCTGATGCCAATGTTCCAAGGTTCTAGCATAGTCCAACCCGATATCTTCGAGATCATCGATTTGCAGGTTGGTGAAGTTACCGGTGTTTTTCATGATCACTTCTACTGATGGCAGACTTCCCCCCGGAAAAATGTAGCGTTGAATGAAGTCTATGTTCTTGCGCGCATATTGGTATCTTTGCTCGGGTATGGTGATTGCCTGAATCAGCATCTTACCCCCAGTTTTCAGCAGATCATTGCATTTTTTAAAATAGGTCGAGAGATACTTCTGCCCCACCGCCTCTATCATCTCGATGGAGACTAGCTTGTCAAATTGACCTTCCAGAAGTCGGTAATCTTTTTCCAGCAGGGTGATTTGATTTTCTAATCCATGTTGTTTGATCTGCGCCTTCGCATATTCGTATTGTTCGTGAGAAATAGTGGTCGTTGTTACTTTGCAACCGAAGTTGCTTGCCAAGTAGATCGCCAGCCCACCCCAGCCGGTACCGATTTCCAATACGTGATCACTTGGTTTTAAATTCAGTTTTTCTCCTACACGTTGCAACTTAAATGTCGCAGCGGTTTCCAGATTCGCGGATTCGTTTGGATAGATTGCCGCAGAGTACATCATTCTGTGATCCAGAAATGACTCGAACAAATCGTTACTTAAATCGTAATGCGCATGGATATTCTTTTTTGAGCCTTTTAACGAATTCGGTGAAAGGTAGTGTTTTATTTTTTGAGCCAGGATTCCAAACTTCGCAAGTTTGCCGTCCATTTCCTCCAGCTGGCCCATATTGCGACAAATCAGCTGTACGGCCTCGGTTAAATCTGAGGCATGCCAAAAACCCATCATATAGGCTTCGCCGGCACCAATTGACCCTCGCAACATGATCATTCTATAGAACGCGGGGTTAGTTACCGATATTTGCACTGACAGTGTTTGTTTGAGATCAACACCTTGAGTACCAAACACATATGTGTTGCCAGATTCTTCTATAGTCAATATACCGCCATGCATATTGGAAAGTATCTTGAACAGGCTTCTCCGCGCGAGATTGTCCAGTACAGACGGTTTCGACGCAGAAGCATAGCGGTTAGGAGTGAGTGCAGAAATTTTCATTCGTATAGTTAGTCGCTGTGTCTTATTGTTGTAGTTGGTTTTATGTCATTCTCCCTGGTAGCCTTTTTTCCCGGATGGTCGAATACAGGTGTACGTTTGACCCACAAGCGCAACGCCTGCCAGTAAATGCCTAATCCGACACGAAGCGTCATAGCCGGTTGCGTAAGTACAAGAAGCGCCAAACGCCACGGCGTCATTTCATGATGTTTGAAAACCATCGTAGCGTCAGTAATTTTTTCGTTTGACTGATAATTCTCCAGGTGGAAAAACAAGGTTCTGCCAGGTATTTGTAATCTACAGTGATACTGCATATCCATTGGGTTGAACGGCGAAACATGCATCCTTTTTTGAAACTGGACTTGGTAGTTTTTTCCAGTAAATCTTGATGGTAATACGTAGAGAATTTTTTCGCGCCATGGCGTATTTGTCACTTGCAGAACAGTGGCAACGAGTTCAGATGATTGGTTGTAACAGTAGAAAATAGAAATGGGGTTCATGATAAAGCCCCAGTAGCGGAGATGGGTCAAAAGCAGCACCTTGCCATCCGGTTTCGCACCGGTCTCAGCTTCCACTTGACGAAGGATATAAGATTTTAAGTTCTCTGATTGATCACCTGCATAGTCACGTCGTCGAAACCATCCAATTGCTGGAACTCGTGCGCTGGTTAGCGGCAGAACTCCTAGATCTGAGTCAAGATGGTCGAGATCCAGCAGAAGCATCGTAATTCGATACTGAAAAAGATGATCCACAGGGGTAAACCGTCTGTGCCGCACGTTCCCGACATAGATTGCCGATGCGGATTGATTAGGAGAGTGCGAGCAAGATTTACCCATCAGTTGAGCTTGTCTCCACCGAGTTCTTTGACTACGCGTATTGCACTGACCACGCCGTCTTCATGGAAACCGTTACGCCAGTATGCGCCGCAGTACCAACTCCGCTGTTTTCCGCTGATTTCGAAGACCCTTTTTTGCGCAGCAACGCTGTCAGCGCCAAATTGGGGGTGGGAGTATTGATATCGTCCAAGTATCTTCTCGGGAGCGATATGCTGGTCTCCATTCATGGTCACGCAAACTGGTTGTGATGTTTTGATGCCCTGAAGAATATTCATGTTGTAAGTGAGAACCGGTTGGGTGTTCTGATTTCCATCCAGTAAATAATTCCAGCTTGCCCAGGCGCGTTTCCTTCTGGGCAATAGTGAATCATCGGTGTGCATAACAACGCTGTTTTCCTTATAGGGAATAGCACTTAGCAACTGTCGCTCGGTTTCGCTCGGTTGTTCAAGCATATGAAGAGCCTGGTCGCTATGGCAGGCGAAAATAATCTGATCGTAGCGTTCGGTTCCCCTTGGGGATGTGACTTCCACATGCTTTTGAGAACGTTTCACTCTGGTAACAGGACAGGATAGTCTTATCTGATCGCGAAACCCTCGCACCAGGGGTTCAATATAGGATTTGGATCCGCCCTTGACGACACGCCAGGCTGGCCGATCTACCAGATCAAGCAGTCCATGGTTGAAAAAGAATCGAATAAAAAAGAACGCATTAAACTCTTTGACTCGGTCTGTTGACACAGACCAAATTGCGGACGCCATTGGGATGATGTAGTAATTTAAGAACGACTGTCCGTAACCTCCTGAAGCAAGGTATTCATTCAATGAAATATGCGGCGCAATCGACTTTTGCACCAGATCTCGTTTCGCTTGTTTACCGAATCGCACGATATCCCATACCATCTTGAGGAAACCGGGATCGAGGACTCTTCTACGATCTGCAAACAAGCTGTTGATGGTTGAACCACAGTATTCAAAGTCAGCATTTTCTTGATGTCTCGTGGTCACGCTGAAGCCCATTTCTGTGAGCTGGGTATCCACGGACAGCTTGTTCATGAGCTTGATAAAATTGGGGTAGGTTCGTTCGTTATAGACGATAAAACCAGTATCAATATCAACCACGCTGCCGTCTACTTCAACGCTTTTGGTTGCCGTGTGCCCGCCAATATAGTCGTTGGCCTCGAAAACACTGACCTGGTGGTGAGGATGAAGCAAATAGGCAGCTGTCAATCCGGATATACCGGATCCAATAATGGCAATCTTCATGCGTTGTCTCGCACCATTGATAGTCCCAAACGATGGCGTAATTTGTCCGGGAGCATCGCCATCAGCTTGAGGGACCAAATTAGTCTTTTGGGGAACGCGATACGAAATTTTCTAGCCTCAATACCCTTTATCATTTCAATCACTGCTTGATCGGAAGACATCAGAAATGGCATGGGAAAATCATTTTTCCTGGTAAGTGGGGTATCAACGAAACCCGGGTAAACGATACTGACATCGACCCCTTGTGCGTCAAGATCCAACGCAAGAGATTCGAGGCAACTTTCCACGGCCGCCTTGCTGGCACCGTAAGCTTCTGCGCGCGGCAGTCCGGTAATGGCGGCGGCGCTGGATATGCCCACAATATGCGGGGAAAGGGCAGAGTTTTGAAGTAAATGAATGCTCGCCTCAATACAACGGGCCAGTCCGACAAAATTCACCTGGATTACTCTATCAAAAAGGGCGCTATCAAACTGGTTGGTGTCAAGGTACTCACAAGTGCCTGCATTCAATATGACGGTGTCGATGGAATTCGTTAGCTTGTCGAGTTCGCTTCGCATTGACAGAACACTGTCGGGCTTAGATACATCTGCGGCAACAATATCGACACGGTCAGGAGCCAATGACTTGAGACTTAGCAACGACTCTTCTCTTCTTGAGGTCACAATGACACGGTTACCCCTTGCGATCAGCGCCTCAGCGAGGCTTTTACCGATACCGGTTGAGGCGCCGGTAATCCAAATTGTACGGTTTCTTAGTGAAACGGAAGACATGTAGGTTTAGAAAATTGAGAAAAATGATGCTTCCCTTTGGTTAATGTACTGCTTCATGCAGTCTGGATTTTATCCCTCGAATGACGCCGCCCAAAAGTGGAACGTGTTCGTATATCGTGGCGCCTAAATCAAACCAGTCGCGATGCAAAGTAATTTGCTCGTCGAATTGCAACAAAGTTGTGCCGGGTACAACAATGTTTCCCCCTTTGCGAAGCTTTTTATGCTGGAAGTGCATTTCCCAGACGAGGCAGGCTTGATTGACCCCAACAGTCTCTAGTTGATCGTCGAATTCGAACTGACAGCGAATCAAATCTGTGCAGTTTTGTCTAAACTGATGGAATACTGCTTCCCTGCCCATTATCTCCCCCGCGGGCTCGATAAATTTGACTCTCGGATGATACAGGGGCTCCAACTTATCGAGTGCTTTCAAATCAAATTGTCTCCATGCAAGTTTGATTTCAGTTAACGTATCCATCATAACCGCTGCTTGGTTTTATTGATCAGGTAACCGATAACAGGCAAATGCCTGAAAAATCCCTCTGTATTGTCCCAAAAGTCCTGATGGAAATTGATTCGACCGTCTTCATCGAAACGAATGTGTGTCATTCCAATGGAGTGGGTTTCTATCTGCTTTCCAAAAACTTTAAACCCTGTATCCATTGCCCACCTGACATAAAAGTCGTCGCCGCTTTGGACGATATCTTTAATATCGACATTAGTGTATTCCACGCGATCTGCCGTGTTTTGCATATATTCCAACATGACTTCTCGCGAATTGAAGGTGTGAATAGTGTCGTTGAAGTAAAGCTCCTCCGAGTAGACTTCTTCGATCAGAGGTCGTAGATCATGATGCTTAAATTCGGCGAACAATCCAATGAAATTCGCGAATTTTGCGTGTAACGCACTTTGATTACTATCGTCTTCAACATCGTTTTGAGGCGAATTGCTTTGCCACTGTTCGGTCGCTGTTTGGTACAGATAGGGGTAGATATCCTGGTCTCCCGTTTTCGCCTGAGTCGAACACCCAGTGATAACGAGAGTACCCAAAACCAGGGTTCCTAGTGTAGATTTCCAGGGGTGTCTGGAGAACAACCGAGCCGGTATCCAGCGCGTTGGTCCGGATTGGCCTTTAGTAGAATGCGGTTTTATCCGACGTAGGATGCTCATGATAGCAAGGCTTTGGCTGAACGAAGTGATCCGTATGATCGATTTGATCGGTAATAGACCGTTAGAGTGCGTCGATGAAACAAGGGCTTGAAGGACATGGCCGCCTGAATGGTTGTTTTGGTAGATGCTATCCATGCCATCGTGAGAGAAACGAGAGGAAATTCACTTGAATCAGCAAATTGATGAGAATTTCATGAGATTTCTCCCGGCTTGCCTTACTTATCTCGCTTACGGCGTGATTTTTGGCATATCGCCCAATCCGATACTCCTTCACTTTTCTTTTCCGCCTGTAGCACTATTGTTGAGTAATTTTGATAAAAGAGCATCCCCATAGTATGAGCGGACAGACTAAACCCATGCTGATTCCTTCGAATGCAGCAAAAGAAGGCCGCTCAGGTCTAACGCGAAGACTCGCTCGGGTAATGTTTCTCCAGCTCATTTTTATTAGCATTATCACCGTTCTAGGCGTTATTTTTGCCGCCAAGGTAGTCGAAGGAACCATGATTAGTGAAGCCTTGGAAGGGGAGGCGGCTCACTACTGGGCTGAGCTGGATCGTGATCCACAACATGCGCTACCCAATACCGATAACCTTCGTGGGTTTTTATCACGAGGAGACAACTTCGAAAGCATTCCAGCTGAACTCAAAAGCTTACCGCCCGGTTACGAAAAGGTAGATATGGGTGACACCCGAATGATGGTTTACATCGACCGTAAGACACTAAATGGACAGCCAACCACGTTGTATTTGGTGTTTGACGAAGAAAATGTGAAGAAACTATCGTTTTACTTTGGGGTGGTTCCCCTGAGCATCGTATTAATTATTATTTATCTATCCGCCTGGGTCGGCTTCCGTCAGTCGAGAAAAGCGGTTTCTCCCTTAGTCGCTTTGGCCAATCGATTGAGACGCTTTCAACCGGCGCAAAGCCAGTTGGTTGACCTTGAGCTAGAGAACTTGAAAACCGCCAGCATCGATGACGAAATCAATGTTCTGGTTGATTCCCTCAATAGCTTTACCGATGAAATAAACCATTTTATTGAGCGAGAAAGAAGATTTACTCGCGATGCCAGTCATGAGTTGCGGACACCACTTACAGTCATTCAAGGGTCTGCGGAATTTTTGCTCAACAACCCTGATTTGTCGGCTCATCAGAAGCGTGCGATTGACCGGATACTAAGAACCGGTAGGGATATGAATGAACTGGTCACAGCATTGCTATTGCTTGCGCGAGGTAGCAAAACCCTGCCAAACGTGACAGAAGTGGATATGCAGGAAGTGGTTGAAAAACAACTGGCTCAGCTTAAGATCACTCACAATGCCGACAGTCACGTCAATGTTACCGTTGATTTTCGAAAACCCGCTAAGGTCATCGGAACCAGCCAGCTGGTAGAGGCTGTTGTGGGTAATTTGCTGCGTAACGCATTCAACTACACCAGGAAAGGTGAGGTTAGCGTCGTGATTAACGACAATGTGCTGGAGGTTTGTAATAGGGGAGAAGGCGTCACAGCGGGGGCTGGCGATCAACTTTTTGAACCTTTTGTAAGAGGTTCCTCAAGCCAGGGGGTAAGTGGTTACGGTGTGGGTTTAGATATTGTTAAACGGCTATGCGAACTGTTTGAGTGGCAGATTGAGAGCGAGTTTTCGGTGGAACGAGGGATGATATTTCGTCTTCAGTTTTAGTATCTATTTAATAATCAGAGCGCGTTGAAAATCGATTTGGCTGAGATCTACCTCGAAAGAATGACGCCCAATCTCACTCAGATCGTTTACAGAGTGAATCAGTAAAATGACTGACATATTGAAATTCGCATATTTAATCGAGCCGCCATTCAACTATTTAACCGAAGATGGTGCGGTGACGGGTACAGACGTTGAGCTCGCCAGAGTCATCGCACAAGCTCTCGAGATAAGGGATATCGAGTTTATTGAAACTGAGTTCGCAAATTTACTTCCTGGTGTCGCTGCTGGGCAGTGGAGAATGACGACGGGATTGTTTGCCACCGAGGAGCGGAGAGAAATGGCGTTGTTCAGCAATCCCATTTGGGCGCTACCCGACGGACTGTTAGTCACAGCAGGAAATCCATTGGATTTAACGGGTTATCGATCAATTGCGTTGCGTCCGAATTGCAAGTTGGCGGTGGTTAGAGGCCAGATTCAGGGCCAGACAGCAATCGAATTGGGTATTCCCGTGAATCGCCTAAAAATCTTCGAAACCTATAGTGATGCCGCGCTGGCAATACAGGATGGGTCAGCGGATGCCTATGCAAGCGTCGCCCAAGCACACCTTGGATATCTTGCCGCACATCCAGATTTTGGCTGCGATAGCATTACCGTCCCGTCAGTGGAAAAAGCTCCTGCACTTGGTTGCTTTGCATTCAACCGAAATGACCAGGTCCTCTGTGGCAAGGTAAACCAA
The DNA here is from genome assembly GCA_019633985.1 of Acidiferrobacterales bacterium. Taxonomy (GTDB): domain Bacteria; phylum Pseudomonadota; class Gammaproteobacteria; order Arenicellales; family Poriferihabitantaceae; genus VYFG01. The sequence goes on along the minus strand of JAHQWE010000013.1, from coordinate 17,965 downwards.
TTTCTCGGTCACTATTTAGGGTCTGATTGCCATCGACAGCTGATGCGCTCGTTTGGGTTTAACGACGGAGAAGTCGACCAGGTTTTAGGAAGAGCAGGTGCGGCAATAACAACGGTTTAGAGGCTTTGATATTCCCCGAAAAGCCTAGACTTTAAGCTTCGATTTTAAGTCCGACACCCTTCACTGTTTTAATTAAAGCGCCATGATCATTTTCGTACGGGCGGTCGATGGCTTTGCGAAGAATATAAATATGGCTTCTGAGAGCGTCGCTATCCGGTACGTCATCACCCCACAATTCATTTTCCAGGGCTTCTCTCGTGACAACTCCCGGGGACTCGCGAAGCAAGATCCTTAAAATACGAAACCCTGTTGGCGAGAGCACGATATCGTTTCCAGCACGAGTTACCTGACGTGTTCTCGTATCCAGGGTCAGGTCGCGGATCGAGATATTGGTGTTACCAATTTCGCCGCGTTTTCTGTTGACCAAAGCCGTCACTCTCGCCTGTAGCTCAGCCATCACAAATGGTTTTACCAAATAGTCATCGGCACCGTGTTCAAATCCTTCCAGCTTGTCGTCGATCTGGTCGCGCGCGGTGAGCATCAGAACAGGAGTGTCTAAACCAAATTCAGAGCGCAGTCGCCGACAAACTGTAAAGCCATCGATGCCAGGAAGCATGACGTCCAGAATGATGGTGTCAAACACCTGAGAAGTAGCGAGTTGCAAAGCCTGCAATCCATCGGCTGCATAGTCAATGATAAATCCCTCATTTTCGAGAGTCATGGAAATGGTCTCGGCGAGATCCCGATGGTCTTCAACGAGTAGGATGGTGCCTTTCATAAACAGAGTCTGACAATATTTAAGCGGAGAGTATACTTACGTGGGTGAAACTAAAGTTAACGTTTCACGATTACTATTCCAGTCATCCAATCTAAAACAATACAAACTATGAGTGAACAAGACCCCTCGAGATTTGTCGCAGATAACGCTTTGGAGCTGTCACTTGGTCGCCAAGTTAGAGAGTTCCGACAGGAACAAGGGATGACAGTTTCTGATCTCGCAAAGCAATCGGCGTTGTCGCCAGGTATGCTTTCGAAGGTGGAGAATGGTTTGACCTCACCGTCTTTGTCCACGATGCAGGCCATTGCGGAAGCTCTGAACGTTCCGGTGACAGCGTTATTCAGGCTGTACGAGGAAACCCGGGAAGCAACATTCGTTGCAGCAGGGCAAGGGCTAAATATTGAGCGACAAGGAACACGCGCAGGGCACCATTATCAGCTACTGGGTCACTCCAGCAATCAAAACCCCACCGTTGAGCCTTACTTGGTGACTCTTTCTGAAAAAACGGATGTATTTCCCTTGTTTCAACACGATGGCGTCGAGTTTATACACCTCATCACTGGTGAAATGGTGTATCGACACGCTAACAAAACCTACCACATGAAAGCGGGTGACTCGCTCTACTTCGACTCTGAAGCGCCCCACGGACCGGAAAAACTCATCGAACTCCCTGTTCGTATGCTGGCGGTCATTGTTGGACGCTACGGCGGTAATTCAAATTGACGTGGATTTAATTATTTCTTGTTAGGAAACATTATTAACTGCTAGTAGCTAAAATGCGCCCTGAGTGCTAGTATTTCTGGCTTATTGATGAATGGCGCGCTGTTATGTGTGGAATTGTAGGTATTTACTATAAAAACCCTGAACTGGAATCCGGCTTGGGTGGAATGCTGGCCGATATGCTGGTGCAGATGACAGATCGGGGTCCAGACAGTGCTGGCGTGGCGATCTATCACGACCCAGTCTCGACCCAACAGGTGAAAATCACTTTGCAGGGACAGGATGATGTGGATTGGGCAGTGATGGAGAAATCTATTGCAGAGCACTATCCGCATTCGGTTTCAATCTCTCCGGTCGCAAACCATGCTGTGGTGATATTGGATGTGCAATCGGAGCGAGATGCTGATCGGTTTTCTGAGTGGGTGACAAACTCAGTGCAAGATATCAACATCACCAGCGTGGGTAGTGCGATTGAAATATTCAAGGAGAAAGGGCTACCGGATCAGGTAGTCGATAAGTTCTCTCTGCGATCAATGCGCGGCACCCATGCATTGGGTCATACGCGAATGGCGACGGAAAGTGCGGTTACCACCGAACATTCCCATCCGTTCTCCACCGGTCTTGATTTATGCCTGGTACACAACGGCTCTCTATCGAATCACAATCAGTTGAGAGAAATGCTCCGCAAGCAGGGCATCATGTTTCAGACTGACAATGATAGTGAGGTTGCGGCCGGTTACCTTACCTGGAGATTGTCCCAGGGAGCGTCGCTAAATGAAGCGTTGGAAGCGGCAATACAGGATTTGGATGGTTTTTATACTTTTGCTATAGGTACCAAAGATGGATTTGCCGTCTTGCGCGATCCGATTGCCTGTAAGCCTGCTGTTCTTGCAGAAACAGATGATTGGGTCGCCATGTCCTCTGAGTTTCGGGCCATTGCCCAACTTCCCAACAGCGAAAACGCACGTATCTGGGAACCGGAACCGGCAAGAATCTATAGCTGGGAGAGAAACTGATGAAATTCGATTTACAAGATAACGAAGTGCGCGCTTTGAATCAGGCTCTGCATACTGAAGACGCGGCTAATGCCTCTTTCTCGGTCGTCAATCCTGGCGGCAAACACAATGTGGCGGCGGGCGCGATGTTCGCCACCTCGGTAGATGTACATGGCCATGTAGGATACTACTGTGCGGGAATGAATCAAAACGCGACGATTCAAATCCACGGTAATGCGGGACCGGGTCTTGCCGAAAATATGATGTCGGGCAGGGTCGAGGTGAATGGAAACGCTTCTCAATATTGTGGCGCTACCGCGCACGGGGGGTTGCTGGTGGTAAGAGGAGATGCAGCCGCGCGTTGCGGTATTTCGATGAAGGGCGTAGACATTGTCATTGGAGGATCTATCGGCCACATGAGTGCATTTATGGCACAAAGTGGCCGATTGGTAATTTGCGGTGATGCTGGTGATTCCCTGGGTGATTCCATTTATGAAGCACAAATTTACCTCCGAGGTTCCGCCGCTAGCCTGGGAACGGACTGCATTGAAAAGGAGATGACAGCAAGCCATCTCGAAGAACTTGCTGTATTGCTGGAACAGTCGGGTATTGAGCATGATCCTGCGAGTTTTCGCCGCTATGGGTCTGCACGCCAGCTCTATAACTTCAACATCGATAACGTCAGTGCCTACTGATTGCCCACCAGAAGAAGCCACCACAATGACCAATAAAATTGATACCAGCTGGCTCCGAGAGTCGGCTACTTTTACCAAGCCAGTGATCCGTGAAATTCAACGGGCAGCGAATGAGGGCATTTATGATATTCGCGGTGCTGGGGCGAAACGGACAGTACCGACATTTGACGACCTGTTATTTCTGGGTGCTTCCATGTCGCGATATCCGCTGGAGGGGTATCGTGAGACCTGCGAAACCGAGGTAACGCTCGGAACCCGGTTTGCCAAAAATCCTGTCAAGATCTCTACGCCTATTACAATTGCTGGTATGAGTTTCGGGGCGCTATCTGCTCCCGCTAAGGAAGCCTTGGGTCGAGGCGCATCAGAAGTTGGTACCAGTACCACCACTGGTGATGGCGGAATGACACCGGAAGAACGCGGTCACTCGAGCAAACTGGTGTATCAATATTTACCCTCACGGTATGGGATGAATCCGGATGATCTCAGAAAAGCGGACGCGATCGAGGTCGTTGTAGGGCAGGGTGCTAAACCAGGTGGTGGTGGCATGTTGCTCGGCCAAAAAATTAGTGACCGTGTGGCCGATATGCGAAACCTCCCCAAGGGGATCGATCAAAGAAGCGCCTGTCGTCACCCTGACTGGACGGGCCCGGATGATCTGGAAATTAAGGTGCAGGAATTGCGCGAGATCACTGATTGGCAAATCCCGATTTACATTAAGGTTGGCGCGACGAGAACTTTTTTCGATGTGCAGCTGGCGGTCAAGGCTGGTGCGGATGTGGTGGTCGTTGACGGCATGCAAGGCGGAACTGCGGCGACACAGGACATATTCATTGAGCATGTGGGTATCCCGACACTACCGGCAACTCGCATGGCGGTCGATGCCCTCAAGGACATGGATATGCATAGAAAGGTGCAACTCATCGTATCTGGCGGAATTCGCACCGGCGCTGATGTCGCTAAAGCACTGGCTATGGGCGCCGATGCTGTCTCAATTGGAACGGCCGCATTGATTGCTATGGGAGATAATGCCGACGAGTTTGAAGAGGAATACAATGCACTGGGTACGAGTGCAGGATATTATGACGACTGGCAAAACGGTCAGGATCCCACCGGAATTTCCACTCAAAGTGATGAACTTGCTAGAAGACTGGACCCGGCGCTCGCGGGAAGAAGGGTGGCAAATTATCTGCGCTGTTTGACCCTGGAAACACAAACACTTGCGAGAGCTGCGGGAAAATCCAATGTGCGAAATCTGGAACCCGAAGATCTGGTTGCATTGACCGTGGAGGCCTCGGCAATGGCTCGAATTCCGTTAGCTGGAACCGACTGGATTCCAGGTCACGGCGGACGATATTGAGTTTGCTACTGATACGAGGAAAGCTTTAATTGAACACAACATTATAAAGTCAGCAGTGAAGCAAAGTGATCGGGGCAGTGAATCAAGAACGCTAAACACAATATCCTGAACAAGGTAACTCCCTATCGCAAATACCCTAACCAGATCAATTTATCCCCGCGGTTCTCTGGCAACCCTGGCGGAAACAAAACGTTCTTTGGGTTTGCGGTTTCTTCGAACCATCAACACTGCGAACCTTGCTCGACCGATCATTCGACCTGTCTAACTAAACGGAATTTGATTCCATCTCTTTATGATTTTTCCAGACGAGTATAATCTGGATAAATAAAAACCATACATCATTGAGGCAAAGAACTATGGCTAAAGATCTTGCGAAGATCGCAAAACAGAAAAAAATTGAATACTTCCTGATCAGCTTTGTCGATCTGTTCGGCGTGTTGCGATCTAAACTTGTTCCTGCTCGCGCTATCGGAGACATGCAACGGGATGGGGCCGGATTTGCCGGCTTTGCCGCATGGCTGGACATGAGCCCCGCAGACGGCGATATGTTCGCTGTTCCTGACCCCGACAGCCTGATTCAACTCCCGTGGAAAAAAGAAGTAGGCTGGCTGGCAAGCGATCTTTATCTCGACGGGAAAGCGATTGAAGCTTCTCCCCGTATTGCGCTGAAGCGGCAAATAGAAAAGGCCAAAGCAAAAGGCTTCAGGATGAAAACCGGTGTCGAATGTGAATATTTTCTGGTGAATAAGGATGGCACCGAAATTTCGGACGACCAGGATACCCAATCCAAGCCTTGTTACGATCAGTCTGCGCTCATGCGGAGATATGATGTAATCACAGAAATTTGCGACGCTATGATCGAGCTCGGCTGGGGGCCTTATCAAAACGACCATGAGGATGCGAACGGTCAGTTTGAAATGAACTGGGATTATGATGATTGCCTGGTGACCGCTGATCGCCATGTGTTTTTTAAGTATATGGTTCGCCAGATCGCAGAAAACCATGGCTTGCGCGCTACGTTTATGCCCAAGCCATTTAGTCACTTAACCGGCAACGGTTGCCACGCCCATGTTTCACTATGGAATACCAAAGGCGATAAAAACCTGTTTGCCAACAAGAAAGATGAAATGGGGCTTTCTGAAAAGGCGTACCAATTTCTCGGCGGCATCATGCACAACGTGGAGGAGCTCACTTCGATATTCAATCCGACGGTAAATAGCTATAAACGAATTAATGCCCCTCGAACTTTATCTGGAGCAACCTGGTCGCCGAACTCTGTTAGCTACGGCGGCAACAATCGTACGCATATGGTACGTATTCCGGATGCGGGTCGATTTGAGCTACGCTTGATGGACGGTGCCGCCAACCCCTATCTGTTGCAGGCTGGTATATTGGGCGCTGGTCTTGACGGTGTTGCAAACAAACGAGATCCCGGTAAGCGCCTGGATATCAATATGTACGAGGAGGGACATAAAGTAAAAGGCTTGAAGAAACTCCCTCTGAATTTACTGGATGCGATTCGACTGACACAGAAAGGAAAGGCGCTCAAGACAGCATTAGGGGAAGAGCTGATTGATGCTTACTGCAAATTACGCATGAATCAGTGGAACGAGTATGCTTCGACGATTTCGGATTGGGAACGGCAAAATACCCTGGATTGCTAGTTAGCATTTCAAGGGGATTTGCTGCACAACAGATGGAGAAAAAGCGCGGTTTATCCGCGCTTTTTATTTTGGTGTATAGAAGTAAGTACGTCTACTGTACGATCAACGTCTTCCTGGGAGTTGTAATGGGAAAAGCTGATACGCAACACACCATCTTTTGTATCTTTCACTCCAGCGCTCTCCAATAATCGTATTGCATAGAAATTACCGTTTCCTGCTGCAATATCGTGCTTAGCTAACTCTTGAGACATCGTGGCTGAGGACAACCAATCCGATGTCATAGCGATATTCGCTTCCCGACCTTCCATGATAGTCCGTCCGATAATACGCACTGGAAGATCCTCGATCCCCTCCAAAAAATTGGCGCAAATTTCTGTTTCATGGGCGTGCATCAGTTGAGAAACCGCCTGGGTTTGCTGATACAGGGAAGGTTCCGATCCACCTATATGATAGTTATAGCTGGCAGTGAAGTAATCTCCAAGACCGTCTAGCGCAGCAATAGAAGCATGGTCTGGGCCGGCAGCATCAAACCTTTTCTCAGGATAGTCTAGATTAAAATAATGGCACTGGGGGGCAAGCTGTGCGGCGAAATCTGGCGCCACATACATGATTCCCAAATGTGTGGCATAGGTTTTATAGGTCGAGAAACAGTACGCATCAGGTTGTTGAACCGGAATATTTGGCCACTGGTGTGGTGCGAACGATACGCCATCAACAACCACACGAATGCCGCGGGGCCGGGCCTTGGCAATGACTTGTTCCACTGGATTAATGGTGCCCACAATATTGGAGCTGTGGGTCATACAAATGACTTTGACAGATTCGTCCAGTAGTTCTTCAAGACGATCGATATTGAGCTCGCCGGTTTCGTCAATTGTCCAATGAAGCAGATTTGCTTCCTGGCGTCGGCAAAGTCGTTCCCATGCGCCGATATTAGCCTCGTGATCCTGCTGCGTCACGATAACACTGTCGTTTTTTCCAATGATGGCCTGGCAGGCAATAGCCAGGGTATTAAAATTTTGAGTGGTGGAGGGGCCAATGGTCACTGTATCCTTATTGACACCAAGAAGGTCGGCCATGGTCTGTCTGCCGGCATCCATCTGTTCCCCTGCCGCATGGCAAATCTGACTAGCGCCGTAGGGTTGTACTTTGTTGGCTTGGTAAAAATGCATGTACTTTTCCAATACCGTACCCGCCACATAGCTACCACCGGCGTTTTCAAAAAACGCCGTTTTGGCAGGTAAAGGATGTTGGAATGCTGGGAAGCACTCCCGTACGAACTGGAGATCTAATTGGCGCATCAATTTGAGTGGATGGAGGCTGGCCGGAGAGTGTGAATGTGAGGCGAGATAGTGTCAATGTTGCAAAATAGCCTTGTGTCTCTCTGGCTGAAAAAACTTTTGTTGCCTTTATAGGTTTTGATTCTCGGGATTCAGTGACAACCGAACCATCAATGCATAAATCTGCTTCGGTTTATCCAGGCGATGGTTTACAATCTAGCCAGAGGCTTGATCATCTATGGCGGTGAAAACTGGTCTCCCTGGTGGCGATACGTTGTGAACCCGGTCAGGTCCGGAAGGAAGCAGCCGCAGCAGCCGATTCGGGTGCCAGGGTAAGGCTAGTTGGACCCGCCACCTCCTCGTGATGTGTCTGTTCCTCAAGTTCCCCGAATCCTGGAAGCAATCTAATATTCCTTTCTAGTGCCCAATACTCCGTCACAAACCCGCTGTGGTGCTCATTGGAAGAGGTGTGCCTGGTCCCTCAAATTTACCGATTCCACACTAGCAGCCAATCCTACTATTGCAACCCTAGAATATCGAATTGCATTTGATGCTTTATTTGTTCGCAACACATTAGCCACCAACAGGTAAAATAGCTGCATGAGTTATCAAGCGTTAGCAAGAAAGTGGCGACCCCAATCATTTGACGAAGTCATTGGACAGGAGCATGTCGTATCTGCGCTCGCTAATGCGTTGGATTCTGAGCGCGTGCACCATGCTTATCTGTTTACCGGGACCCGCGGAGTCGGTAAGACAACACTGGCTAGGATATTCGCCCGAGCGCTGAATTGTGAAACAGGCGTTAGCGCTTCGCCGTGTGGGGAATGTGCAGCATGTGCTGGTGTCAGTCAGGGGAATTATATCGATCTGATTGAAGTTGATGCCGCTTCAAGAACCCGTGTAGACGATACACGAGAACTCCTCGATAACGTGCAATATGCGCCTACAGTGGGGCGTTACAAAATTTATCTGATTGACGAAGTGCACATGCTGTCCACGCACAGTTTTAATGCGCTTTTGAAAACGTTGGAAGAGCCTCCGGCCCATGTCAAATTTCTATTAGCAACCACTGACCCCCAAAAGCTGCCGGCAACGATTTTGTCCCGTTGTATCCAGTTCAACCTGAAAGCCATGGACATCGAAAGGCTATTTTCGCAGCTGGAGAAGATTCTGACGGCAGAGAGTATGTCTTTCGAACCCGAAGCGCTCAAAGTCATCGCGCGCTCAGCGGATGGGAGTGTCCGAGATGCGTTAAGCTTACTGGATCAGGCGATTGCTTTTGGCAATGGCCAGGTGGAATCGACCCAGGTACGTTCAATGCTGGGAATGATTGACAACGACTTTACCCGACGAATCCTGGCTCACGTTTGTGACAATGATCCCGTTAAGGTGATGGCAACGATTGGTTCCCTGGCGGAGCGATCGGTGAATTTTGCTTCGGCGATGGATGACATTCTGACTACACTACACCATATTGCACTTTATCAAGTCGCGCCCGATGCCGTAATAGCGAAAGGAGTCGATGTGGAAAACGTAGCGGATCTGAGCGCTAAGACGGACCCAGAGCTGGTGCAACTGCTGTATCAGATCGCACTGACTGGAAAGCGGGATATACCCCTCGCACCTGACCCAAGAACCGGATTTGAAATGGCGTTGTTGAGGATGACCAGCTTTCAACCACAGTCTGCCACTGCACCGTCAAATTCTGATAGTAGCAACGCTGACACAGCGCATTCTCCGCCTACATCTGTTCAATCTTCAGGTATGAGTAACAGAGGAAGAAGTCGGATACAGAGAAACGCGTCGACCAGCGAGTTTGGGGCGCCCAGTGATCGTGGACCCAGCGACTCGAGTCCAGAACGAACACACCAAAACGCTGAACCCAGGATAGCCCGAAGAAAGTTTGTTGAACGGCCACCGGTTGCAATACCGCAACCAGACTCCGCTGCGGTGGCTACGCCGAAAAAGGATGACGACTCGCGTCGAGAATTGGACGAGAAAAACTTCCAGGCCACTACGAGTCAAGTTGAAGAAGTATTGCCTATGGACGATGCACCTCCGTTATCAGATTTGCCTCCAGAACTGGAATCGTCACCTATTCGCGCCCATCCTTTTGTGGACCCGAACCAGCTTGGCACGACCGAAGGCTGGAGTGTTTATGCGCAAACTGGTGGGATAGAAGGTATCGCTAAAGAGCTAGCAATGAATATGGTACCGAGATCTCAGGAGGGAAAGGTGCTCAATATGGTGTTGGATGAGCGGGCACAACACCTGTTCAACGATGCTCGCTTGGAGAAAATTAACCAGCATCTAGCTGATCTTTCCGATGGTAACGGCCCCAGAATAGCGGTCTCTATAGAGACTATTTCAAGTTCTGAAATGGAAACACCTTCGCTGCAAAAGAAACGAATTGTCGAGGAAACGCAGTTGGCTGCGGACCAGAGCTTTCGGGAAGATCCCAATGTTCAGGAGTTGGTGAATTTATTTGATGCCGAAATTATCGAGGATTCCGTGCGACCAGCTTCCGATTAATGATTGATGAAAAATATATGAGGTTTTTAAGATGAAAAATCAGCTTGGCAATATGATGAAACAAGCGCAAGCCATGCAAGAGAATATGAAAGCCGCGCAGGCTGAACTTGCGAATATGGAGGTCATTGGTCAGTCCGGTGCGGGTATGGTGGAAGTTGTGATGACCTGTCGTCACGATGTTAGAAAGGTCACGATAGATCCTGCTCTCATGCAGGACGATAAGGAAGTTCTGGAAGATTTAATCGCGGCGGCGATCAATGACGCGGTGCGCAAAGCGGAAAAAACAGCGGAAGAAAAAATGAGTGGACTGACCGCTGGATTAAATATTCCTGGTTTAAATCTCGGTTTGTAATGACAGACCCACGTTCCGTATCAATCCTGAGGGAGGCGCTGCAACGCTTGCCGGGTATCGGGCCAAAATCGGCGCAGCGGATGGCATTTCATCTGCTGGAAAGAGATCGAGACGGGGCACAACAAATCAGCGAAGCAATTCGCCATGCGTTACTCAAGGTAAATCACTGTGAACGGTGCAATAACTTTAGTGAAACTCCTCGTTGCGCGATTTGCGATTCTTCACGACGAGACGCTAGTCGTCTTTGTGTGGTCGAGACTCCTGCTGATCTTGAGGCAATAGAACAAGCGGGAATATATCAGGGGCTTTACTTCGTGTTGATGGGAAACTTATCTCCTCTAGATGATATCGGCCCCGATCAGCTGGGCATCGATCACCTGGTAAAGTTGGTTGATAATGAGGAAATAGAAGAAATGATACTGGCGACCAACCTCACCATGGAAGGGCAGGCGACTTCAGATTTTATCGTTGATTTAATGGAGAGTCGGGGTATCAAGGTAACCCGACTAGCCAGGGGACTGCCAATGGGAGGTGAACTTGAATACATGGATCCTGGGACGTTGAATCAGGCATTTTCTGAGCGCAAATCGATTCAGGGTTAATTGCAGTAGTTCGAGCAAGCGCGATGAATCTGTCTGAAACTGCGCCGCCTATCCAGCGTTATGCGGCATGTATTGAGTATTGTGGCGTTTCCTATTCGGGGTGGCAGCGTCAAAAGAATGCGCCATCCGTTCAACAGGCGGTTGAACAAGCGATCTCCAAGGTGGCCAATCACCCGGTTGTGGTGACAACAGCAGGTAGAACCGACACAGGTGTCCACGGTATTGGCCAGGTGGTACATTTCGATTCCCCCAGTCAAAGAGAGGAATATAACTGGCTAAGAGGGATCAATACCGCGCTTCCCAAAGATATTTCTCTCATCTGGTGTAAATCAGTACCACAGGAATTTCACGCTAGATTTGGTGCGAGACAACGCTCTTATCGTTATGTCATTTTGAATCGCGCGGTTAGACCCTCCTATCTCGCGGGCAGGGTGACCTGGTTTCGCCATTCCATGGATTTGGTGAAAATGCAATCTGCCGCTGGTTCTTTGCTTGGAACGCACGATTTTTCCGCATTTCGGGCGGCAGGCTGTCAGTCAAAAAACCCGGTAAAGGATTTGAGGCAGTTGAACGTATCGCATCACGAAGACTGGTTCTGGTTCGACGTTATTGCTGACGGATTTCTTCACCATATGGTGAGAAATCTGGTGGGGGTTCTCTGCCAAATCGGGACTGGAGATCAACCCACAGACTGGGCCCGGCAGGTTCTGGAAAGCGCTGATCGAACCCAGGGTGGAATCACGTTTCCTCCAGACGGACTGTACTTCGCAAAAGTAGAATATGACGAAAAATATCGGTTACCGCCGCCTCCTGCGATTTGTCGGTTCTGGTAGTGAATGGCCGTCTCTTGCAAGCATTGCGACCAGGAATACAATTATTCGATTTTCACGACTGTGAAAATATCGAAATAAATACCTTAAAACAATGATTTACATTCATATTTTGATATAATTCCAACGCATTATTCAATACTCGATTCTTGCGACGTACACGAATTAAAATCTGCGGTCTCCAATCTCCTCCGTCGGCCTTACAAGCTTGTGAAGCCGGTGCAGATGCGATTGGCTTAATGTTTTATCCACCCAGCTCGCGTCATTTAGAAATCGAGCAAGCAGCTGAAATTCGACGCGTGCTTCCTGCTTTTGTCCATGCGGTTGCAGTTGTGGTAAACCCAGAACGGGAATATATCAATCAGATTGTTGCCGATGTAGGGGTGGATCTGATTCAGTTTCATGGTGAAGAAGACAATGATTTTTGTGCAAGTTTTGGACTGCCATTCGTGAAAGTGATTCGCGTAATGGATGATGCAGAATTAGAGAAGGTGGAGAGCCAATATCCTGATGCTTGTGGAATCCTGTTGGATACCCATGTTAAAGATGTGTACGGTGGTAGCGGCGTTTCCTTTGATTGGAAGCGGGCAAGTTATGGTGGTAGCAAACCAGTGATTCTAGCGGGTGGTCTGACGCCTGAGAACGTTGGCGAAGCCATCCATGTGGCTCGGCCTTATGCTGTGGATGTCAGTAGTGGTGTAGAAACGTCAGGGACAAAAGATTCTGCAAAAATCCAGCGGTTTTGCCACAGTGTGATGAGCAAGGATTTTGGGCAATAGTTAGTAATAGATTACTTTAAAATAATAATATAACCATATGAATTGGCTGGATAAAATAATACCACCAAAGATCCAGACGCGCACTCGGCTGACGAAAAAAGGAGTTCCTGAAGGGGTCTGGAGTAACTGCACAAACTGTCAGGCAGTACTCTATCGACAGGAATTGGACCTCAGTTTAAGCGTGTGTCCGAAATGCGACCATCATATGCGAATCGGCGGGCTGGAGAGGCTCGGGTACTTTCTCGATGAAGGGTTGAGTTGCAGCGAATATCTGATCGGTGAAGAAGTTCAACCTGTCGATGTGCTCAAGTTTCGAGATCAGAAACGTTATCGTGATCGACTCGTGGATGCACGAAAATCCAGTACCTCTACCGAAGCATTGGTGGCAGCGAATGGACATCTGCTTGATACACCAATTACCGTGGCGGCCTTCGATTTTCGGTTTTTGGGCGGTTCAATGGGTTCTGTTGTGGGCGAGCGATTTGTACAAGCAGCAGATTATAGTTACCAGAATCGCCAGCCATTGGTGTGTTTTTCAGCCTCAGGAGGAGCCAGAATGCAGGAAGCCCTGTTTTCGCTAATGCAAATGGCGAAAACTTCAGCGGCTATTGCGCGAAATAGAAAAGCTGGAATTCCTTTTATTTCCGTGCTTACTGATCCGACGATGGGGGGTGTATCTGCCAGTTTGGCCATGTTGGGAGATATCATCATTGCTGAACCTGCGGCATTAGTGGGTTTTGCTGGCCCAAGAGTGATCGAGCAAACGGTGAGAGAAACCCTGCCTGATGGTTTCCAGCGTGCAGAGTTTCTGTTGGAACATGGCGCCATTGATATGATTGTTGATCGTCGTAATATGCGGGAGGAGATCGCTCTGCTATTAGGTAAGTTAGGGTTCAGTGGCCCGAAGGCCTCGGAGGAACCGGTAGAAGAAAACCCATTTCCTGGTCAGTCGGTACCAAGCAATGATGGTCGAATTGACTCGGTTAGCGAGGGTGGTGAAGGAGAGCATCTGGCCAATCATGGTGATGCTGGATCCGCGAAATCCATCCCTTAACTAACGAGCGTCAAACCTTATCGCGGTCTTTCAAATTGTCTAGCTTTCTGGATTTCGATCTCGAGCAATGGCTCGTACATATCCAATCTCAGCATTGGCGCACGATAGAGATGAAACTCGATCGCATTACTGCTGTTTGGGAGCGATTGGGTCGATATCAAGCACCGTTTGTGATTACTGTTGCCGGGACCAATGGTAAAGGCTCCTGTGTCGCCATGCTGGAGTCCGTCTTACTGGCTGCTGGAAAAAAAACAGGGAGTTATACTTCTCCTCACTTGGTGCGTTACAACGAACGATTTTGTGTCGGTGGAGTGCAGGCGACTGACCGACAGATTATCCGGGCTTTTTGCGAAATTGAGACGGCGAGAGGAGATACACCTCTCACTTATTTTGAATACAGCACACTTTGCGCAATTGTGATATTTCATCACGCCAGTGTGCAAGCATGTATTCTAGAAACGGGAATGGGCGGCAGACTGGATGCGGTCAATATGTTGGAGAACAATATTGCTCTGATCACGTCGATTGGTTTGGATCATCAGCAATGGCTAGGAGATACTCGAGAAAAAATCGCCGCGGAAAAAGCCGGTGTCTTTAAGCAAAATGGCTTGGCAGTATGTGCTGAACCTGATCCGCCAGCTGAAATCCGTCAAGGCGCTGATGCCGTTAATGCGACGCTGGTTCAGGTCGGCACGGATTTCCAAGTAGATAACGAGTCTGAGTTTGGTTTGTATCGGTTTGAAGCAAGCCATCCGCTAATTCCTGCTTCCTGGTCATTGCTCACCTCGCTGTCAATGCCACTATCCGGTAGTCATCAGAGTCGGAACCTGGCTGGCGTGATCGCCGTTTTGGCGCTAACGCGTGATCTGACCGGTGTGACGGCGGATTATTTGATACAGGGGCTGGCTCAGGCCAAGGTTGCCGCCAGATGCGAAGTGATTCAGCGTCGGCCGTTAACGATTCTCGACGTTGCGCACAATGCTGATTCTGCTGTTGAGCTTGCTGAGTTTCTGAGAACGAATCAAACTGGGGGCAAAACAAGAGCAGTTGTCGGTGTCCTTGAAGACAAAGAACTCAACCTAATATTTACTCCAATATCAGGGGAAGTAGATGATTGGTATCTTGCCACTTTGACCGGTGATCGTGGTCAATCCGCGTCTGAACTCAGTGGTAAATTATTGAAAATACTACCCGAAGCGAAGGTGAGAACATATGCTACTCCGCCCGAAGCTTTTGTCGCAGCCCAGCAAGATAGTGTTGCAGAAGACAGACTGGTTGCGTTCGGGTCATTTTTTACTGTCGGTGATATACTCCAGCACCTCGAGAGTGAAGGCCAGGTTGAGTAAGCCGGGCTGGACACCTTATACGGCGCAGTGGTTTTGTCCTGGTGAGATGAAACAATGAAAATCATGATCCGTTTAAATGGGAAGTTTATTTATTTTCCCCAATCAGACTGACTTCGATATCGCTTTTTTCGACGACGAATATGAATACTTCAGTGGAACCTGAATACGAGCTCAAGCATCGACTTACGGGCGCTGCAATCCTGGTCATACTGGCAGTGGTCGTGATACCGCTCTTCCTCTCAGAACCTGCTCTAGAGGCAAACAGTTCGGTGGAAGAGGACGGTGTGGCAGTACAGACCTTTCGTTCCCGTATTGTTCCGCTTAATCTGAATAACGTAAATGGAAGTGATCAATCTGCCTCGGATTTGCAATCTTCCAATGTGGATGACCGCAAACCCGCACTGCTTGATTTGACGCTAAGCAGCGAGGCTGAGCAGGCCGCTTCCGAGCCGACTGAAAAACCAAAGAAAACCGCACTGGTAATGACACAGGACCAATCAAAAGGTCCATCTAAAGAAGCCCTGAAAAAGCTCACTCAAGCTGAGACGAAGATCAAAAAACCAGAAGAGATAACTGAGAAAAAGCAAAAAGTCGCAGCGGTCGAGCCCAAAACGACGGCCGCCAGCAAACCCAAAAAGGCCTCGGGACAGGAGCAAGTAACTAGTGCAGGCTGGGTGGTGCGAGTGGGTACTTTTTCCAAACAGGCGAACGTCGATTCGGTATCGATTCTCCTGAATAACAGCGGTTTTAACCCCAAGACAAAAAGTGTAGATACCTCTCTTGGAAAATCAACCCGTGTCTGGCTTGGACCTTACGCTAAACGGGAAACAGCGGATAAAATCAGCGTCCGGCTAAAGTCTTTGATTGGCGAAAAAGGATATGTCACCCGAACGAACTCATAGCGCGCTTTAATGGCTCCCAGTCTTTGGCGCATTCAGGGTAGGTTACATGTCGCAGAGGCATATTCCTGTTTCCTTCAGAATGCAGCCCCCCGCTTGTTGTCTTTGTCTGTTCACACTACTTCGAACTATTCTAACCACTGATATTCCTAATGAGTCCAGTTGATATCGCGATTATTGTTGTAATTCTGGTCTCAGCGCTGATCGGGATCTTTCGAGGGTTCATTCGGGAAATACTTTCGCTCGCTTCCTGGCTGGTTGCGCTTTATGTTGCTTATACTTTTGCCGCGCAAGGAGCGGTGTATCTCGAACCGTATATCAGCCAAAAAGAGCTCAGGGGTATCGCATCGTTTGCGGCTATCTTCGTTTGCACACTGATTCTGGTTTCCATCGTCAGCTACGTGATCTACCGACTGTTCGCGTTGGCGGGTATTACCGGACTGGACCGCTCCCTGGGCGGGCTTTTTGGCCTCGTCCGCGGTGCAGTGGTTGTGGCTCTACTCATTCTGGCTGCAACGTTTATGGATTTTGCACCACATCCTTGGTACCAATCGTCCAAGCTCGTTATTTATTTCGCGCCCCTCACGGAGTTTATATTGTCGTTGCTGCCTCCCGGGGTTGCAGAGAATTTTCCGCTCCGTTTTCCAGGTTCTGAACCCATCACAGGTTAATCCCCTTATGTGTGGCATTGTTGGTATTCTAGATTCTCAACCGGTTAATCAGCAAATTTATGACGGATTGACCGTCGTGCAGCATCGGGGGCAGGACGCCGCCGGGATCATGACCAGTGACGGAAGTCGGGTTTTCCTGCGAAAAGACAACGGACTGGTACGAGATGTTTTTCATACTCGTCATATGCTTGAGTTGAAAGGGAATATGGGAGTGGGGCATAACCGTTATCCCACGGCAGGATGTGATTCTCGAGCCGAGGCGCAGCCATTTTACGTCAATTCACCTTATGGGCTGGCGCTCGCGCATAACGGCAATCTGACCAATGCCGGTCCATTAAGGGAAGAATTGTTTCGACAGGATTTGCGGCAGCTCAATACCTCATCTGACTCCGAGATTCTGCTCAATATTTTTGCCCATGAGTTAAGAGATGTGATCGGTAAGGGAAACTTGCGAGTGACCCCTAAAGATGTGTTTAAGGGCGTTTCTGGAGTAATGCGAAGATGTAAAGGCGCCTATGCGGCAATTACCATGATTGTGGGGGTAGGAATCGTGGCTTTCCGCGATCCGCATGGAATCCGGCCTCTCATCTATGGAACCAGAAAAAACGAGATGGTTTCTGGCGGCATCGAAGCGCATATGTTTGCTTCCGAAAGTGTAGCGTTAGATGTTATCGGCTATGAGCGGGAACGGGATTTGTTTCCTGGTGAGGCAATCTTCATCGATATGCAGGGAAATATGCATCATCAGATTTGCGCAGATACTCCTCAATACAATCCGTGTATTTTCGAATATGTTTATCTCGCCCGCCCGGACTCTATTATCGACGATGTTTCGGTATATCAGTCACGAATCGAAATGGGCAAGATGCTGGGGCGCAAACTACTGAGGGAGTGGCCACGGCATGACATCGATGTCATCATTCCCGTACCCGATACCAGCCGAACCGCAGCACTCGAAATGGCCAAAGAATTAAAGGTCTCCTATCGGGAAGGATTTATTAAAAATCGCTATATCGGTAGAACTTTCATCATGCCCGGTCAAGCCGAACGGAGAAAGTCAGTGCGGCAGAAGCTGAACGCCATTGAGTCAGAATTTGCGGGCAAGAACGTCTTGCTGGTCGACGATTCTATTGTCCGCGGCACCACCTCTTCTAAGATTATCGAACTCGCCAGGGAGGCTGGAGCGAATAAAGTGTATTTTGCCTCCGCCGCGCCTCCGGTGAGATATCCAAATGTCTATGGCATTGATATGCCATCCTCGTCTGAATTGGTTGCTCACAATCGTAGCGTGGAGGAGATTGGAGAGGAGATAGGAGCCGATTGGCTCATTTATCAGGATTTGGATGACATG
>JAHQWE010000100.1 GCA_019633985.1 Acidiferrobacterales bacterium | reverse complement strand
ATTTTGAGTACGACAATTTGGCTATCCGACATCAGTGATTTCGCTGAAATGAATGCGGTCTGGGATGCTTGGGTCAGCCCAGGAAATGCGCCATGCCGCGCCTGCGTGGAAGGAAAGCTCGCCGCACCCAAGTTTAGCGTGGAGATGATGGTAACCGCCGCATTACCGGCGTGAGTGAAAGCAGCAACTCGGCTAAGTCAGAAATCCCTCCAAATTCGGCTATTCTCTGAGAAGGGTTACTCTACGGTCACGCTCTTCGCCAGGTTGCGAGGCTGGTCTACATCACGTCCCATAGTCACTGCGCAATGGTAAGCAAATAATTGCAAACTGATACCCATTACCAGGGGGTGCAAGAACTGGTGGCAAGCGGGAAAACGAATGACGTCGTCCGAGAGTTCGACTATTTCAGGTGAATCTGAATTGGTGACGGCAATAACCGGCCCTTTGCGTGCTTTGATTTCCTGCAGTGATGAGATCGACTTATCCAATAGATCGTTGTCGGGCAGCAGGACGATTGTTGGCGTATCGGGATCAATTAATGCGAGGGGGCCATGTTTGAGTTCGGAAGCCGGATAAGCTTCCGCGTGGATGTAAGAGATTTCTTTGAGTTTCAACGCGCCTTCAAGGGCAATGGGAAAGGCGTCTGTTCTACCAATATAAAACATACTTTTGGCGACGCAGTACTTTTTAGCCATTGCCGCAATCGGTGCATCCTGTTCGAGCGCTTCCGCAATTTTTTCCGGGCATCGTTCTAATGCTTCAACTAAAACAGTACCGTACTGTGGCGAAACATCATGTATTCTGCCGAGTTGCAAAGCCAGCAACATAAATGAGGTAAGCATGCTGGAAAAAGCTTTGGTGGAAGCAACGGATACTTCCGGTCCCGCGTGCATATAAACCCCACCGTCTACTTCTCTGGCAATCGTGCTTCCTACGACATTGTTGATTCCCAATACACGTCCGCCTTTGCGCCGAATCTCTCGCACAGCGGCGAGAGTATCGAAAGTTTCTCCGGACTGGCTTACAACAATGTATAGCGTATCAGGTTCAATGAGCGGATTACGGTACCGGAACTCAGCTGCTGGCTCGGCGCTGGAGGGCAATCTGGCGAGTTGTTCAATACAGTTGGCACCACACATCGCCGCGTAGTAGGCAGTACCGCAGCCGAGAATTTTTATTCTACGGATATCCAACAGTTCTCTGGCGGTGAGATTAAGCCCCCCAAGTCTCGCAGTACTAAAGCGATGGTCCAGTCGACCGCGTAGGGTTCGTTCGACAGATTTAGGTTGCTCAAACATTTCCTTTAAAAGGTAGTGGCGATAGCCTTCGAGTTCCAGGCTTCCGGCATCGTGGGTGATGGTGATGGATTCTCTTGTGGCGCTGGCGGCATCTAGGGTGCTCAGCTGAAAAGATTTTTGATCCATTGAAACGAGTTCACCATCATCGAGGTGCACCACCTCTCGGGTGTGGCTCAGAATGGCATTGGCATCAGAGGTAATGAACATCTCTTTTTCTCCAATACCAACGATAACCGGACTGCCGTTTCGAGCGGCGACCAGTTCTCCAGGGCGTTCGGCGTCCATGACCACGAGCCCGTAGGTACCCTGTACCTGGAGTAGTGCCTGCCTCACCGATTCCAATAGGGTTTCAGCCGGGGTTGCGGCAATCAGGTGGGCGAGGACTTCACTATCAGTTTGTGAGCTGAAAATCACCCCAGATGCTTCAAGCGCTTTCCGAAGCGCGTTCGCGTTTTCGATAATGCCATTGTGAATGATCGCGATATTTCCTTCAGTACTGAGATGAGGATGGGCATTTTCATCGGTTGCTTCACCATGGGTTGCCCAGCGAGTGTGTCCCATACCACTCTTGCCCGCGACCTTTGCAGGCAGCTTTTTCTCTAGTTGTGACAGCTTTCCTGCGGCGCGATGTATCTGAATTTTGTTTCTACTATGCAACGCAATACCGGACGAATCATAACCGCGATATTCAAGTCGTCTGAGCCCGGCAATTAAAATGGGTGCTGCCGCACGATTACCGGTAAAGGCGATGATTCCACACATAAATAAACCTCAGTAATAAACTGTCTTAAGTATTTGAATATAAAATAAGTTATCCGTACAGAATGCGCCTGATTTGACGTTCTGTCAGCTCTGGAGCAGGAAATCTGCGTTCGCGAATGTCCTGCTGAATCAGTTGAAAAGCGTTCTTATTAGTGACTCCGGTTTCCTGTAATTCGCGGTGCCGCTGGTGTATAAACTCCTCATGTGTTTGACTGTGATAGGCGAGCACTTCTGTGATTAAGTTGGAAGCAATTGACGCCGTTAAACCGTAGTGACTGCAAAGATGATGAATTAGCTCGTCTTGCGTGTCTGTGCGTTTCATTCGTGAATCATAAATTACTTTCCAATAATTTAGGGGAGTATGCCCGAATTCGGGCAAATAAATTAGATATGCTATCGCTTTTCCCACTTTTTATTGTGGTTTAATGACCAGTCCTCTAAGCAAAAATGCCCCCGTAGTTGTCGCAGGTTGCGGCAGCATGGGGTTACCAATGGCGAAAAGGCTGCATTTAGCGGGTTTCAAAGTCTCCGGGTTTGACATTCGCGCTATTACTGCGGAAGAGGCGGGGAGTTTGCCCTTGTGCCATGCATCGGCACTGTGTGAATGTGAGGTACTCATTAGTGTAGTGAGAGATGTGAAGGAGACTCAGGATCTTTGCTTTGCCACTCAAAATGTGTACGGCACCAAGAGATTCCCGCCAATCCTCGTAGTTTGTTCCACTCTGCCTCCCTCTTATCTGCACGACTTAAGTCAGGATTTGCCGGCGTCGGTCACGCTTATCGACGCGCCGATGTCGGGAGCTCCCGCAGCTGCACGGGCGGGAGACCTCACCTTTATGTTGGGTGGAGAGCGTGACTGTCTTGACCGACTGGAGCCGCTTTTTAGCGCGATGGGGAGTCAAATTGTCCGTGCTGGTGAGATGGGCGCTGGTATGACTCTTAAAGTGTTAAACAATTACGTGGCTGCATCCAGCGTGGTAGCGGTGAGACGCGTGCTGCAGGCGGCCGGCAATGTGGGAATAGAACCCTCCTTTCTCCGAGAGGTGATGTCGAAAAGCTCGGGGTCTACCTGGTTTGGGAATCAGTTTGAGAAAATTGATTGGGCAGAAGAAGGTTATTCCGTCAGCAACACGATTGGCATTCTGGAAAAAGATGTGGAGTGTGCCCTGGATGTGATGCTCGCTAAGGAAAACGCTGAGCACAGAGATGAATTTGATTGCGCATTATTAAGTGCGCTAAAACGGTTGTGAGACCGGTGTAGTTTTTAATTATTGACGAGATTAAGAAAATGTTGAAATTATTTGGCCTTTATCCTTCAAGATCAAACCGCGTTCAATGGGCGTTGGAGGAATCTGGCGCTCCTTATGAGTTTTATCACCTGGACTTTGCGGCGGGAGAATCAAAAAGTCCCGAATTTCTTGCACTCAATCCCGGGGGCAAAATCCCTGTGTTGCAGGACGGTGAACTGGTGCTCACCGAATCTGGTGCAATCTGCAGTTATCTGGGTGATAAATTTCCTGACACAGGGCTGACTCCTGCGGCAGGCACCGAGGAACGTGCTAAATATGACCAATGGATGTTCTTTGTGCAATCTGAGCTTGAGCAACCCATGTGGACGAAAGCGAAGCACAAATTCGCAATCCCTAAGAAGTATCGTGTCGAGGGTTTAGGAGCCACAGTTGAATGGGAGTTTCAACAAGCTTTAGCTGTACTATCGGGGGGAATTGGTGACAAACAATGTATCTTAGGAGACCAGTTTACAATGGCGGATATCATGATTTGCCATACACTGGGATGGGCGCGAATTGCCAACTTTGAAATTGAACAAAGCAACGTGGTGTCCTACATGGAGCGTCAATTGGCGCGCCCGGCGGTAGCGCGGATGGCCGATAAAGAACGTCGTCCGCTAGGGTCCTGACGACACCAGATTGGTTTCAAGAAGCAGGTGACTGCGTATTGTGTCGGACTGAAGCATTTGATTCAGATAATTAGTGATAGCCCGTTACCGTTGTGTGGTTCTTACTCACTGCACCTTTTAACCTGATCAATCTTCCAGCAAATAATCTCCTCTGGACGCCAGAGGCGTGTTTCCCACTATTTTTGCGATGGAACGCCCTTGCCAGACATATTTATTACTGTTGATCGAAAGCACCAGACCGTCTGTGCCCGCACAAATTTCTCGGTACCCAACGAATGGTTGCTCGCCTTCTAATGGAATTAGATGGGCGACGACCTCGCCAGTTTTTACCCAGTCCCCAAGATGGACCTGATAATCCAGCAAACCGGCGCGATCGACCCGTAATATTTCTGTAGCGTTCAAGGGTGTAATACGAACATTCTCTTTGGGAGGTATGACTGTTTCGCCAAGGATCAATCCCTCACTTTGAAAAAAACCAAATAGCGCAGTGGCATCGCGCTGGCCGAATTCATGGCCTACATCGTTTTGTCCACGCAATTCAATGGTGCAAGCTGCCGGTGGCACCGGTATTGGATGATTGGGAAACGCGTCTGCTGCCCGTAACCACAACAACGGCCACACCTCGTCAAACGAACCTCCACCGCTGTCCTCGGCAGTGAGAATAGCGTCTGCGGAGAGCCAGTTCCCTAGAGACTCCATTTGCGGGTTGCAATGCGGTGATGAAAAAATGTGAAGAAGGGAGAGATCGTCACAGTGTAAGTCAAAAACGTAATCGGCGTCGTAAGCTTCCAGCATGACCGCGCGGCGGAGCTGCATTCGAGCGCTGACAAACTGTTCGGTCTCTAACCAGGATCTAACCGTATTGAGAATAATCGTTCGGTTTTCTGTCACATTGTCGGTTAGCTTGCCTTTCAGATTTTGTTCAATCCTAAGGAATAAATCGGGCCAATCGCGATTGAAATTCACCCCGGAGGGTAGGTCGTAACGCCCCTGATGCATACCAAATTCCACTGTGCCCATGCCGAGTGGATTCACCATAGGGAAAACCACAAACTCCGCGGTGAGTTGATTTGTTCTATCGGCTTCGAATAGCAACGGTAGCAAACTGCTTAGTGCCATAATGCCTGGTTGCTCGTCAGCGTGAAGAGCGCCCTGAAGATACACTTTCTTAACAGGGTTTACTGGTCCTATCCGATATCCATTTAACTCGGTCAAACGACCTGGGCCATCGCCACGAATCTCCGTGATTATTCGTTCTACCGCCATGGTTATCGCATGTAGTTGGGTTTGAACCCAATTTTGACGCTCGCGTCGGATAATAAATGCCGATTAAGGCGCTTATTGATCATCCCCGCGATCCAGAAAATCCCTATTGAAATAACAAGAAAATATAAAGCGGCAACGGAGAAATGTAGAAAAATATTGTAGTCACGCTCGAAAAGCTCACCAGCCATATTCATAAGATCTTTCTGTTCATTGATGACTGGCAGTGTGAAATAGACGATGGCGGTTGCATGAAACAGAAAAATCACTTCATTGGTGTATGCGGGCCAGGCAAGCCGGATCATATTTGGCCAGGTTACCGAGCGAAATGTTTGCCATCGACTCATTCCTACGGCCATAGCTGCTTCTGTTTCGCCTTTGGAGACGGTGCGAAGCGACCCGTAAAAGATTTCTGCAGCATAAGCGCTAGTATTAAAAATCAAAACGACCGGACCGAGGAATAAAGGGTGCAAAACGATGTCATCAATTCCCCATGGTTTCCAGTAAGCGCGATTCATCGACAGCGCAATGGAATAAAACATAAAAAACTGTATAAACAACGGTGAGCCTCTGAACGCGTAGATATATCCGCGACAGAAATTGGATAGCAGTCGATGAGTGGAATTTTTTCCTAGGGCGAGAGCGACCGCGAGTGGGAACCCAATTGGAATCGATGCCAGCGCAAAGTAAATATTAAACAGCGCAGGTTTTGCCATAATCATAATATCTTTGACAAACGCGTTGTCGGCTAACCACTCAATCACGGCCATATCCGTTTATCAATAATTCAATCATTGGCTAACTGCATACCTCGACTGGCTTTTGCCTGCAAACGTTCGAAAAATCGTTCCGAGAGCATCGTCATCAAAATATAAAACAGGAACAACACCAGGTAGTATTTCCATCGCCAATCTGGATGGACTGGTCCAACCCTGGCAAAGTAGTTTGGTGCACCCAGTCTCTCCGCCCATAAAACAATATCGGCGATTTGCAGGAGTGATAAAAAAGAGGTCGCTTTCAGCAGCAACATCCAGACGTTGGATAAACCGGGTAGGGCATACACCCACATCTGTCTGACCTGAAACCGCCAGTAAACCTGACGAGACGAAAACCCATAACTCGCAGCGGCCTCAAGCTGCCCCTTCGGTACCGCGGCCATAGCGCCATGGATCACGTTAGCTGCAAATGCGCCATAAATAATGCCAAAAGACACGCATGCCAAGAGCAGATATTCGTTCTGCGTTAAATACCATTGCGCGGCGTCACAGGGTGGCCACACACCGACCTGAGCGAGTTCCTCAGCGGTACAGTGGGATCTGGCAGAAAAGTACTCGACGGTTTGTTCAAAGGCAAGAGGAAAAAAGAGGAAAAACAACACATCGGGAACACCCCTGACAATCGTAGTGTAAGTATCGCCAACGAGTTTGAATGGCCAGAAGCGAGACTGTTTTAAACTCGCCCCAAGCAGTCCAAAAAATACAACAAGAAGAGCACCGCCAAATGCGGCGATTAAGGTAAACCTGATACTGGCGTACCAAAGCAAGTGTTTGCCGTTGGTGATGTAATCCAGTTTTTCAGCCCAATTCTCACCAATTAGTGAGATAAACCATTGTGGTAAAAATTCGATCACAGAGTAACTAAGGAGGGCAGGGCACCGGGGGGGTATGCCCCGGTGCAGGTTCTAGTGCCGGAAAAAAGCGTAATGGAAAATGACGCTTTCGGCTTTACGGTTTAGTTTGAATAGAATGGCCCGTTGTCGAAATACTCTTTAATCAACTTGTCGACGGTGCCATCTGCCTTGACCATTTCCAGTGCTTTCGCCATGGCTGCCTGTAGATCAGCATCAGTCTTTCTCATACCAATGCCGACACCGCCACCAATTCGGACTTCGGGTCCGACAAAGGCTAATGATCCACCGGAACCTTCTACGACTGGTTTGAGAAAGTCACCGTCTGCCAGCAACAGATCAATATTTCCTGCAGCGAGATCTGCAACCGATTGATCCGCAGTTTCATAGTTGAGGATGTCATTGTCTGTCCCGAGATTTGCTTTGACGTAATCCGCCTGAATGGTAGCGCCCTGGACACCTATTTTGAGCCCTTTCAGATTATCAAAGTCATAAGTGACGCCGGCACTGGCAGCATAAAGGCTCGGAGATGGTGGATAGTACTCTTCGCTGAAATCGATGGTTTGCTTGCGCTCATCGGTAATCGACATACCCGCCATAATAGCGTCATAGTTACCGGCAACCAGGTTAGGGATTATGGAATCCCACTCATTCGCAACGAACTCGCACTTAATTTGTGCAGCCGCACAAATTGCATTTCCCAGGTCGATTTCGTAACCAGCGAGCTTTCCAGAATCATCGACATAGTTCCAGGGAGCATAAGCGCCCTCGGTGCCAATTCTGACGGTATCAGCGTAGCTCGGGGCCGCCAACATTGACGCAGCCACTGCCGCGGAAAGTAGTATTTTTTTCATGGTGTTCTCCACATGCCTCGGATAATCTGATGCCGGCCATCGATGAGGCTAGGTCGCTCGACCGGACTATTTGAATCTATCAATTCAATAAGATAGCGCTTCCTGTTTCAAATAAGAAAAACAGACGAACTAGTCTCAGAGATTGCCTAGGATTCTTTGGATAAAAACTGTTTCAACCGCTCCGAAGAGGGGGCGCCAAATAACTCAGCCGGGTTTCCCTCTTCTTCAATAAGACCTTGATGCAGAAAGACCGCATGGGATGAAACATCTCTTGCGAAAGACATCTCATGGGTGACTACAATCATGGTGGTGCCGTCTTCCGCCAATTGTCGCATAACTCCAAGCACTTCACCTACCAGTTCTGGATCGAGTGCGGAGGTGGGTTCGTCGAATAGAATCGCTTCAGGACGCATTGCTAACGCTCTGGCTATGGCCGCACGTTGTTGCTGTCCACCGGATAAAAAGCCAGGATACATATCCGCCTTGTCAGCGATGCCAACCTTGTCCAGAAAATTCATACCGAGGTCGACAGCTTCCTTTTTTGACAGGCCCTGTACACGAATAGGAGCTTCTGTGACATTCTGCAATATGGTCAAATGTGACCATAAATTAAATTGCTGGAAGACCATCCCAATCTGTGAGCGCAGCTTCTGCACCTGCTTCTGGTTGCAGGCTATTCTCTTTTGCCCTTTTTGGGTGAATGCGATTTGCTGCCCACAAACCTTAAGTTCACCCTGTTCCGGCATTTCGAGCAAGTTGATACACCTCAAAAAGGTGGACTTTCCTGATCCAGAAGATCCGATCAGGGATATCACATCGCCGGAACGGGCAGTCATGCTTAATCCGTGCAGGACCTCCAGATTACCAAAGCGTTTTCGGATATCCCGAATCTCCAATACTGTTTTGCTCACCGATTTATCTATTTTATGTTTTATGTCTTAATAAAGACTGCCGAAGAGGTCGATTTGCTAGGTTTTATTATTCGAAAACGGCGAATCGAGAATTGAATATAACCCCTCGTGAGCACATTCACAACGAATTTGGGATGGCAGCTTCCCCACATGACATCGATTCAAAACCAAGCGTTTTATGGTGATTTCGGGAGCGGTTTCCACGCTAAAATATCCAGGCCCTCCTGTCTATGCTGGTAGTGGTTCTGCTCCAGAATTTCGGTGATCGATTGAAACTCCTCTGGTATCAAGTTGCCAACTTCAATCTTCATAAACCAGGGCGAGTAAGTGGAAAAATCAAACTGCTTGAATATCTGATAGTCGTATCCTTCAGTATCAATCTGCAGTACATCGATTTTTTCGACCTTGTGCTTTTCGAGTAGACTGGAGAGGGACACGCATTCTACTTCCTCCTCGACGATGTGTTGACGTAGTTTTGCATAGAACTTTTCTGGAAGCTCATTGCCATTGAGCAGGCCGTTTTTTCCGCCTATGGCGTTGCGATCCGAAAAAAGGGAAGAGATTCCCTTCGCCCAGCTGGGTAGCCCGGCTTTTTTTATAGAAGCGGGCGGTATTCGGAATATAAATCGATTTTCTTCGGTATTGGTGATTGCCACGTTCTCAAACGTCAGACCGCTGCAATCTGCGTAGGTTTGCTTGAGCTCCTGAAATAGATCGGTTAAGGGTTCAACCAGAATTCCTCTCCATTGGTATTGGCGGATGAAATCATGCAGCAAGTCAAACGATTTTCCGTCCATCGCTCCGATTTCCAAGAAAAAGAGTTCGGGCTGAAGACGGCAGAGCTCGTGGAGGTATTTCTTTGCATCCATTGAGATATTAAACTGTCTTGAGAGGTGGTTAACCGTATTTGTGAAATCACCGGAAGAATATGCTTCTTTGTCGATTGTAACGTGATAAAAATATTTATAGTAAATCTACTGAGGGATTCTGAGCGGCGTCGATATATGGAGGCGCAGCTCGAAAAAATGGAGTTCAGTTACGAATTCGTAGAGGCGATAGACAAGTTGTTATTGGGCGACAGACATTACGCGCTTTATGATGACGCTGCGGTTCATCGCCGGGTTGGCAGAGGGCTGTCGGACGGCGAAATAGCCTGCGCGTTATCTCACGCTGAGGTCTGGAAGCTGGCATTGTCTCGGAACGTAGATAGGGCAATCATTCTGGAGGATGATGCAGAGCTCGGCCCGGAGTTTGTCGATGCGATTCGAAGTCTTGACCAGTTTCCATCGGACTGGGATTTGCTGAACTTCTGTACTACTGCTCCACAGATTCCGACCGGCACCGCATTGTCCCACGGGATAAAAATTGGCAGTATTCACAAGAGAATGAGTGGAACAGTGGCGTATTGTGTAACCCGAAGGGCTCTGCAGATTATGCTGCAACACGTCTATCCATTAAAAGCCGCAGCGGATGGGCTTTTGTCCTCGTTAGCAATCATCGAGGCGCTGAAATGCTATGGTACTTCTCCTCAGATTGTGAAACCATCGCCGGAATTCACGAGTTCAATTTGGCAAGCGCAAACGATGAGAAATAAAAACTATTGTATCCGCTCTGATTATGTTCAACGACGAGAGCCTGTGCAGAATTTCATGGACAATATCGAAGCGTCTGCGCGATATCAGATTGATGTCTATCGGAGTGCGCAAAAACACTATGTTTCTGGGCGTGTACTGGACATCGGCTGTGGTGTCGGCGACAAGCTTGTGCAATTTTTTCCTGCAGCCGTCACGCTTGGTTTGGATCTTTCGCCCGCTCTGGATGTTGCACGGAGTCGCCATCCGGATCGGCAGTGGGCACTAAGCGATTTTACCCATGTGCCAGAGGGCAAGTTTTCGATCGTCGTCAGTGCAGACGTGATTGAGCATATTCAGGATCCTGATGACATGCTGGACTTTATCGACAAAATCGACTTCGATTTATTTGTAATGTCCACACCGGATCGGGACACCTTGCCGTTTGGCAAGGAAGGTCCACCCCACAATCCAACGCATTACAGGGAATGGAGTCAGGCTGAATTTAAGGATTATATCGGGGGTAGATTTAAGATTATGAGTCAGTACCAGTGCAAGGAACCCGGCTACTATTCGCAGGTTGTTGAATTCACTAAAAAATGAAACACGCTTCACTTAGGACTATGTATTGCTGAAAACGCGGCGGCGTATGAGCAAAGTCACCTTTATTTCTTATCAGGGGAGCGTAGGAGAATCTGACAAAAGTTGGGTTCAGCGCCAGCAGTTGTTGCATCGAACTGCCATCGAGTTTGGTAAGGTCGATAGCGATAAGATGTGGACGCGTAACGATCTCGTTATCAGCGAGTTCTACCGGCATCACCGTGATGTCCTGGATGACCCACGGGGTGGGGGGCTCTGGGCTTGGAAACCTTGGGTGATACTTCAAACTCTGGAACAGGTGCAAACCGGGGACTATGTGCTCTATCATGATGTAGGCAAACCGTTTCGCGAAGGGGATAGTCGGCGAGGAGGTTCATTCAATCATGGAAACGTTGTCGAACTACCGATCCAGTCGATCATCGAATGGGCTGAAGATCACGATGGCATGTTTCCAGGAGTCAACACCCCGCACTATGGTCCTGCTTCCCAGTGGACGAAAAGGGATTGTTTTGTCGGCATGGATTGTGATCGGGAGGAGATATGGCGCTTGCCACTTGTTCAAGCAGGCTATAACGCCTGGAAAAAAACTTCTTTGGTCACTGAATTTCTCCATAAATGGTTAAAATATTGTTGCGACCGTCGACTCGTCAGTGACGATGAAAATTGTCTGGGCTTACCCAATCTCCACGACTTTTCCGAACACAGGCACGATCAATCTATTTTGACTAATCTGGTTCGCAGTGAATCTGTGGTTGCATACGGTTCTGAAACCATACCAACCCCCTATGTACGAAATTTCAATTATCTGGTGCGTCGAACCGGCCTGGATCGTGTTGAAAGTATTCAGGCGCAGACCTTGACCAAGTTGGTTACCGAAGCCGGTGGTTCCAAAAACCTGCCCGTCAGCGTCACGTCCTGGGTCGACCTGGATCTGGCGAACCGAGACTTTCGATCGCTTGATGTTTTGTGTATCCGCACTGGGCAGAATAAGGAAGAGAAGTTGCTGGAGTCGCATTTGCGAGCAGCAAACTGGCATGTTCTGGATATCAGCGAGCTGGATCCGGACCGGTATGGGAAAATTGAAGGAATGATTTCACGCTTACCGGTGCAATATGACTGGATATTTAACTACGGCGTGAAAGATCAAGCGCTTTTGGTTTACCTCTCCCGACTGTTAGCGCAAAAATTAAAACCGATGGCCTACATGATCGCTGGACTGGATCACTCGCTCCACTTTGTCGGAGACGAAACATTCAACCAGTTTATTCAACAGCTCACCCACACTAGATGTTTGGTTCCCTCGGTCAACGCTAGGTTTCAAGAAAATCTTTCGCTTGTGGTTGGAACTGCTACAAACCCGGTGCTTTCTAAAAAACGACGCGGTAAGGTGATTGTTGCGTCTATACAATCGGGGGTTCCAGACGAGCTCATTGATCACTCTCCTATTAGCTGTTCCGATTCATCAAGTAGTAAATCGAGTTGATTTTCTTACGCCATAACTCTCTTTCACCTTGCATAAGTATGGCCGTGGTTTCCAACCAATCCTGCTGTTTTTTCATGAATTCGTTAAAAGGTGACTGTAGTATCAATTCGGATACGTCGTCTGATTGCCTTAGCATGGCGTAGAGTTTGTCGCAGGTTTGACCAAGAAAGGTTGGTCGACAGTTATTCTCAGGGTTGTGAACCAAATCTGGTTCCAGGAAGGTATTTGCACTACTTGCACAATCACTCCATGAAACTGGCCAGGCGAAATCAAACTGTCTCTCGGTGTTGTTATGGACTTCGTGGGCTGCAGACATCCAGTCAGGAAATACAAAACTCGCCGAAAGATTGTCACCGATAGAAGAAAGAGCGCTGAGGTTATAGTTGAGCCATAGCCACAACCCACGTTCATAATCCAGATCGTTTCGTTTGCTGATTGATTTCGCAACAGAGTCGGGCGCGCGGCAGGAAAAAATCACACAGGGCTCGATTTCCAGTTCAGTGATTGTGTCTAACCAGAGGGGTAATAACAGACACAACCGAGGGTCTTTGAAAACAATAATTTCTTGGTCAGCAGATTCGATGCAGTCTCGAATAAACCTGCTCAACCTACGACGGTGATTGTCAGAAATCTGATCGAATCTGATTGCCCCTGGTAATGCCCACGTCAACCCGAATTGCCGAAGTATTTCGTCATTAATTCTGTTTGCTTCAAGGTGTTCCCAGTGCCCCTTTGGGTTATCTGGATTGATTGGGGTATCTGGCGACAATGGTACTGCTGCTCCAAATGTTTCGAGCAAGCCAGTGAGTGCTGAGGTGCCGCTACGGTGCATGCCCGTCACCAGAATTACTTTTTTCGTATTAGCCAACTTTATCGTTGTTTCCTAACATGAGAGAGGCGGCAGGGGAGTATACTTTGAATCCCGGATCAAGATATACACTCAGTGAATGCAGTCTCCTGTAGACACCAAGGTTAGTGCAATTGTACTTAACTGGAAGCGACCGGAAAACGTCGTAAAAATTATCCGTTACCTAGAGAAGCGACCCTATGTGGACGAGGTGTTGGTCTGGAACAACGCGCCATTGCCTTTTGATTCACCATCGTCCAGCGAAAAAGTGAGAGTGATTAATTCACCGGAAAATTTTAAGGATCATGCAAAATACTTGGCATGCAAGGAGGCAAGAAACGACGTTTGTTTTTATCAGGATGACGATTGGTACACCGCTCCCTACATCGATTTACTGTATGAGGTTTATCAACAGAATCCGTTACATCTACATGCTGTCACTAATGCGCCAACTCTCGCAGAAAATTTGTTCTGGACGTATTATGACTCCCAGGATATTCATTCAGAATTCAGCTGGATCGGATGCGGCGCTATGTTTCCTAGAGACATTGCTGTCAACTATTTGCATCTCATCGAAACCAGGTTTGACCGCGCAATGCGCGAAATGGCAGATCGAGCGTTTACCTGCCTAATTAATCAGCCTATCGTTCAAATCGAAGTGCCTCTGTTTCCACTGAATCAGGATAACGCTTTTTCACATGACGATTTTTTTGCCGAAAACAAGGCTCGAGTTATTGATGGCATACATCGTGAACTACCGCGACTCGCGCAACCCTTGCTTGCTTTACCGGATTATCGGATTCGTGCCATTAATGAAGGTATCGCCTTGTTTTCAACTATTTCACCAGTGGATTACCCCTACCAAAGCCAGGTGTACAAGGGAGTACAAGAGTTTGAGTCACGAAGTGTTGAGAACCTGAAAAACTGTTCTTACTACGAATTTCTGGATTGCTCATACGCATGCGCACTAGGGCCTAATCCCGAAAAGAGATGGCGAGCCGATTTCAAAAACGGAGATTCTTGGGGCATTGCGAGTGTAGAGACAATGGATTTTGAGATCACTATTCACTGTTTAAGCGAAGATTTTGATGAACAACTTTGGGCAATTGAGGACAGTGAAGGTGCTCGCATCCCAACACTTGATGAAACAGGTTTGCTGGAAGTGAAAAGTCGTCAGTCAGTTCGGTTGACCTACCGCAATGTGGATTGCCGGACTTTTGAAATAAAGGTGAAGAAAAAAAATACCCCTGCCTAATCGGAATAGCAGGGTGTTCCCCTCCAGATTGATCTTGTAGCAAGTCGTGAAACGTTGGGAGCGGCTAGTTTATCGTTTGCGTCGTGAGAACTCTTTTCAGAATTTTCCCAGCTACATTCCTCGGAAATTCTTCCAGGACAATAACCTTCGCCAGGCGTTGGTATTTTGCATCCACTCGCTGATTCACCCATTCCAGGATTGACGCTTCGTCGCATTGCTGATTGATTGTGACTGCGGCGGCTGGGACTTCTCCCCATTTTTTATCTTGAATACCAAAAACCGCAACCTCCGTCACAAGTGGGTGTTTAATTACCACCTCTTCAATATCCCGAGGATACACGTTGATACCCCCACTGATAATCATATCCTTGACCCGATCCACCAGGTAGATGTAACCGTCATTATCCATGTATCCCAGATCGCCGGATCTGAGCCAGGAGCCATAGAACGCCGCAGCGGTTAAATCCGGACGATTGTAATAACCTGGCATTACAAGTGGGCCCTTGCCGCAGATTTCTCCAATCTCATTCGGTTTACAGGGTTGACCGTCTTCATTCATGATCTGCACCTGGTTAAACGCCGCGGGTTTTCCCACCGATCTGGTTTTCGATTCAGATTCGGTTCGATCCAGAATTGTCATGAAGCCTTCGGTCACGCCATAAAGTTCGTAGTAACGGTGGGGTAACTCCGCATTAATGCGTTGCTTGTAATGCAAGTGAAGCGGTGCGCCAACGTTGTGCAACATTTCTACCGATGACAGTCGTTCTGGCCGGTAAGCTTCGCTATTTAGCATTGCGATAATCTGTGCGGGCACCATAACAAGATGGGTTACGCGGTGCTGTTCGATATCCGCAATGACTTCTTCTGCGTCAAAGTGAGGATGCAATATGTATTTGCAGCCTAAAAATAGCCAGGGCATCAGATCCAGCATAGCACCGTTAAATACAATGGCGCCGGCATGTAAAACCACACTTTCAGGTGTCATTCTCCAAGCATTGGCAAACAACGAGCCATACAGACTGCGGATTTGGTGGGTATGTATAATTCCTTTTGGAGAGCCCGTGGTGCCGCTTGAATACATGATATTGTAGATATCGTCAGGGTGGATGCTGACAGATGGCGGATGGTTTTTCTGATGTTGTACAAAGTGTTCATAGGGTAGCCAACCATCGTCTATCAGACCGCTGTGATCGCTGGTGGCTAACACCCTGCCAGCAGCAAGCAGATCTGGAAGTTCGGCGCGAACTGCGTCGACCTGCGCAGCGGTTGTAGCGCTCGCGATAACCAGTTTGACTCCAGCGTCATTCAACAAGGTTTTTAACCCGCTTGGTTGGAGCATAACGCTAGTGGGAACAATTACTAATCCACTTACCGCTGCGGCGCAATATGCGATCATCATTTCCGCGCAGTTTGGCAACACGGTGGCGAATCGGTCTCCTTTTTGCAGTCCTGATTTGAGAAGAGCGTGAGCTAATTGATTCGCGGCCTGATCTAGCTGCGCAAAATCCCAGATCTTCTGATTAAAAATAAGTGCGGGGAAGTGCGCCCGGTAGCGGGCGTGATGCGGTAACAGATTGGTGAGGATCAGGCCGGAGTGCTGGTTCACAATTGCAGGGATTGGGAGAGTGTTGGAACTCTACACAAATCACCCCGACATTTGTAGCAGTGATAAAGTTTGCTTTTTCTCGCCGTGTCTGGCGTTACCAGCGTTTTAGCCAGCTTCGATCGGCTTGTTCGGTGGCGAGGTCAAATCGCCACAGTATCCATCGAATGGTGGAGACATTGCAGGTTCTGGAGGGGGTGACAATCTTGCGCAAGGTACTGGTTTTAATTGCGCCCTCAGACAGATGCTGATAAACCTCGATCAACTCTTGTTTTGATAATACCTTCCGATAGGTATCGGCCACCATGTAGACGATCTCGCCAGATTCGGTGATTTCTACAATGTCCGTTTTGCGCTTCGGTATGAGAACGTTCATACCGGTCTCAATGCCTTGATAGATCCTTTCCAAGAACTCAGCCTGATTCATCCTGAATGCCATATTGGGGTTGTTAAAATGCGGCGCGAAATATATTCGTTGGTAAAATAATGCGATAATCAGCTAACGCCAGAGAATTGTCATAATCATCAGGAGGAATGGATGGGCGCTTTTACCGGGCATACAGTACTTTCCAATCTCGCGATTATCGTGGCGGAGACGCTTGATACCTACGGCCTGGACGGGCGAAAAATTGTAGAGAGCGTGGGCGTCGATTATGAGGACGCAAAAGATCCAGACACCAGAATCAGCTTTGAGGTTAATCAGGCGATGTGGGAGGTGGCGGCCAAAGAGTCAGACGATCCATGCTTTGGCATCGTTGCCGCTGAAATTTTTAATCCCAGTCTCTTACATGGTCTCGGTTTCTCCTGGATGGCGAGTAGCTCATTGAGGGAGGCTTTCGGTCGTATGATCCGCTTTCAAAAACTGATCAATTCCGCGGCAGGATCCCATGCCATTGATCTCGGAGATGCGGTTAAGATGGTGACATCGCTGAATATTCCTGGCTATGAACATCCTGATAGTTATGCTTTGAGTGTATTAGCAGGGATGCTGCGCTTGTGCAGACTGACAGCTGGTGGGGACACTAATCCGCTTTCCGTTTCTTTGCGAATGCCTAGGCCTGAATCAATCGAACGAATAGAGCAATTTTTTCAATGTCCGGTCGAATTTGATAGCGACGCAAATGCGATGGTTTTCAGTAAAGCGATATTGGTGAAACCGATTTCGATTGCTAATCCCAAATTAGCCAGGCTCAATGACCAAATAGTTGCAGATTATCTCGCGAGTTTTGACCAGCAAAGCCTCGCCCTGCAGGCGAAATCTAAGATCGTTTCAAGGCTACCATCAGGTAGACCCAATCAAACAGAGATTGCCAGTTCACTGAATATGAGCCTGCGTAATTTTCAGCGTAAATTGAAGTTGGAAGGTACTAGCTTCCGCGAGTTGGTTGACGAGATTCGCAAGAGCCTAGCTGTGGAGTTTATTAAGGATCAGAACCGCTCCATTGGAGCGATCAGCTACAATTTGGGCTTTACAGAACCAGCAAACTTCACCCGTTCTTTCAAGAGTTGGACCGGAAAAAGCCCGAAACAATATCGGCAGTGGTTAAAAGAGGGTGGGGCGAAGTCTCATTAGGCTACCCTGAGCGCCGTTCATTTCTGACCTCACTGACAATTCTGAGTTTGCTGGCGTTTCTTGGTGCTTCCTTCAGGATTTTCCCACCCACATTCCTCGACACCTGGATTGTTGCGCCAGTGGGCAAAAATGTCTCTTTTGTTCGTATTAGCCACGCTGAGAATAAGAGATAATACCGACCTCAATCTTTCCTATCTTTCCTTAAACAGTGACAACGAGTGAAACTCAGGCACATCTGGCGGCCTATTTAATTGACCAGAATCTCGCAGAACGAATGATCCCGACGGTCGGACAGCTTTATCGTGAACAGGGGGTAATCGTCTCGGTTTTTGGACGAAAACTGATGAATGCATCGGTCATTGACATCATTAAGGCACATCGATTCGGGAGGAACGTCGTTGGATCAGCGGCTTCCCTGGGCCAGACCAGCGAAATTCTGGAACAAATGCAGGAGATGGATTTGGGCGCGGCAAGAGTTGACATCGGACGACTTGCTCATGATTTTGCTATCTCATCGGAAGAGGATCTTCGTGGGTACCTGGATGGAGCGTTAGGTTCTATCGTCGGTGGCGATGCAAATTTACTTCCCGAACCTCAAGATGTAGTGCTCTACGGTTTTGGGCGAATCGGCCGAATATTGGCGCGCCTTTTGATCGAGCGTACAACCGCAAGCAACAAATTACGGTTGAGAGCCATTGTGGTGAGAGGTGGACGGGAAGGTGATCTCGAAAAGCGCGCCAGCTTACTGCGTAGAGACTCTATTCACGGACCATTCAATGGCTCGATCACTCTGGATCCTGAAAACAACGCCATTGTCGCAAACGGAAACTATATCCAAGTAATTTATGCTGATCAGCCGGAGGATATTGATTACACC
Source organism: Acidiferrobacterales bacterium (assembly GCA_019633985.1). GTDB lineage: Bacteria > Pseudomonadota > Gammaproteobacteria > Arenicellales > Poriferihabitantaceae > VYFG01. Next base: position 5,357 of record JAHQWE010000100.1, on the reverse strand, counting down.
AAATACGATATTAAAAACGCACTGATTGTCGACAATACCGGCAAATTTAAGGATGAAGCAGCGTTGTCAAGACATCTTGTTCCAAACGGTGCCAGCAAGGTTTTGTTAACTGCGCCTGCGGGTGGTGACATCAAAAATATTGTTTATGGTGTCAATCAGAACATGATCGAAGACCAACCCATTGTCTGCGCGGCATCCTGCACTACCAATGCGATCACCCCGGTTTTGAAAGCAATTAATGACGAATATGAAATCGTTAATGGTCATGTTGAGACGGTGCATTCTTACACCAATGACCAAAACCTCATCGATAACTATCATTCTGCCGAACGCCGAGGACGCAGTGCGCCGCTAAATATGGTACTCACCTCTACTGGTGCAGCGAAAGCAGTGGCAAAGGCATTGCCTGAATTGGCTGGGAAACTCACCGGCAACGCCATCCGAGTGCCCACCCCGAACGTGTCGATGGCTGTCATGAATCTGAATTTGGCGAAAGCGCCAACTCGAGATGAATTGAATCAGCATATGTTAAACATGGCCAATCAGTCTCCATTAAGTGAGCAGATCGCGTACTCGGCTTCGACGGAAGTCGTTTCAACAGATATTGTAGGTACTCCTGAGCCAGCAGTCTTCGATTCTGTTGCGACAATAGTTCAAGGAAACAGCTGTGTTTTGTATGTCTGGTATGACAATGAATTTGGTTACTCGGTTCAGGTGGTGCGTGTGATGCGACACATGGTGGGCATGCATATCCCCTCACTGCCTGCTTAAAACTGGTTTGAATCCGATTCTCTTGAGGGCGCAATTGCACTCGGGAGAATCGACTTTTCAATGGGTATGGCTGTCAGGCGGATTCCATCTGACAGCAACGGGCCGCCTTTTTTGTGTGAAATTGTTTATTTCCCGCTGAACCGTGGATCTCGGACTACTCTCTTTATTCTTCGGTTCGTTTCTGGCGTCCACCATCCTACCTGGTGGTGTAGAAGGACTGCTTTACTATCAGGTTAATCACGGACACATCGGGTTCTGGCCGCTGTTTATCGTAGCCACGGTGGGCAACACGTTGGGAGGATGGACGACCTGGTGGGTAGGAGCGCTGTTGCGCAAAGGGCTCCGTGGAACCCGAATAGAATCCTGGTTTTCACTGTCTCCAAAAGCGATTTCGAGGGTAAAACGCTATGGCCCCTCCACATTATTATTTTCCTGGTTGCCCATTATTGGTGACCCGCTTTGTGTGGCGGCAGGGTATCTTTCGCTCCGATTCTGGACATGCGCTTTGGCTATTTTTATCGGTAAGGCGTTGAGATATTTGGTTTTATTATGGTTCCTGTATCAGTGAGGGTAATTTTTATTTGATTATGATATAAATATATGTTTATATCCTGTTATAGTTAAATAAAAGATGGAGCAGAAAATGCCAAGTAAGTGGACCGCGAATACCACCGCCTATTTAGATCGCGCACCAAAAACCGAAGTGCCCAGTGTTTCCATTGAGCTTTTTCCACCTTCCAACGAGCTTGCCAAAAAGGGATTTACAAGCGCTTTGGAAAATTTGTCGCTGTTGAAGCCCGAATTTGTATCGGTTACCTGTGGTGCCGGGGGTTCTCAAAACTCTGCTACCCGGGAAGCGATTTCTCTGGTGAAGCCAATTACCGACCGCGCCCCGGCACCCCATGTCACTTGTATCAACAAATCGAAAAATCAGGTACATGCTGAAGTTAAACAATACCTCCACGATGGCGTAAATCAGCTTGTGGCCTTACGCGGAGACATCAGTGGTACTGGGGTTGCTTGTGATGATTCGTATGATTCAGCTTTAGGACTCGTCAGAGGGATACGTTCTTTGGGAGATTTCACAATATCAGTAGCGGCTTATCCGGAAGGACACCCGGAAGCTAACAGCATCGACGAAGAAATCGCCTATTTAAAAAAGAAGGTGGACGCGGGTGCGAATCAAATTATTACGCAATTTTTCTTCGATACAGAAGTGTTTGTACAATTTATCGAGCGGGTGAGAGATGCGGGTATTGATGTACCTGTTATTCCGGGGATACTGCCGATCAACCATTTCGAGCGAGCCGTGTCGTTCTCCAGAAAATGCGGAATTAAGATCCCGCATTGGTATCAGGTGATGTACAAGGATCTAGAGGAAAATCCTGCGCTACATAATGCAATCTCTACCTCGATTGCGGTAGAACAATGTCGTCAGCTAATGGCATTTGGAGTTAAACAGTTTCATTTCTACACGCTCAACCAGTCTGCTCTCACACTTTCGGTATGTAAAGAGCTTGGCGTCCTCGGTGTGGCACAGCCGAATACCGCGGATCGTATTGTCGGCCAAGTATCCGGTTTTTAATAATTAGTCCGTGATGAATTTTTAGTTAGCGTTCCATTGGGTAATTGGGACCGTATGGCTGGATAGCCTGCGGTCTTTTTTTTATCTGCGGATCACGCCGTGATTTTGCTACTATCTTTAGATGATTATTCCATGGCAATCACTCAGCGATGATGTTCTGGACGCACTATTGCAGGAGGTAGTGACGCGGGATGGCACTGACTATGGTGCGATGGAGAAAACCACTGAGCAAAAAGTTACATTTGCACGGAATCAGTTAAAAAGTGGATATGCCGCCCTTTTATGGAACACGGAGAGTGAGTCTGCCTCGTTGGTAAGCAGTGAGGTCGCCAGAGATATTGAGCAACAAACATTGGATGCAGAATCCAGCGCTACGGATTCCACAGAATAGTACTGGCCAACCGGTGTATTGCATTCCCGCTCGTGTTCTATCTCGTTTTGCTTGCACTGAGGTTTTCGAAATCATCAGCTGCGGCTTTCGCTAACAGCAATCCATCAGATCCGCCAATCACAAACTGATATCCAAGTTGATAGAGTCTTGCCGCATCCCATCCGGGGAAAGGGATGGTCCCTAGTGCAATGTCGTTTCTTTTCGCACTTGCTTCAATGGCGTTCATTGCATCGATAAATCGAGCCGATTCGAAATCACCCAAATTGCCAAGTGAGGCCGAAAGATCTGCTGGTCCAACAAACACCATATCTAAACCTTCGACCTGGCAAATATCCTCGATATTGTCGATCGCCTGCGCCGACTCGATTTGGATCATGAGAAGAAAGTGTTCACGCATGAACTCTGGATAATTGGTCAGTGCCGGATGCCCGGCTTGAAGTCCAGCAAAACGGTTGGCCCGCATATATCCAGGGGCTGCTCCGCGGTTTCCCGCAGGTGCATACCGACAGTTTTTTACTACCTCTCTGGCCTGTTCAGCGCTGCGGATATCTGGAACCATAATGCCGTCAGGTCCGATATCCAAGGTTCGTTTTATTGAAACAATATCGGCGCTACTGACACGAATGAGCGAGCGACCACCGGTGCTACTGACCGCTTGCATTAATCCGATGGCCGCAACGAAGTCTACCGGACCATGTTCCATATCAATCATCGTGGCGTCATAGCCAGCTCCAGACAGGATTTCGGCTGTCAGGTTATTTGCCAGAGACGCCCAGCAACCGGTTAATTGTTCGCCACTGGCAATTCGTGACTTAAGGGAGTGGTCTAAATTCATTTTTGATTGAAGTTATCCGGGATTAGGTTCAAGGTTTGCAGGAGTACATTACCAGATCGAAGTGCTAGTCAATATCTTGCCCATGTTGTTCCAATGCCCATCTTACATGCTCACAGACTACTTCTGAAGGGTGGTCGATACGAGTTAGCAGCGCGTCCACGACCGAATCACTGTAAGGTGCATTACCCAGAGCGACCGCGATGTTTCGCAACCAGCGAATGTATCCAATGCGGCGAATTGCCGAACCTTCGGTATTTTTCATAAAAGTGGATTCACTCCAAGAGAACAGCGTCGTGAGCGCCTGATCATGTAGCTGATGTCTGATGAGGAAGTCTGGCTCAGCAGAGATCTGGGCATACCTGTTCCAGGGACAGACCAATTGGCAGTCGTCACAGCCGTAAATTCGGTTTCCTATTGCTGGCCGATACTCGACGGGTATCGAACCGTGAAGCTCAATGGTGAGGTATGAAATACACTTTCTGGCGTCCAGCCGATACGGTTCGACAATAGCTCCAGTAGGGCAGGCTTCAATGCACGCGGTGCAGCTTCCACAGTGACTGCTCACTGGGCGATCTACCGGCAGCGGGATATTGACGTAGAGTTCTCCAAGGAAGAAGTAAGAGCCCTGTTGTCTATTTAGTAGGTTGGTGTGTTTGCCAGTCCATCCTAAACCCGCTTGGCGAGCCAGTGGTTTTTCCAAAACGGGTGCGCTGTCACAGAAAACTCGATACCCGAAACTTTCTACTTCGGAATTGATCCAATCTGCAAGTTTCTGCAGCTTTTTCCTGACCACCTTATGGTAATCCCGGCCCAGTGCGTATCTGGATACGAATCCAATTTCAGAGTTGCTTAGAGCGGCCAAGGAGTCACTTGTGGGCTCAGGCATATAATCATGAGCAACACTAATCACCCTGACTGTGCCAGGAATTAGCTCTTCGGGATGGCTTCTTCGAGTACCGTGCTTTTCCATATAATGCATCTCCCCATGAAATCCTCTCTTTAGCCACATACGCAGCTCTTGTTCCGCGTCGCAGAGATCGATATCTGAAATGCCTACACGGGTAAAGCCCAATTCCGCAGCCCAGGATTTAATATCAAAGGCTAATTTGTCGTAATTGACGTCCACAGGCACAGGGGTTCACTGGTAAAATAGGGAAACAATAATAATGGGGGGATCGGGGTTGTTGTCGGCCTTTTCTGAAGAAAATTTGAGCCCGAACTTTTTGATCTGAAATTGATATGGGTGATGGCGACAAAAGTTGTAAAAAAGATTGCGATAAAGCAGACAATTTGATGTCTATCTATCCTCTAGTCATCGATTAAGGGCTGCGGTTCAGTATCCAGTATAGCGGACCAGTTTGATAAACCAAATCGAAATCCCCACAGAATCGGCGATGCTCGCTTTCGGCGAGCGGCTCGCTTTGCCATTGAAAGTGCACGCGCTTTCAAAAGATGGTGGGGTTTGTCTGGTGTATCTCCGGGGTGATCTCGGTGTCGGCAAAACGACGCTGGTAAAAGGTATCGTTAAAAAACTTGGATATGCGGGCGCAGTGACCAGCCCGACTTACACACTGGTAGAAACTTATCCCATTGATCGGCTCAATGTATTTCACTTTGATTTATATCGATTGCGCTCCGCCGAGGAACTCGAATTTTTGGGGGTGCGGGATATGCTAAGCCCCCCGGTGCTGGCATTGATCGAATGGCCGGAGAACGGAGTAGGTGTGCTGCCCCCTGCCGACTATGTAGTAGAAATTGAAACCTGGAAACTGGGT
>JAHQWE010000099.1 GCA_019633985.1 Acidiferrobacterales bacterium | reverse complement strand
TAGCGCCCATATTCGCTTCCACCGCAATTCTTCCGGTGACACCGCATACGCGCGCCATTTCCTCAATGACAATTGCAGCGTCCAAATAACTCGCCCCGAGGCCGCCATATTGCCTGGGACTAGTCATTCCCATAAATCCTTCCCTGGTTAGTGCAGAAACATTTTCCCAGGGATACCGCTCATCTCGATCGACTTGTGCCGCTCGGGGAGCAATCTCTGCGTCCGCTAACGTCCGGGCTCGTAGTTGAAGCGATTCGCCCGCTTCGGCTTCTGTTGCGGGAGGTGAATGTGTCGGAAGATTCATCGTTCCAATAGGTTAAAGCAAAACGCTATTCCTTGTCTGCATCGATTTGCAGTTGTGTCCAGAGATAAATTTCATCTTTTTCTTCTTCCTCTTTGGGAACGAATCGACGAAAGATTTTTTCTATCCGGCTAAAGTCATACTGGGTTCTCGCGGTAACCTGTAACAGTGGAACATCTGCAGCAAGGCACACCTGCTCGAGAAATGCCTGGCGTTCACTCCGGGCTTCGCTATTCTTGGTGACATCAACGAGATCGATGGCGCACAACACTGAGAGATCTTTTTTACTACAAAGAACAAAGTCAAAGCGCCTGCTGGAAATTTTTTCCAGATAACTCTGTCGCTCATTTCGAGACAAGCTTCGTTTTGGTGTAATGACATCTCCAACACACACCTTCCCCAAAATAACCGCTCGGTCGTCATTGACCTTTTCGAGAACACGATGGAATGCTCTTTCGGTTTTGGAAAACAAATATAACTGCCTTTGGTAAGGAAGATCTCCTCCCGGCAATGGTTTACTCTTGGGTCGAAAAACCCATATCAATACCCCCAATGCTACCAATGCAATTAGTAGTAACTCTGGTTTCACGTAGAATCCGCCCCCGAATCTATAATTATGGTTAATCCGTGCCTCATTTTAACGCAAAGGTCATTAAAAAGGTGTCAGGTACTCAGATTGAAACTTCTCTTTTTTTGGAAACCGTCTCGGATTGCGAGTTGAACCGATTGCTCAGTGATCGGTACGGGCCATTTACCGGTATTATTCAAAACATGCCCCGCAATATAACCGTATGAATAGAGAAGTCTCCAGCAACCGCAGAAGGCGCCGAGACCGAGATCTCTCTCGGGACAACGACAACCTGACATTCCAAAATAGAATAGAACCGGTGTTCGGAGGCTTGTACCAGCCTCTATCTTCCCAACAAATTCAAGCTATTCATGGCGCCATTCTGAATATCCTTGAAAAGATCGGAATTTCCTTCGCTGCAGAGAATGTCGTTGAGCGGGTCGTGGGGGCAGGCGGCACACTGGGAGATGACGGACGGCTGCGCATGCCGGGTGAACTGGTAGAAGAGGCACTTGCTGAGATCCCCAAAAACATTAGTCTCTGCGGGCAGAACAAAGAACATGACATGCTGCTCTCCGGTGCCAGAGTGCATATGGGTAGTGGCGGCGCCGCGCCGTTATTGCTCGATATGGAGACCGGTCGCTACCGCGATTCAACCCTTCAAGATCTCTACGACGCGGCGAGGATTGTTGATTGTCTATCACATATTCACTTCTTTAGCCGATCGTTGGTTGCCCGAGACATTCCCGATAACTATGACCTCGATATCAATACCGCCTATGCATGCTTAAGGGGCACCAGCAAACATGTTTGTGTGAGTGCATCGCAGGGACACCATGTCAAAGATATCGCCACAATCTGCGAGATATTGGCTGGATCCAGAGAGAACTTTGTCGCCCGTCCCTTCTTATCGATGAACATTAATCACGTGGTTCCCCCGCTTCGATTTCACAAAGAATCCTGCGATGTTTTGGAACAGTGCGCACTGTTAGGTATACCCGCCCATGTCAATATCTTTGCACAAGTAGGCGCATCCACCCCAGTTACCCAAGCCGGTGCGATCGCGCAAAGCGCAGCGGAATCGATAGCTGGTCTCGTTTTCGCCTGGTTGGTGAACCCCGAGGCGAAGTTGATTTTCGGCGCCAAACCAATGATCACAGATTTACGTACAGGGGGAATGAGCAGCGGCGGTGGCGAACAAGCGGTGGTCATGGCAGGAATGACGCAGCTCGCCCAGCACTATGGGCTGTCGAATGTTTCCATTGCGGGGGCCACTGACAGCAAAACCGCCGATGCCCAGAGCGGCTATGAAAAAAGTCTGTCTGTGTCTCTCGCGGCCCTTGCAGGGAGCAATTTGATCACACAATCTTGCGGTATGCATGCGAGCTTGATGGGTTGTGCACTGGAAAGCTATGTAATTGATAACGATATGCTAGGTAGTATACAAAGCTCTCTGCGACCTCTTGAAGTATCGGCAGAGACCTTATCAATCGATTCTATCGATCGTGTAGTCCATAGCGAAGGGCACTTTCTGGGGGAGCCAGAGACCATGGCAAGAATGAAATCTGACTTCGTATACCCGGATATCGCTGATCGAACCTCAGTGGAAGAGTGGGAAAAAGGCGGCGGCAAGGGGATTCATGAAGTTGCTAAAGAAAGAGCAAGGAACATTCTCGCAAACCATTTCCCAACCCACATCGCCGATGACGTTGATAAGGAAATTCGGAAACAATTTTCTATCAAGCTGAGCGTAGTGGGTGGACAAACCAACGCTTGATGTATTTTTGCAAGGATCGATTTCGTCCTGCTTTGCTTCGTAGGCTGTAAAATGATGTCTTTTCCGGATGATTCAGCTCACTCAAATCTCTTCACATTCACGAACCACTTATTCTAGAAGCACTAATTATGGCATTACCAATGGGAACGATAATGGCGGGTACGATGTTAATCGGCGTGCTATTCGCTGCACAGCTACCTGTGCTGTCAAGAACCCCAACCCTCTTACAGAAACTGATCGGCGCGTTAGTGCTACTAGGGGGAATGTGGAATTTCTTTTGGTATGCCCTACGCCACTTAACCGAATTTTGGGGTATCGCCGCGCTGGTTTCCGGTGTCTTAATGATGATTGTAGGCTGCTACTTGATCAAAGAATCCATTTTGCCTCCGTGGCTGGTAAAACTCAGACCCGTTGTTCTAGTGATTCTGCTCGGTTATGGATTGATGTATGCCATCACGATATATCGCCTTTAACTTATGGAAAACAATTGCTGACATCAACTTGGCGCCACTACTTCATGACACTGCTACAAACAAGTGTAGCGACAGATAGTTCAAACCATTGCTAAGTATTGCACCAAGAATGGATTAGCTGCAGGTGAACTGGCTACTATCTGCGTTTAAGATTGGTTCCGACGGCGCACGGCAAGCGCCAAACGGATTACCGCTGACTGATCGAGTGGTTGCTCGATTTGCATTCACTCTGAAGAATGTCGCACCATCCTCCAATAAAATTACATTAACATCAAATTCGCAATCATTGGTATAGACCGTTTTTAATGTTCTGGTTACGCAGCTACTCGCGTCTTTGTCCGTACCTCCACCGCTACTGGAGGTTCCATCAGAACCGCAAGCGCTTAATCCCAGCGAGATCGCACCGACCAACAATAATTTCCTTAGACTTTCCATCTTCAACAATTCTCGAAATAGGAATCGAAATTAGCACAACACAGCCACGAAGTTCTGTGAATCAAGGTTGTGATTTTGTTACAGATTTGTAAATCAAATAAGTGTCACCTTATGGATACAGGTGAAGGCTTAGGTTTGCCCGAACAGCTCTATGCAGCCCGTCGCAACGTATTGCACAGAGAGTGCCGCGAGTAGCACACCAAGCAGTCGGCCCATCACTAATCGGCCAGTATTCCCTATGAGCTTTTCAAAATAGTTTGCGGCGAACAAAACTAACATCGTGAGCAGTAACAGCGAGAAAATCATTCCGACGAGCAGAGTTTTTCCAATCCACACTTCCGAAGTCGGCAATGCCGAAAATTGAGACGAAAGTAAAATAGTGGCTGAAATAGTACCCGGCCCAGCTAGTAGCGGGATTGCCAAAGGGAATGCGGCAATATTCGCGACATGTTCTTTTAACGCTTCACTAGAGGTCTTCTCCCGACGAACTTGCCTCTGCGCAAAAATCATCTCAAATGCAATGTAGAATAAGAGCAAGCCGCCAGCGACGCGGAATGCCGCCATCGATATCCCCATTGCATCTAGTATCACCGTACCAGTGAGCGCAAATAAAGACAGAATTACAAATGCGATAGCGACCCCTCGAAACGCAACCCTTCTTCGATCTGCGGCACTGAACCCCGCGGTCAAACCCAAAAATATGGGCGCGTTACCCACCGGATCGATCGTGACGAATAATGTAATGATCGCGTTCAGTATGATTTCGTTAAATTCCATATTGTTATGCCATTGTGGTTACAAATTTTGTAAAAAATGATTGACTGTAGTGATTGCCCTCTTAACCCTCGAATCGATCTTTACCACATCGATACCTATTCACGATCAACTACACCACCGTATGAGTTTTTATAAAATACGATTCACCATAAATGCGCGTTGATCATCTCGGGAGTCAATGCGAAGTTATAACACTGGCAACTATGTTCTTAATCGGGTGTACACTTTTTGGTTCAAAAGATTTTCCTGTTTGGGGCCAATCGTCTGACTTGATCCTGAATCTCTCTTTTGACTAAATTCGAATTCTGGATTGTGCTGAATTGAGACCCAATTTTCGATATCTAATGCTTAATACTATTATCAATCTGAAGAACCATCCGCTAAACAGCGAACAATATCGAAGGGAATGCAAACAAATACTGGACCGCGATGGTGTATTAGTGATGCAGGGATTTCTCGCGCCCACCACGATTAAAGACATTATCCGGGAAGGAGTCGAAAAGCAAAGTCAGGCGTTCTATACACAGAGTAACCACAATATCTATCTTCAACCTGCTGATCCAGCATTTCCACCCGACCATCCTCGAAATAGAGAAGTTGCTTCCTCCAAAGGATGTATCACGACCGATCAAATATCCGATCATTCTGCATTACGCGCTCTCTACAATAACAGTCAGTTTCAAGCATTCCTGTGCGCAGTTCTTGATGAAACCGCACTTTATGCCTATGCCGATCCACTCTCCTCGATCAATCTTCACTACGCCTCCAAAAACCAAGAGCTAGGATGGCACTTTGACAATTCCTCCTTCGCGATCACATTGATGATCCAGGAGCCGGAGGGTGGTGGCGTCTTTGAGTACGTTCGTGATGTGCGCAATGCGGATCTGGGCGAAATGAATTATGACCGTGCCGCCGCGGTACTTGACGGAAAAATAGAAACGTCTTCGCTCTCCATGCCTGCTGGTACCCTGGTGCTATTTCGGGGGCAGAATTCCATGCACCGCGTCACACCAGTTGTGGGTTCGACCACTCGAATGTTGGTAGTGTTGGCGTATAACACCAAACCAGATATCTCACTGTCAGAATCCGCACGAAAGACTTTTTATGGCCGTTTAGAATAAAAGTCGCGTTGAATAGGAAAGCCGTGCACCACCGACAATCAAGATTCTACGTCATCGCGAAGGCAGGAATTTACATGAACAAACGTATTATTTTATTTGCAGAATCAACCCAATAGCACTGATACCTAACACCAAATTCAGCCCCAGATTAAATTGATCGGTAGTTATTTTATTCAGTAGAAATCGACCGATAAAAGCGGCAATTACCGCCGCAAAAATTAGCCCGGTGATCGCCCACTTCTGCCCGATATGCAGTAAGCCAGAGTCATAGTAGACGCTTCCTTTCACTAAATTTGCCAACACAGAGGTTGCCGCCATCGCACCAACGAACGCTTCTTTGGAAAACCGAATTTCGCGAAATAGAACCACTTTAACGACGTTACCGCTACCAAGCAAACCGGAAAGAAACCCGTACACTGCCGAACCCACCGCAATACCTGGTATTCCAAGTCTCCATTTGGGCATTAACCCGGTTAAGTTAATCGACAGATAGAGTACGATCATCCAACCAAGGAGCATTCGTAAAATGTGCGCTGGAACCTGAGAAACCATCGCTGCGCCTAACCAGGCAAATGGCAAACTGGTGATCGACATTCCGGCGACAATCTTCCAGTTGATTTGCTTACGAAACAAAATCGACTTACTTAGTGTCGACGCCGTGAAAAGCACGGTTGCCAGCGCAACGGTTTCTCGCATCGGCAAGATGTAACTGCCAATCGCCAGCACAAACAACGCTGTACCAAACCCGAATACTGCCGATATTAGGGAAGAAGCGAACCCCAGAATGACGAATAAGGCTTCTTCGATACTCACCTTGGATGGTATCTCAGCGAACTAAGCACTGTGTATTGAGTAGTCACTATTGTTTAATCTGATCGTACTTGAAGCCCGCAGCACTGTCATTCTGAAATTCGGCATCTTTCAATTTTGCCAAGGCCTCAGGTACAGTGCACTCCGGACATTCCTCAAGCAGGTCATCCAGCAGCTTTTGTGCCTCCTCCAATAATGCTCTATCGGCAAGTGCAGTGATTTCCTCTAACCGTCGTTGAATATCCTCGGCGGTCAGTCTACTAATCGTTGTCTCTGAGTCGCTGAGTAAACGCGATCTTTGTTGCGCAGATTCCGGTTGAAATTGATCAGCAGATTGAGTCACCGAACGGGCGGTATCCGCTATACCCCCTAGCCTATTCTCACTTTTGACGCCCATTTGCCGCTTTGCTTGAGATTGATTTAATTCCCTCATTGGCTCCATCGGTTTACTGGCAGCTGCGGATCCCCCAATTTGAGGGGAGGAGTGAGCACTAGGCGAACTGGATGCTGGAGCGGCGCTGTTCGGAGTCATGACCTCCGATTCAGCCACTAACTCAGCAGCTTGGGATCGTTCTTCAATCGCTTCGAAAGAGACAGCGACATTGGGCTCCGGAGCACGATACGAATCTACATCGTAGTTTGG
>JAHQWE010000012.1 GCA_019633985.1 Acidiferrobacterales bacterium | reverse complement strand
TTTGTGGATTGACCGGAATCAAACCTAGCTACGGCAGAGTTTCCCGTTATGGCATGATTGCGTTTGCTTCCTCTCTCGATCAGGCTGGAATCATTACGCGAAATGCCGAAGATGCTGCATTACTGTTGCAGTCAATGTCTGGATTTGATGAACGAGACTCAACCTCACTCGACCTGCCCGTACCGGACTATATGTCTGTTTTAGAAGAATCAATTTCCGGCAAAACGATCGGACTGCCGAAGGAGTTCTTCGGCGATGGAGTAGATATGGCGGTCGCAAATGCCATTCAAGCGGCAATTCGAGAACTTGAAGCTCTGGGAGCAAAAACCGTAGAAGTCGAGCTGCCCAATAGCGAAGTAGGCATCCCCTGCTACTATGTATTAGCACCTGCTGAAGCCAGCTCGAACCTCTCTCGCTTTGATGGTGTGCGCTATGGCTTACGAGCCAAAGAGTACATAGATCTGGATGACATGTATGAACAAACTCGCGCTGAAGGTTTTGGTGAAGAGGTGCAGCGTCGCATCATGATCGGTACCTACGTATTGTCCTCTGGTTACTATGATGCCTACTACATTAAAGCACAGAAGTTACGCCGCATGATCTCAGATGACTTTCAGCGAGCGTTCGAAAAGTGCGATTTGATTGCGGGCCCAACTACACCAGGTACTGCATTCCCGATTGGCGATAAAAACGATGATCCCGTTGCGATGTATCTCAACGATATTTTCACCAACTCGGTCAACCTTGCGGGCTTGCCTGGCATATCAGTTGCCGCGGGGAAAGACGCGGCGGGATTGCCAATTGGACTGCATCTCATTGGCAAGTATCTGGATGAATCGACCATCCTCAATGTTGCACATCAATATCAAAAAGTTACAGATTGGCATCTTCACGTGCCAGGAGGGTTCGCCTGATGCAATGGGAAACCGTTATCGGTCTGGAGATTCACGTCCAACTTCAAACCAAAAGCAAGATTTTCTCCGGCGCGTCTACGGCCTACGGCGCGGAACCTAACACCCAGGCTTGCGATGTCAGCATTGCTCTTCCAGGCGTGCTGCCTGTCATGAATACCGAAGCTGCGCGACTCGCGGTTAAATTTGGGCTGGCAATAGGTGCCGAAATAAATCAGCGATCGGTGTTTGCACGCAAAAACTATTTTTACCCAGATTTACCAAAGGGATATCAAATCAGCCAGTTTGAGATACCGATTGTGGGTAAAGGCGAGGTTGAGATCGAAGTCGATGGCAAAACATGTCAAATCGGCGTGACCCGTGCGCACCTAGAAGAAGATGCCGGAAAATCGCTGCATGAGAATTTTGATGACCACAGCGGTATCGACTTAAACCGCGCCGGTACACCGCTGTTGGAGATCGTCTCCGAACCCGATATGCGATCTGCTGCGGAGGCAGTTGCCTATCTGCGAAAAATCCACTCTATCGTGCGCTATCTTGGAGTTTCAGATGGCAACATGCAGGAAGGTTCGTTCCGCTGCGACGCCAATGTATCGGTGCGGCCCGAAGGACAAGAAGAATTCGGTACCAGGGCGGAATTAAAAAATATCAACTCTTTCCGTTTTGTTGAAAAAGCCATTTTGTTCGAAGTAGACCGACAGATCGATTTACTTGAAGACGGTGGCGAGGTAGTTCAGGAAACTCGACTTTATGATTCAGATAAAAATGAAACTCGATCAATGCGTTCGAAAGAAGAGGCGCACGACTACCGCTATTTCCCCGATCCTGATCTACCGCCCCTAGTTTTGGATGACGCTTTTATCGCAGCGGTTCGAGAGGAACTGCCAGAACTACCCCAGCAACGTAAATCCCGTTTTATGGAATCTCTCTCCCTCGGCGCACAAGAATCAGAGCAACTGACTGCAGACAAAGCGCTTGCCGATTATTTCGAAGAGGTGAATGCTGCTTCCCAAGCCGGTCCGAGAGTTGCCTGTAACTGGGTTCTTGGCGAATTGAACGCCGCCCTGAATAACGAAGACATTGAGGTCGCTAACAGCAAAGTTGGAGCCTCCCAATTAGCGGCACTTCTTGACCGGATTCAGGATAAGACCATTTCTGGCAAACTGGCAAAGGAAGTATTTGCGGCAATGTGGCAAGGTGAAGGCGATGCCGACACGGTGATCGAAAAACGTGGTTTAAAGCAAATCACCGATAGCGGCGCGATCGAAACAATCGTTGATCAGGTGCTAGAAGCTTCTGCGGATCAAGTTCAGCAATATAAAGATGGCAACCAGAAGGTGATTGGTTTCTTCGTGGGTCAAATTATGAAATTAAGCCAAGGTAAAGCAAATCCACAACAAGTAAACGAAATCTTGCGGAAGAAACTCGACTAGTCGGATTATTTCATGTAAAACACGAGTCGCGCGGGCTCGTAGCTCAGCTGGATAGAGTACTCGGCTTCGAACCGAGTGGTCGGGGGTTCGAATCCCTCCGAGCCCGCCAATTATTTACTTCCCATCGCAGCCAATAAGCCTGACATCGGATTATCGGCTACTCTACCGAGGAAAGATCTAAAAGACGTTTGTCAGATGCATCTGCCCTGCCCCCAACTTATTCTGGCTTCGTCATCTCCATACCGTCGGGACATACTAGTTCGACTCGGTCTTTCGTTCGAATCTGTTTCACCCGATATCGATGAAAGCCGTTTACCGAATGAGTCTGCACAGGCACTGGTACAGCGGTTGGCAACTTCTAAAGCGCAGAAAGTAGCGTCAGAGTTGTCCGAAGGATTAGTGATTGGATCTGACCAGGTATGTGAGCTCGGAGATCAGATACTCGGTAAACCTCGCGACCATAAGAATGCCATTGAACAATTGCGAATGGCATCAGGTCGAGAAGCATTTCTCTACAATGGTATCGCAGTCATAGACGCGCGAACACATCAGGTTTTGTCGAAACTTGTTGTCGTCAGAGTGGTTTACCGAAAACTGGATGATCAGGAAATCGAGCGTTATTTGAGAACAGATCAACCCTACGATTGTTGCGGGAGTTTGAAAGTTGAGAGCCTGGGCATATCTCTATTGTCGGCGATAGAAAGTGACGACCCCAATGCGATAACTGGTATGCCGGTGATCGCACTACTCTCCCTATTGCGCCAATTTGGTGCAATCCTGCCCTAACTAAAGCTTTTTATTTCATCATTTTCGTTACTATGCTTAGAAGTGGAGGACTCCGCTCCATTGTGGGTCTTTTTTATCTATAATTGCGCCGCAAAAAAGCAGACTAAACCATGAAACTAATTGTTGCGATTATTAAACCCCACAAGCTGGATGACGTTCGCGCCGCGTTGTCAGAAATTGGTGTTAGCGGTATGACCGTCACCTAGGTCAAAGGTTTTGGCCGGCAGAAGGGCCACACTGAACTGTATCGTGGCGCTGAATATGTCGTTGACTTCCAACCAAAAGCGAAACTGGAGATTGCAGTAAACGACGATCTGGTGGAATCAGTTATCGACGCCCTGGTGTCCGAAGCAAAAACAGGAAAGGTCGGTGACGGCAAAATATTCATTTACGGCATTGATCAAGCGATACGTATTCGCACAGGTGAACTTAATGCAGATGCGATCTAGGAAAATAACAATGAAAGCAATCCAAATTACCAGTTTCTGTTTTCTCGGTCTATTTGCCAGCAGCGCTCTCGCTGATCAGTTGGATAGTGGAGACACCGCATGGATTATGGCCGCTACCGCATTGGTTCTGTTTATGACTCTTCCGGGCCTCGCACTGTTCTATGGTGGTTTGGTTCGAACTCGCAATGTGCTGTCTGTTTTGATGCAATGTTTCAGCATTGCATGTATTGCTTCTATTGTTTGGTTGGTGTGTGGTTATTCGCTGGCATTTGGCGAAGGCAACGATTTTATTGGAGACTTATCCAATGTGCTTTTTGCAAATGTTTCAGAAGATAGTCTTTCGGGCTCGATACCAGAATCTCTTTTTGCGTTGTTCCAAATGACCTTTGCAGTGATCACGCCGGCACTGGTTATCGGTGGGTTCGCCGAAAGGATTAAGTTTTCTGCGGTGATTTTGTTCTCTGTATTGTGGCTCCTGGTGGTATATATCCCGATCACCCATTGGGTTTGGGGAGGCGGTTGGCTTGGACAAATGGGGCTACTGGATTTTGCCGGTGGAACCGTGGTTCATATCACCGCGGGAGCTGGTGCATTAGTGGCGGCCATTGTGATCGGCCCGCGTACCGGTTTTTCTAAAGTACCCATGGCACCGCATAATATGACCTTAACCGTCATGGGCGCTGGAATGCTTTGGGTTGGCTGGTTTGGATTTAACGGCGGCAGCGCGCTAGCCGCTAATGGTGATGGCGCCATGGCCATGCTCGTTACCCATATCTCCGCTTCGGCTGGTGCATTTACCTGGATGTGCTATGAATGGATCAAATATGGAAAACCCACTGCACTGGGAGCGGTTACCGGAATGGTTGCCGGGCTCGGTACTATTACTCCTGCGTCGGGGTTTGTCGGTCCGGGCGGTGCGTTGATCATCGGAATTCTCGCTGGTGTGGTTTGCTACAACGCCACGATGACACTAAAAAATGTGTTAAAAATTGACGATTCTCTAGATGTTTTCCCCGTGCACGGCGTAGGTGGAATTCTGGGTACGCTATTAGCCGGTGTGTTTGCCTCCACCAGTCTTGGCGTATTTAGTGGTCAGGGATTTGCTGACGGCATCTCCTCTATTGGCGGCCAAATCTGGGTTCAGTTTGTCGGTGTTGCTGCGACATTAATCTGGACACTAGCAGCGACCTGGATCATTCTAAAAGTCATTGACACAATCACAGGATTGCGGGTTTCAGAGGACGAGGAAGCAATCGGGTTGGATCTGACTTCTCACGAGGAACGTGGTTACGATCTCTAGGTTACGGACAAGGTTCATCAATGAAATCGACTTGAACGGGCTTGAATAGGCTTGAATAGGCTTGAAACGATCTCGAATTTTAGGATCCCCCACTTCAGAGTAGTCAGAACCGCTCTCCTGTCAAATTTGTCGTTAGTCGCTCAATAAATACCTATGGGAATGACCTTGTTACCGCTGGTGGCAGCGTTCTTCAAACAGGCCCTTGCTCGTTAGAATTTACCGGAATTTCCCCACTGCTCACGAGCAAGGATTTTCTCGTACAGGCTCCAGTGCTCCACGATCTTGTTCTTTGCGACACGATAAAGATCGAACACTGCGTGACTGCTTTCATTCAGGTAGACGCTGGAATAAGTCGCTACAAAATTTCCCTGACCAATGAGTTTAAACAGCATCTCGTGACGCCCCACTACGCCTTGCTCCAGCGCTTTTTGCAGTCCAAGTTTTGAGTTTGCTACCTGTGGGTGATGCTCTATCAAATCTTCCACAACAAAGTCTGACAGTATTTGATACCGTCTTTCGATCAATACCTGCTTGGTAAACTCTTTGATTAATTGCTTGTTCGATTCTGTTGCAGACAGATCGCTTACCTCAGATTCTCCGTCCACCATATTTTGGCCAGATATATTTTGATCCTGATACGCCGCAATGACATCCCAATGTTCGATAATTTTATCGTTCTCGTCCGTATCGAACAGATCCATCGTGACCCATTGCGATTCCCCATCGTTCAGAGATTGATAAGCGTGGCAGAATACGTAACGTCCATCTACAATTGCTCGCAAAACTTGGATATCTCGACGAGGGTTACGCTCAAGGAATGGAATAAAGAATGATAAAAATCCTTCCTTACCATCACTGACACCAGTAGAGTGCTGGGTATACCGATGACCAATGTATTTGTCTAATGCTTCCTGGGGGCGGCCGTCTTTAATCCCCTCCAGATAAAGTCCTGTAGCAGCGGCAATTTTTGGATTTTCTGGCATTTTTTTCTCCTGGAAGTTGGAAGTGAAATGCAGCAAGCACCAGAGGCAATACAATCATTTACCACTCACAGAAGAATCGTCTGTCCTGAGCCCAGCTGCGTTTTGATGACACCTTATAGCGCCACGTCGTCTGCCAAAAGGTAAATCTGTGACGGATGATGGTCAATCTCATACTGTCGAACAAATTGCTCATCGAGCTAGATACCGCTGTTGACTAACAAACTTTGACTAATCTTGTTCTAACCAAAAATTATTGACGCGCTATCACACCCATTACCGCAGCAATCAGCCGAGAAACGGTCAATGCGCCCAAGCCGTCGATATCCCGCTCCGGGAAGAATTCAGTAAAGTCGATCGCCACTATTTTCGATTTCTGTGACACACCTTGAATCAAGTCAATCACCTGGAAATAGGTGAGTCCTCCCGGAGAACGGGCGATCACTGCTGGAACGATACTCGGATCGATACCATCGACGTCAACGCAAATCACCACGTGGGCATCTGAGCGGATGCAATCGAGCACCTGGTCAATTCCTTCTCGATGAATGCGATGTGCCGGAAAAATCTGCGCACCCCAATCTTTCGCTTCGTTTAAATCTGATTCATGCCCAGAGCCAAGACCACGCATGCCAACCTGGATAATCTGGTTAATATGGCTCATCTCTGAAGCGCGCCTCATACTCGAAGAAAGGCCATATCGCTCTCCCATGTAAGAATCGCGCCAGTCGATATGAGCATCGATTTGCAGAACGGTAAATTGTTTCCCGGAGTCGGACAGCGCATCCAGCATCGGAATGGGAATAGAGTCATCACCACCAACAACAATCGGAACCGCCCCTTTCTCGATAGATTTGGAAACCGCATTGCGTATCGTTCGGCGGTTGTGTTCAAAATTGTTTTCATCCCACTCCAGATCACCGTAATCGACCGCCGTTCTACACCCCTCCGGAAAGATGGGACCGTCGATTTCGAAATTGTAGCGGTCGACTAGCGAAATCTCTTCAACCATGGAAGCCCGTAACGCATTGGGACCATTTTGGCAAAACGCTCCCATAGAACCGTATACCGTGGCACATGGTGCACCGATAAATACAGAAGAAGCTTCGAGTGTATCCAGATCTTCACATTTTGGGATACCAAAGAATGTTTCAGCCTCGCAGTTTTCAGATTCTCGTGCTGTATTCACGTCTTTATTCATTGCTTCAATGATTGTGGCTGGCACTGCTCATAGCAAAAGCGAGCCGCGTATTCCTACCCCGCTTCTTCCAGGAACTTACCTTCGCGAATCCGGTTGATGCGATCTCGAACATTTGCAGCTGATTCAAACTCCAGGTTTCGCGCATGCTCGTACATTTGTTTTTCCAATCGCGCCAGTAACTTTCCAAGCTCCTTAGGAGTAAGTCGGCTGTATTCCTCTCTCTCCTCCGCAACCTGGTCCATCTCTGGCATATCATTCCAGGAAGAATCGTTGGCCGTTACGCCATCGATAATATCCTTCACGGGCTTATTGATCGACATCGGCGTGATATTGTGCTCATCGTTGTGCGCCTTCTGCTTGGTACGCCGCCGATCTGTTTCATCTATCGCGATTTGAATAGAGTTGGTAACTGTGTCGGCGTATAGAATTACGCGCCCCTGCAAATTGCGCGCCGCTCTTCCGATGGTTTGTATCAGTGCGCGCGCCGAGCGTAAAAAGCCCTCTTTGTCAGCGTCCAGAATCGCTACCAGAGCCACTTCCGGCATATCTAAACCCTCCCTCAGTAAATTAATGCCGACTAGGACATCAAAAGTCCCTTTGCGCAGATCCCGTATAATTTCTACTCGCTCTACCGTGTCAATATCCGAATGTAAATAACGAACTTTGACTTGGTGTTCGTGCAGATACTCAGTTAAATCTTCAGACATTCGCTTCGTCAGAGTGGTGACGAGTACCCGCTCTCCTTTGCCCACTGCCAATCGAATTTCTGAAAGCAGATCGTCAACTTGGGTATTTACCGGGCGGATTTCGATTTCTGGATCAAGAAGCCCAGTTGGCCTCACTACCTGTTCGATCATATCCGGCGCGTGTTTCTCTTCATACGGCCCTGGTGTGGCAGACACGAAGACTGTCTGACCTATCATATTCTCGAATTCGTCAAACCGAAGCGGACGATTATCTAACGCGGAAGGCAGCCGAAATCCATAGCTCACCAGCGTTTCCTTACGAGAACGATCACCGTTATACATTGCTCCAATTTGAGGGATCGTCGCGTGACTCTCATCGATAAACACAATTCCGTCAGCCGGTAAATAATCGATCAGTGTAGGTGGTGGTTCTCCAGGGGATCTGCCAGAGAGATAACGTGAATAGTTTTCAATACCGTTGCAATAACCCAACTCACGCATCATTTCCACATCATACTTCGTGCGTTGCTCAAGGCGTTGCGCTTCCACCAGCTTCCCTTCGTCATACAACGTCTTTAGCCGGTCCTTCATTTCCTCCACGATATCGTCAACCACATCGAGTATTGTTTGTCGTGGGGTGACATAGTGACTCTTTGGATAGACTGTAACGCGATTCATACTGCCTTCGCTGGAGCCAGTCAATGGATCAAAACGCGAAAGTGCATCCACTTCATCTCCAAATAATTCTATTCGTATGGCGAGTCTTTCCGACTCGGATGGATACACGTCGATGACATCTCCCCTGACTCTAAATGTTCCTCGGCGCAGCTCCAAATCATTTCGCATATACTGCATCTCTGCGAGTCGCTTTAGCACAGCACGTTGTTCGATACGGTCGCCCTTCTTCAGATGCAGAATCATCTGGTGGTACGAAGCGGGGTCTCCTAAACCATATATCGCCGAAACTGTCGCCACGATAACCACATCACGCCTCTCAATTAACGCCTTCGTTGCCGAAAGACGCATTTGATCAATATGGTCATTCACCGAAGCATCTTTTTCGATAAACGTATCAGAACTGGGCACATACGCCTCGGGCTGGTAGTAGTCGTAATAAGAAACAAAGTACTCCACCGCATTCTGCGGGAAGAAATCTCGCATCTCCGAATAAAGCTGCGCCGCCAGAGTTTTGTTATGCGCCATGATCAAGGCTGGTCGACCCGTCTGCGCGATCACATTTGCCATGGTGAATGTTTTCCCTGATCCGGTAACGCCGAGAAGAGTCTGATATGCCTCGCCATTTTCCAGTCCTTCTATAATCGAATTGATCGCGGCGGGTTGATCACCTGCGGGGGCAAATTGACTATTTAGCTGGTAAATACTCTGTGGTTCATTCAGTTGGGTTTTTCCCATTTTAGAAGCTTCTGTCCGGCGGATAAGGAAGTGAATCGAGCTGAGCCACCATTTTAACGGAGTCAGCTTAGAGAAACAGCGTCAATTGTGCGAAGACGCACAGAAGTGAGTAGTCGATTCGCTACGCTCGTTCATTCATTCATTCACGGCAAGGAGGCCACAATGTACAACTTTTATATATCGCTACGCAGAAATTGCGGTCCGCGCACCCTTCGCGGATTTACTCTCCTGGAATTCCTGGTTACCAGTCTGATATCCGCGATCGCCTTATCTATCGTATCTCCCTCGTTCTATCCGCTACTGCAGAGCTATCGTGTTTCGAGCACGATTAATACCGTTGAAAGAAGCTTACGACTGGCCCGACAAGTGGCAGTTTTTAAAAATAAAACCGTGCGCCTGTGCCCCAGCGCCGAAGGTCGCTATTGTGATGCCTTCAATAACTGGTCGGTTGGAATGCTCAGCTATGTCGACTCTAACAATGATGGGATCAGACAGTTAACGGAAGAAGTCGTGAAGAGATATTCTTCTTCCCCTAAAGTGGAAGTCAGCTTTAATCGGTTGCAGCAAATCTCTTTTAATGGTCTGGGAAGAGCGAGCGCCAACGGCACTTTCACGGTTTGCGATCCCAAGCGTAAAGCCAAAACTCAGAAAATCACACTCATACATTCAGGCAGAATACGTCAATCAGAAGCAGAACCAGGCTGCCCATAATGCGGAGTCGGCCAGTGACTGGTAGGCGAATTGCTTGAGCAGTGTGAGATTTGGCGAGCGAGGGAAATTTCAGAAATTTATCGAATTTCAGTAAACAAATACCCAGCCAAACCCTTGACCTATGCACGAGGTAGAATTAGTATTCGTGCCGTTGTTCCTCAGTAGCTCAGTTGGTAGAGCAGTTGACTGTTAATCAATTGGTCCCTGGTTCGAGTCCGGGCTGAGGAGCCAACTTTCCTTTTCACGCTGCTTTAACGGAACAAAAGCAGTGCTTGCGCCTCAAGCTCATTCTCCAAACTAAATCCTGCAGCTCTACCCCTTGGATGTCTAGCGACGCCAACGCTATACCACCCCTGCCGCCCGATCACGCTTGCTAAAAACTAAGCGTTAAAAATACGTTTTGGCGAGAGTTTGAAATCGCTTGAGACTTCTCCAAGACCGATGAAGCCTGTAGTTTCGGCATAAACTCGAACTAATCCAGGTGTTGCAGTGTTACTCGCCCTAATGCTTTGACCGAGCTTGATATACCTCGCCAGATTCTCTGGGAGCCTGACTTCCGGTAGATGGGCAAGACCTTCATCGGTGGGCAGCAACAATTTTTCTCTATCTCGTGGCGTAAGCACTGCTTCCAGCTGGTCCAGGGTGACAGACTGATCGACGCTAAAATCTCCGACTCGGGTTCTTCTCAGCACTTCGACATGGCCGCCGCAACCGAGATCATTTCCGATATCTTCAGCCAATGTGCGGATATAGAATCCCCTGGAGCAGCTGACTTCCAGCTTAAGCAAGTCATTCTGCCAATCCACTAAATCTAGGGAGTAGACTGTTACCGGGCGCGCTTTGCGTTCAACGGTGATACCCTGGCGTGCGAGTTTGTAGAGCGGCTGACCGTTTTGTTTTAGAGCTGAGTACATCGGAGGCGTCTGCATCAAATCCCCCCGGTAGCTGTCGAGCACCTGCTCTAAGTTTTTTTGATCAAATTCCAGCGCTTTTTGTTCGATCACAGCTCCCTCGCTATCACCGGTTTCTGTGGTCACACCCAGTCGTATTGAAACAGTATAGGTTTTATCCGCATTCAGGAACATGCTCGATATCTTGGTGGTTTCACCAAAACACAACGGCAACAACCCTGTAGCGAGTGGATCCAGGCTACCGGTATGTCCGGCTTTTCTGGCATTGAGAAGATGCTTGGCTCTTTGAAGAGCATGGTTAGATGAACAACCAATTGGCTTGTCTAGGAGCAACATACCGTCCACAGGGAAGCCTTTTTGCTTCTTTCCTTGGCCCATAATTTATACTCAGTTTTTGGGTTTCAGAGATTCAATCAAAGACGACATCTCGACACCTCTCTGGATGCTGTTGTCGTAGCGGAATCGAAGGGTTGGAGTGACACGCAGCTCTACATTTTGACTAAGCAAATGCCGCAAAAAGCCAGCTGCGTTGTTTAGAAGTGTTTCTACCGTTTGCGGTTTCGATGTTGGGCTCTCCTTAGGTCCACCTCGTTTTCCCACAGGTGTCTGTCCCGACTTACTTGCTATCCCTGCAGGTATCTCATTCCCTTCCATTGCGGAAACGTACACCGTGGCGTATTTGAGATCCTTGGATACCTGTACCGCGTTGATCGACACATTGCTAATTCGTGAGTCATTGAGCTCTCTTCGAACCAAAGTGGAAAGTTCCCTACGGATCAACTCTGATACCCGTCTGGTACGGTCAATTTCTTGCATAGAATTAGCTCGTTACGTGATGAGCGGAACATGATGCTCCCACATCACTGTGCTTTCAGTGAGAACGAGGTTAAGACCCCATTGCTTCGATCCGGTTTATCAAATTTAAACCGTATCTATAGGGTTTGAGCGGTTTCGACCATCTGAAATACCTCGATCTGGTCTCCGACTTTGATATCGTTATAGTTTTTGATACCGATTCCGCATTCGAATCCATTCTTCACCTCCTGCACGTCATCTTTAAATCGACGCAGCGAATCTATCGCCCCTTCAAAGATGACAATATTGTCCCGTAGAACTCGCACAGGCAAACTGCGCTTAACGAAACCTTCCAGCACAAAGCATCCGGCGATGGATCCGATTTTTGGCGCTTTAAAGACATCTCTGACTTCAACCAACCCTACATGCTGCTCCTGAATAACTGGAGACAACATACCTGTCATTGCTGCTTTGACTAAATCTACGACATCATAGATAACGTTGTGATAACGAACATCGACATCTTCCGATTCAATAAGCTTACGAGCGGTAGCATCAGCACGCACGTTAAAACCAACGATTATGGCACCCGATGCTAACGCCAGATTGACGTCGGATTCATTAATACCACCCACCATGCCGTGCACCACTTTCACTGTGATCTCATCGTTGGTCAGCTTCTCAAGCGAATCTGAAAGTGCTTCGACAGAGCCTTGCACATCGGCTTTTACAACCAGATTGAGCGATTGAACCTCACCTTCCTCCATGCGGTTGAACATGCTTTCGAGCTTGGCTTTTTGCTGTTGCGCGAGTTTCACTTCCTTATACTTGCTCTGACGATGCATCGCGATCTCTCGCGCTTTTCGCTCATCTGCTACCGCGACAATTTCATCTCCCGCAATGGGGACGCCTGCGAGCCCCTGAATCTCTACCGGAGTCGATGGGCCAGCGCTGTTCACAGGTTTACCAGTATCGTCCAAAAGCACTCGAACTCTGCCGGATTCACGACCAGCGAGAATAATATCGCCCTTCTTTAGCTGTCCTTCCTGAACCAACACGGTCGCTACGGGTCCACGTCCTTTATCCAGTCGTGCTTCAACGACCAATCCCGACGCCGGGCCGGTATCCCTCGCCTTCAGATCAGCTACCTCAGCCTGTAAAAGAACTGATTCGAGCAACTCGTCCACACCCTGCCCGGTCAAAGCGGATACTTCATTCATTAACGTATCGCCGCCCCATTCTTCAGGAATAACTTCATGGTTTGCTAGTTCCTGCTTTACGCGATCCGGATCAGCTTGTTCACGATCCATTTTATTAATCGCGACGATCATTGGGACGTTTGCAGAGCGAGCATGCCGAATCGCCTCGATAGTTTGGGGTTTCACACCGTCATCGCCGGCAACCACAAGGATAACCAAATCCGTTGCACTTGCGCCCCTCGCTCTCATTGCAGAGAAAGCTTCGTGACCCGGCGTGTCCAAAAAGCAAATATCGTTGTCACCCAATCGGACTTTATAAGCACCAATGTGTTGAGTGATTCCGCCGGCTTCTCCAGACGCTACCTTGGCTTTTCTCAGGTAATCCAACAACGAAGTTTTACCGTGATCAACGTGCCCCATGACGGTGACAACCGGAGCTCTAGACTTCACTTCGATACCGTCTGTGTTGGTATCAACCAGCAACGCTTCGGGATCCTGATCCGCAGCCGCAATTCCCTTATGCCCCATCTCTTCCACCAGCAAAAGCGCGGTATCTTGGTCGAGAATCTGGTTGATCGTCACCATTGACCCCATCGACATCATCGTTTTGATGACTTCGCCCGCCTTGATTGACATGGCTTGCGCGAGTTCGCCCACTGTAATGGTTTCTGGAACATGAACTTCATGTACAACTGGGGCAGTCGGTTTTGCAAAGGCATGTTGGTCGGCGACCGAAGAAGAAATGTTTCCGGCTTTTCTGCCCATCGCTCGACGTGGACGTTCTTTTCGCCGCTTCGATGCATGCAATTCCTCTCTCGGGCCGTCGGACTTTCCGCCTTTTCGCCCCTTTTTGTTCTTCCAGTCATCTGATTTGGGCGCTGCAGTCGGTTTTTCCGCCGGTTTTGGAGCGGGTGCCGCAGGTTTTGATACCGCTTCTGGTTCAGCTTTCGGGGCGGGGGCGGGGGCCGCTGCTGCTTCCTCCGCAGCCGCTTTCGCCGCTTCCTCTGCTGCAATTCGCTCTTTTTCTTGACGCTCCTGTTCTTCCTTCTGACGCTGCTCTTCTTCCTGACGCGCTCGCTCCTCTGCGTCACGCTCAGCTTTTTCTGCGGCTTCCCGGGCCAGGATCTCTTGCTGCTCGCGTTCTCGTTCTGCCTCAATTTCAAGCTGCCGCTGCTTTTCTTCCTCCTCGATCTTGCGCTGTTCTTCGGCCTGCTCGGCTTCCAGAACACTGCGTTTTACAAAAGTACGCTTTTTTCGGGTTTCTACATGGACTGTTCGCGCGGCGCCTGTCTTCGACGTCTGCCGGATTTCATCGGTAGTTTTACGCTTTAACGTGATACGTTGTCTGCCAGGTTGCTCCCTGGAAGCTTCCCCCTTCAGAAACTGTAGTAATGTAATTTTCTCGCTATCTTCCAGCAGGTCGTCAGCGCCCTTGCCTTTGATACCAGCGTGATCGAGTTGCTCAAGCAATTTATCGATTGAAATACCGATTTGCTTGGCAAAACTGCTAATGGTGACTTGTGACATAGTTAAACCTGTTTAGTCTCAATTTATCTGGTACCGGGCTATAAACCCTGGTGTGATAACAATTTCTCTATTAATCGTGCGCTATTCGAACCAGGGAGCCCGCGCCGTCATGATGAGCTCACTAGCTCGCTCGGAACTCATATCGACAATGTCGAGTACTTCGTCCACAGCACATTCGGCTAACTCTTCCATGGTTCGCACCCCTCCTGTAGCCAGGGCACGGGCGGTATCCTCATCCATACCATCCATAGTCAGCAAGTCTTCGCTCGGCTCCTTTTGCTCCTGCGACGCAATCGCGCTAGTCAGCAATGTGTCTTGTGCCCTGTTACGAAGCTCTTCAACGATATCTTCATCGAACTCTTCAATATCCAGCAGTTCCTGTTTTGGCACATAGGCGATCTCCTCTAATGAATTGAATCCTTCTTGCGCCAGTATTAAAGCGACGTTCTCATCGATATCCAATTGACTCTTAAATCGATCAACTAGCTCTTTTTGCTCGGACTCCTGCTTCTCAGCAGCATCCTTATCCGTCATCAGATTCAGCTCCCAACCTGTCAGTTCGGAAGCAAGACGCACGTTTTGACCGCCTCGGCCAATCGCTCTAGACAGATTTTCTTCCGTCACCACCACGTCCATTTGCTGGGTTTCTTCATCAACCAAAATAGATTCGACCTCTGCAGGAGCCAAAGCCTGGATGACAAATTCCGCAACATTGTCGGACCAGACAATAATGTCGACGCGCTCGCCTGCAATTTCATTTGAGACACTTTGAACACGCGACCCACGAATACCTACACAGGCACCCACCGGATCCACATTGTTATCATTGGATCGCACAGAAATTTTCGCACGGGATCCCGGGTCACGAGCAGCGCCCAAAATTTCAATGATGCCCTCTGAAACTTCCGGCACTTCGAGCTTAAAGAGCTCAATCAAATACTTCGGAGACAACCGACTAAGGATTAACTGCGGGCCTCTCGCCTCGAGATCGATGTTTTCCAATAGCGCTCTAATACGATCACCGGGTCGCAACCCCTCTCGGGGGATCATGCCGCTTTTGGGCAGAAGCGCTTCTGCATCACCAAGATCTACAACACAATTGCCGCGCTCCATTCGCTTGACCGTACCAGATATCAGCGTATCTACTTTTTCCGCATAACGCTCGGCGACCTGATTTCTTTCCGCCTCACGAACTTTTTGCATAATCACTTGTTTGGCGGCCTGGGCAGCAATACGACCAAATTCCACCTTTTCCATTGGCTCTTCGATCAAGTCACCCACTTCAATCTCTTCATCGCTTTCCTTCGCCTCAGTCAGCGGTATCTGGCTCCCGGGAAATTCGATTTCCATCTCATCATCAACGATTTCCCACACTCGAAAAGTGTCATAGTCGCCGGTGTCACGATGGATACTCACTCGCGCATCAATTTCGCCGTCATGCCATTTTCGTGTGGCCGTTGCTAGCGCCGCCTCGATCGCAGAAAAGATGATCTCTTTATCAAGATCTTTCTCCCTCGACACAACTTCAGCCATCAACAGGATTTCGTTATTTGTAATTGCCATAATAGTTCGACACTCAACCGTAACTGTTCAGATACCTATGCTCTACTGTTAAAACGTCCTAACAGCAGTACTTAATTCATAACCCCGGATTCCAGGCGCTCAACTTCTCTTCGTGCCAAAATCTGGCTCGAGACGCGCAGACTCCATCAAGTCAAATGGCAGATCGTAGCTCTCACCATCTGCCTCTAAAATTACTTGTTCCTCACTTGCTTCAATCAGGGTGCCGGTAAATCGCCGACGCCCTAGTACATGGGTGTGCATGACAATTCTCGCTTTTTCCCCGGTAAACTGCCTGAAATGAGCAGGCTTCACCAGGGGACGATCCAAGCCTGGAGATGAAACTTCCAGGGTGTACGCAGTTTTCACTGGGTCTTCTACATCCAGAATCAAACTGACCTGTCTGCTCACAGACGCGCAGTCGTCCACTTCAATGCCACCCGGCGCATCAATGTACAGTCGCAGGATGTTTCCACCCGAGCCGGCAAATTCGATATGCAAAAGCTCATAACCAAGGGACTCCACCGATGGTTCCAGCAACTCTCTGATTTTCGTCAAGTTTTGCACTACAAATAACCGTCAAAAACAACCTGCGCGTAAAAAACGGGCTTAACGCCCGTCGCTCGGAGCTGTTAACAGCAACTCCACCGCGTCCAATCGTTCCCGAGAGGACCAACCGTTCAATGCGACCGACACTGTTCGCACCCCGTTCGCATTTGCCCAAAATACAAAACCCCGCGAACAGCGGGGTCGTATCTTTACCAAATGGCAATTGGTAGCGGGGGCAGGATTCGAACCTACGACCTTCGGGTTATGAGCCCGACGAGCTGCCAGACTGCTCCACCCCGCATCAGGGCGCGGATTTTAGCCCAAACAAACATCCATTTACAATGAATATTTGTCGTTAGTTAACAGATTGCAATACCGCACCATCCGGGCCGTCCTTGATCTCGAATCCACATGCCAAAATCTCGTCTCGAAGGCGATCAGCTTCTGCCCAGTTTTTCTCAGCTCGCGCCAGATTCCTCGCCGACAATAGGGCTTCCACATCAGCAGAAATCTCTGTTTCCTTCGGCGCCCAATTCGCCAAATCCAGTCCCAACACTTGGTCCATCTGCAAAATAGTGGCCTTTTTATCTCCGTCCGCTAGCGATGACTTCACCATACCCCAAACCAGCGCCAGCGCCTTGGGAGTATTGAGGTCATTGGCGATCTCATTATGGAACTGCGCCAAAAGTGGCTCGTTGACCGAATCAGGCTGTCCCCATTGATGCGTCGCTTTGCGTAAACGACCTAGAGCGGTGGCAGCGCTGTCGAGACTTTCCCACGTAAATTTCAGATCACTGCGATAATTGGCCGTCAGACAGAGATAGCGATACTCCAATGGATCGTAACCCTTATCAATTAGTGTCTGAAGACGCAGAAATTCTCCGGATGACTTCGACATTTTTTCTTTGTCAGTTTCAAGGAAATAGCCATGCATCCAGTAGTTCGCCAAATTTGTCCCATAGCAAACGTTTGATTGAGCAATTTCGTTGGAATGATGAACCGGTATGTGATCCTTGCCGCCGCAATGGATATCGAACTGCGGCCCAAGATACTTCGCTGACATTGCTGAGCATTCAATGTGCCAACCGGGAAAGCCCTTACCCCATGGACTCGGCCATTCCATCTGTCTTGATTCATTCTCCGGGCTGAATTTCCACAGGGCGAAATCTGTCGCATTGCGTTTCTCACCAAGCTCTACCCTTGATCCACCCTCCAGACCCTCAACATCCAACCGAGCCAAATACCCGTATTGATCTAGCTTTGAGGTGTCAAAATAAACACCATCTGAAGTGATATAGGTAAACCCTTCTTGTTCGATCTTGCGAATATCGGCGATCTGCTCTTCGATATGATCGGTGGCTCGACACCACAGTGTTGGCGTCTGTATGTTGAGCTTCTCCAGGTCGTCTTTGAACGCAAGCGTGTATAGCTCGGCTATTTCCCAAGCAGTTCTTCCCGTACGAGCCGCACCTTTTTCCATCTTGTCTTCACCAGTGTCCGCATCGGAAGTGAGGTGCCCGACATCAGTGATATTGACAACATGATTCACTTCATAGCCGCCAGCTTCCAAGGTTCTTCTCAACAGATCTTCAAACAAATAGGTGCGTAAATTACCAATATGCGCATAATCATAGACCGTTGGACCACAAGCGTATAAACCAACCTTTCCTGGTACATTACTGCGGAATTCCCGTAGCTGCCGGGTGTAGGTGTCATACAATTTGATCTGCATTGATCGTCGGTAGATGAAGGGTTGAGCTGGTCGGCGATGGTACAATAAAGGATTGTCAGTTGCATTCGCTTCGGCATTCCAGAAACCTACCTTCCCATTCGATTTGTTCGATGACCATCGCGTTTATTTCTGATCTGCATCTCACGCCAGACCGACCACACTCCACAGAAATGTTCACCACTTTCGCGAGTGGCGCGCGAAAGTACCTTAATGGATTGTATATTTTGGGAGATTTGTTCGAGTACTGGATTGGAGACGATGGTGTATCAGCTCTGGGACACGAGAGTACGGAAGCGGCCATCAGGTCTGTGGTCGACAGTGGAGTTCCGGTGTATTTTCTTCACGGTAATCGCGATTTTCTCGTGGGAGAACAATTTGCCAAACGTACGGGGTGTCAACTGCTTCCAGACCCGGTGGTCGTGGAAGAGGACGGCCTCCGTATCTTGCTAACACACGGCGATGCACTGTGCACCGACGACATCGATCACCAAACCGCGCGCAAGCAAATGCTGACCTCAAAGTGGAAGCTGGCATTTCTCAACAACCCCCTTGAGAGCCGATTTGAAACTGCAGATCAGATGAGAAAGCAGAGCGCGGTCGCCAAAAAGACCAAATCGATGGAGATAATGGATGTAAACCAGTCAGCGGTGGAAGCGATGATGAAAGAGCATCAGGTCGATATCATGATTCATGGACATACGCATAAGCCTGCCGCCCACGAGTTCGAAATAGACGGTAAGTTGGCTCGGCGCTATGTACTCGGTGACTGGTATGAACAAAAGTCGCTGATACTACTGGATCAAGGAAAATTGACTCTTCGGCGTTGAAGTGGCGCTTCGCTGAAACAAACAGCTGCTCAGCACGCTATCCATAGTATCGATAGCGACCAGAAAATATCATTTCAGAAGACAATCGAACTCAAGCATCGAGCAGAGAGCAACCCGGTCAGATTTCTATCGGTAGAGATCCATGGACACCAAGGCTGCACTCAACCCCGAGCAGCCTGAACGTCAGTGATTTCAGAAAGGTCTAATTGGCTGCCGTTGGCAGACTTCGCTTCGTCATTTCGCGCGTTGTCGACCAGTGCTAAATAAGCTTGTGTTACATCCCCAGTTACATATTCACCACTGAAACAGGATGTATCAAACTTTCCGAGCTTGGGATTGCACATATGCACCGCTTCAACCATGTCATCCAAATCCTGATAAATGAGCCAATCGGCTCCTATCTCCTCTCCAATCTCCTCCACGCTACGATTGTGAGCAACCAATTCAGACGAGGATGGCATATCAATGCCATAGACATTTGGATATCTCACCGGAGGCGC